>NZ_JBECOV010000007.1:0-152509 GCF_040104435.1 Tenacibaculum sp. SSH1-16
ATATTTTAATTACCAATGTAGATGATGTAGATTGTAAAGGAGATAATAATGGAAGTGCTGTCTTAAGTTTTGTACCAAGTACACCACCATACACAAGTGGTTATAGTTATATTGTTTACGATGCTACCACAGGTACAGCAACGGCAGTAACAGGAACAGGAACAGCAGGTACACCAGAAACAATCACAGGATTGGTAGCAGGAGAGTACTATGTACGAATAGATATGGGAACTAACAGTCCATTCTGTGAAGCACAAAGTGCAAACTTTACCATTGCAGAGCCAGCAGATTCGTTATCAGTAACAGGAGTTACCAATCCAGTAGTAAGCTGTTACAATGGTTCAGATGCTACTATTACAGCCACCGGATCAGGAGGTTGGGGAGATTATGTGTACCAATTAGAAGAAACAGCTACCCCAGGAGTTGCTTATGCAGGTAACACGTTTAGTTCAAACAATATCTTTACGAACTTACCAGCAGGAGATTATAGAGTAGTAGTACGAGATAAAAATGGTGCTGTCGGATTATATTGTGAGTCAACTGATCAAGTAGTCATAGCAAATCCAGCAGCGGTAACATTTACAGTAACTGAGAATGACAATTCATGTGATACCACAGTAGGAGGAAGTATATCAGTAACAGCAACAGGAGGTACAGGTACATATACTTATACATTATCTAACGGAAGTGGAGTAGTAGAAACGCAAATACTGAATGCTGCAAACTATACATTTACCAATTTAGCAGCAGATGCTTATACAGTAAATGTAGTAGATTCTAATGGATGTACAGAAGGTACCCCAACGAATGTTACAATAACACCAGATTTAGTATTTACATTAACAGAGACTAAGAAGTTAACATGTAATGCACCAATGGCAGCAACTGTAGCATTAGAAGTAACTTCAGGATCTAGTAGTTATGCTTATGAAGTTGCAGGACCAAGTATAGCAGTAGGAAGAACGAATTTAGCAGGTACAACATTAACGCTAAATCCTACGGTAGCAGGAGTATATACCGTAACAGTTTACGATACAGGAGCAACACCAGAATGTTCAGTAGTTAAAACTATTGAAATTCAAGATGCTGAAATTCCTAGTTTCACAGCATTAGCCGAGGCTAGTTTATGTTCAGGAGATAATTCGGGTAGAATTACTTTAACGGCAGTAGACAATGGAATTTTACCATTAAATTATAGTATAATTCCTGCAGCAGGAACGATTACAGGAAATGTAATAACAGATTTACCACCAGGAACATACTCCGTTACAGGAGAAGGAACGAATGGATGTACTTTCACCGTTACAGATATTGTAATAGATGAATACGCTCCAATAGTACCGAGTACACCAGTTGTAGATCAATTTGGATGTAGCGCAGGTAATACTGTAGATGTTGCTACGGTAACTATTCCAGCAGGAACAGTAGGAGGTTCAACAAATTATACACGTTATGTATTTGTTTATACCCCAGTAGACGGAAGCGGACCAATAACCCAAGACGGTTCGAGTACAAGTTTTAGTACAACGAATACCTCAGGAGGACCAGTATCAATCACTGTTTATGACGATAAAGGATGTTCAGGAGTAGAAAACACTACTATTGATGCTTATGTAGCAATTACAGGTGTAACAATTAGTCCACAAAGAACTATTGATTGTAATGAGGGAGAAGATATAGAGGCTACCTATACTATAAATACAGGAGGAGCATTAGCAAATTTTGAATTTAGATTGTATGATGATACGAATGCTCTATTAGAAACTAGAACTAATACAGATGGAGATTTTACAACATTATTAGCAACAGGAACTTATAGAGTAGAGTTAGAAAATAGAGATACCAATTGTATATATACAGAGTATCACACAGTAGAAGCAGAACCTACCTTTGATATTTTAATTACCAATGTAGATGATGTAGATTGTAAAGGAGATAATAATGGAAGTGCTGTCTTAAGTTTTGTACCAAGTACACCACCATACACAAGTGGTTATAGTTATATTGTTTACGATGCTACTACAGGTACAGCAACGGCAGTAACAGGAACAGGAACAGCAGGTACACCAGAAACAATCACAGGATTGGTAGCAGGAGAGTACTATGTACGAATAGATATGGGAACTAACAGTCCATTCTGTGAAGCACAAAGTGCAAACTTTACCATTGCAGAGCCAGCAGATTCGTTATCAGTAACAGGAGTTACCAATCCAGTAGTAAGCTGTTACAATGGTTCAGATGCTACTATTACAGCCACTGGATCAGGAGGTTGGGGAGATTATGTGTACCAATTAGAAGAAACAGCTACCCCAGGAGTTGCTTATGCAGGTAACACGTTTAGTTCAAACAATATCTTTACGAACTTACCAGCAGGAGATTATAGAGTAGTAGTACGAGATAAAAATGGTGCTGTCGGATTATATTGTGAGTCAACTGATCAAGTAGTCATAGCAAATCCAGCAGCGGTAACATTTACAGTAACTGAGAATGACAATTCATGCGATTCTTCAATAGGAGGAAGTATATCAGTAACAGCAACAGGAGGTACAGGTACATATACTTATACATTATCTAACGGAAGTGGAGTAGTAGAAACGCAAATACTGAATGCTGCAAATTATACATTTACCAATTTAGCAGCAGATGCTTATACAGTAAATGTTGTAGATTCAAATGGATGTACAGAAGGTACCCCAACGGATGTTACAATAACACCAGATTTAGTATTTACATTAACAGAGACTAAGAAGTTAACATGTAATGCACCAATGGCAGCAACTGTAGCATTAGAAGTAACTTCAGGATCTAGTAGTTATGCTTATGAAGTTGCAGGACCAAGTATAGCAGTAGGAAGAACGAATTTAGCAGGTACAACATTAACGCTGAATCCTACGGTAGCAGGAGTATATACCGTAACAGTTTATGATACAGGAGCAACACCAGAATGTTCAGTAGCTAAAACTATTGAAATTCAAGATGCTGAAACTCCTAATTTCACGGCAGTAGCTACAGTAACAGATATTTGTTTCGGAACATCAACAGGAGAAGTTACAGTTTCACCAGTAGATAATGGTATTTTACCATTAAGTTATGAGATTAATAATGTATCAGGAACATATAATGCTGTTTTAACAGGAAGTGATACGGTATTTGCGAACTTACCAGAAGATGACTATATAGTTACAGCTACCGGAGTAAATGGATGTACAACAGATGTAACTGTAAGTATTAATCAAAATGATATTATTGATATTTCAAACGCCATTACTGTAACACAGTTTGCTTGTACGGCAGGAACTAATACAACAAACAATGCTATAATTACAGTTGATAAGGCAGCGATTATAGGAGGAACAGGAAACTATGTTCGAGTTGTGTTTGAAGATAATGCAACAGGTGATGTATTACAAGACGATAGTAACTTTACATATATATCAACTAATTTAGCTGGAGGAGATTATACAGTAAAAGTATATGATGAAAATACAGATTGTTTTGTATCTAGAGTAGTAAGGATAGCTCCATTTACTCCAATGACAGGAGCAGATATCAAAGTAGAAAAAAATACAGACTGTAATACAGGAGAGAATATCACTGTAAAAGTAGTGCCAGCATTACCAAATATTCAGTATACAATAACAGGAACAGGAGCTACTCCTTATACACGAACATTAAATGTGGTATCAGATGCAGATGCAGCAGTATTTAATAACGTACCGGTTGATGATTACACAATTGAGATATACAATGCAGCAACAGGATGTACTTTAGAAGTATATCACACGGTAGAACCAGAACCTACCTTTGATATATTAGTAAGTAATGTTCAAAGAGCTTGTTTTGGTGGTACAGGAAGTGCAACAATAGATTTTAGTGCAGCTACACCATATACAGATGTTTATACTTACGAAGTATTTGAAGTAGGTAACCCAACTGCTATTACATTAGGAAATGGTACAGGAGGTACTCCAGAAACAATTACTACTAATTTAGTAGCAGGTGAATATTATGTGGTTGTAAGTATGACGAATACACCATTCTGTGAAGCACAAAGTGAAAACTTTATAATTGAAGAACCAGCAACTGCCTTGGCATTAACTGGTACACCTACGTATATTAAATGTGGTTTTCCTGGTTCTGGAGAAATCTTGTTAGAAGCTCAAGGAGGTTGGGCACCGTATGAGTATCAATTAGTAAATGATTTAACACCAGCTACACCAATTCAAAATTTTGATAGTAATAGAAGAATTACTGGGTTAATAGCAGGTAATTATACAGCAACAGTTAGAGATGTTACAGGTTGTGAAGAAACATTTACATTTACATTACAGCCAACTACACCTATGGCAGCAGATGTAACCGTTACTCCAAACTTATGTGAAGGAGAAAGAACGGCAACCATTCAAGTAACTAATGTAACAGGAGGTCAAACACAAGATGCAACTGTAAGTTATAGTTATATTTTAACCTATCCTGACGGAGTAACGCAAGTAGAACAGTTATCAAATACATTTAGCAATTTACCAGCGGGTACTAATTACACAGTAACTGTTAGAGATAATAAATATAGCTGTACGTATACAGAGCAGGTGGATATAATTGATCCTTCAGAAGTAGAAGCTTCGGCAAATATCACTGCAGATATAACTTGTAATAACCGTTATGCAACCGTAGTAGTGAGTGCAATAGGAGGCACAGGCAATTATGAATATAGTAACGATGGAGTGAATTTTGTTCCTAACAATACGTTTATAAGCGTAAGTTCAGGTTCTCAAACATTCTATGTACGTGATGATAATAATTGTGAAGATACAGTTGTAGTAACAGTCAATGCATACGAACCTTTAGTACCAACTTTAGTAGTTGATTCAGGATTTGTTACCTGTAATGGAGATGCTAATGGAGTGTTATCAGCAACTGTAGCAGGCGGTTTCGGTAATTACGAATACCAACTGTTAGATGGTAGTAATAATCCGATTGATGGAACATGGACAACATCAAATACTTTTGGAGGTTTAGATGTTGGTACATATAAAATTAGAGTAAGAAGTACTAATAGATTTGGAGAAGTATGTACAGAAGATACTGCACCACATCCTATTGTAGAACCAGAACCTTTAGTAGTTGCTGAAAACCATACAGATGTAAGTTGTTTTGGAGGAAATGATGGTACTATTACAGTATTAGCCTCAGGAGGAAACTTAACAGGATATGAATACAATATTAGTACAGACCCAACAAATAAATTTGTTACCGATAATGTGTTCAGAAATTTAACAGCAGGTACGTATACCATTACTGTTAAAGATAAGGTTGGATGTATTGATACTATTGATGTAGTTATTGATCAACCACAACAATTTACAGCAACATTGGTAGGAGTTACAGAACAAACTTGTATTAATAATGCAACTCCAACAATAGAGTTAGATGTACAAGGAGGAACACAACCTTACTACGTAAGTATTAATAATATAGAACAACCTACACCATATACAACGAATACAATTGTGTTAGGAGCAGCAGAAAACATCCAAGCAGGTACGTCTTACTACATTACAGTAAGAGATGAAGCAGGTTGTAATGTTGCAGACCCAATTAGAGTAACTACGGCTGAACCAGTAGATTTACAATTAACAGTTGATTTTGCATATACCTGTGAGGTAGGAAATATTATTAAAGCAATAGTTGATGAAGCATATAGAGCTAATATGTCTTACACATTATATGACGGAATAGGAAACCCTGTAGTAACAAATAATACAGGAGAATTTATTGATGTACCAGCAGGAACAGGATACTATGTTACAGCAACACATACAATAACTTCATGTTCTGAAAGTTCTACTAGTAGTCCAATTAGTATTGAAGATATTCAAGCATTAACCTTAGATATTGATGATTCGGTTAAGAATACTTTAATAGCCAATGCAGATTTTGGATTACCACCTTATGAGTATAGTGTAGATGGAGGTGATTTTGGATCAGATAATGAGTTCTTAATCTTACAAACAAAAGATTACACTATTACGGTAAGAGATGCTAGAGGCTGTGAGGAAACAGTAACTATAAGAGGAGAGTATATTACTATTTTCGTTCCAAACTTATTTACTCCAGACGGAGATGGAACAAATGATTATTGGTACCCTCGTGAAGTAGAAGAATATCATGATATTCAAGTGTTTATTTACGACAGATATGCACGTAACATTGCCGAGTTTAAAGGTTCTGTAGAAGGATGGGATGGTACTTATGAAGGTACACCATTACCATCAGGAGATTATTGGTATACTATTTACTTTAAAGAGTTATCAGGTCAAGAGAAGAAAATAATGGGACACTTTACACTATATAGATAAAAAGAAATGAGAAAAATAGTAATAATTTTAAGTGTAGTATTTAGTAGTGTAAAACTTGCTGCACAAGAAGTAGAATTACCCCAATATGTAAGTCATTTGGCAGACAATCCATTTTTAATTTCCCCAACCTATGCAGGTATAGGAACAGGTTTACAGGTTAGATTAAATGGAGTAAGCCAGTGGATTGGAGTTAAAGACGCACCCGATACACAATCATTAACAGTTGAAGCACGTATCGCAGATACTTTTGGAGGAGGAATCACGTTATTTAATGATAAAAACGGGTATACCACTCAAAAAGGAGCAAAATTGTCATTTGCAAGTCACTTAACATTAAGTGACTTTCATGATAGTTTTCTATCGTTTGCTTTAAGTTATAGCTTTACGCAATTTGGTATTGATACATCAGAAAATAACTCAGGACAAACAGTATCAAACAGAACTTTAAACAATTCAAACTTTGATGTAGGTTTGTTATATCGTTACGAACGATTTAGTATTAGTGCAAACATTATGAACATCTTAAATAAAGAGATAGAGGATTTTCAAACCGGTGAACCAGAAGTACTAAGAAAGTATGTGCTTTTTACATCTTACACCTTTACGAAATTAAGCAGAAACTTTGAGTTAGAGCCATCAATGCTAGTAGAGTATAGAGAAGCCGATAAACGCTCTAGAACAGATATGAATATTAAAGCAAGAAGAGGAATTAGAGATGGATATGTTTGGGCTGGTTTAAGTTATACGTTCTTAAATGACCAGTTTTTTCAACCAAATGCTATTGCACCATTACTTGGTTTAAAGAAAAATAATCTTTACATGTCGTATGGTTTTAGTATCAATATGAATAAAACACAAGATTATAATTACGGAACACACATGATTACACTTGGGTTTGATTATGAAAGAAGGCCAAGTTTAGCACGTTGTACACAAAAAATGATCATGTTTTAAAAGATAAAATCTAAAACATACAAGACAGTCTCGAAAGTATGTCATTTCGAGCGAAGTCGAGAAATCTGATTCTCTTAATTCGTGAAATGACAATATTTAGTACTTTTGAGACTGTCTTTTTTTTGATTACATGGAAAACAATAATAACGATACATCAATAAATCTTAACAAGTACATTAGTAGTACAGGTATTTGTTCACGTCGTGAAGCAGAACGCTTTATTACGGAAGGAAGAGTTACCATAAATGGAAACCCTACCCAGTTAGGAAACAGAGTTCATGAAGGAGATGTGGTAAAAATTGATGGAAAACCATTAAAAGCAAAACCCAAAACGATACATATAGCATTAAACAAACCTAAAGGCATTGTTTGTACTACTGATAGTAAAGAACGTAAAAATATCGTGAAATTTGTGGGGCATCCACAACGACTATTTCCTATTGGTCGCTTAGATAAACCTTCAGAAGGATTAATTTTTTTAACCAATGATGGAGATATTGTAAACAAAATATTACGAGCAGGGAATAACCACGAAAAAGAATACATTGTTACGGTTAATAAACCTTTTGATGAGCGCTTTATAAAAAGAATGAGTAATGGAATTCCTATTTTAGGAACTGTAACAAAGAAATGCAAGGTAGAACGTATAAATGATACCACATTTAAAATAATTTTAATACAAGGCTTAAATCGTCAAATAAGACGTATGTGTGAATACTTAGGATATGATGTAAAGAAATTAAAACGCACACGTATTATGAACGTAACTTTAGGAAGTTTAAAAGTAGGAGAGTGGCGTGAATTATCATCTAAAGAAATGGATGAAATTAATAAACTCGTAGCAGGTTCGTCAAAAACATACGAAGAAGCAGAAAAAAAGAATCAAAAAGCCTCTCCTCAAAATAACAAACAACCAAAGAAGGAAGCAAGTTTTAAATCCAAGTTTGGAAGAAGAAGAAAAAGTTAAAAATTAGTAATAAGAAACTTTTAACTATCTACTTTTAAACATTCAACTTACATGTGTATCTTTGCCACTTATGCAATTTGACTTAAAAATAACCGATCCAAAAAGTAAAGCACGCGCAGGCGTTATTACTACTGATCATGGAACTATAGAAACTCCAATATTCATGCCTGTAGGTACAGTAGCTACGGTTAAAGGAGTACATCAATCAGAATTAAAAGACGAAATCAATCCTGATATTATTTTAGGAAATACATATCATTTATACTTACGTCCAAAATTAGAAACTTTAGAAGCTGCAGGAGGCTTACATAAGTTCATGAATTGGGATCGTAATATTTTAACTGATAGTGGAGGATATCAAGTATACTCTTTGTCAGGAAGAAGGAAGATAAATGAAGAAGGAGTAAAGTTTAAAAGTCATATTGACGGCTCTACACATTTTTTTACACCAGAAAATGTAATGGAAACACAGCGTACCATTGGAGCAGATATAATTATGGCTTTTGATGAGTGTACGCCATACCCTTGTGATTATAACTATGCAAAACGATCTATGCACATGACTCACCGTTGGTTAGATCGTTGTATAAAACACTTTGATAACACGCCTCCAAAATATGGATATAGTCAGTCTTTATTTCCAATTGTACAAGGAAGTACATACAAAGATTTACGTAAGCAATCAGCAGAGTATATAGCAAACTCAGGAGCAGAAGGAAATGCGATAGGAGGATTATCAGTAGGAGAACCTGCTGAAGAAATGTATGCAATGACAGAAGTGGTTACTGAAATTTTACCAGAAGACAAACCACGTTATTTAATGGGAGTTGGTACACCAATTAATATTTTAGAAAACATAGCGTTAGGAGTTGATATGTTCGATTGCGTAATGCCAACTCGTAATGCACGTAACGGAATGTTATTTACAGCACACGGTAGCATAAATATTAAAAATAAAAAGTGGGAAAACGATTTTTCTCCAATTGATGAAATGGGCATTACTTGGGTAGATACCATGTATTCTAAAGCCTATTTACGTCACTTATTTGCTGCAAGAGAAATGTTAGGAAAGCAGATAGCTTCTATTCATAACCTAGGGTTTTATTTATGGTTAGTTCGTGAAGCACGTAAACACATAATAGCAGGAGATTTTACTGAATGGAAAGACAAAATGGTAAAACAAATGGATAAACGTTTGTAATTTGAAAATACTAGATTGGTACATATTAAAACGTTACTTAGTAACTTTTCTGTTTACATTACTTATTTTAATACCTATTGCGGTAGCTATTGATATTGCAGAAAAAGTTGATAAGTTTTTACGAGAAGAAAATTTAACATTGTTTGAAATAGTTAACGATTACTATAAAAACTTTATTATTTACTATGCTAATACATTTATGCCATTAGCATTGTTTATAGCAGTTATACTATTTACTTCTAAGCTGGCAAGTAACACAGAAATTGTAGCAATCAATAGCTCACAAGTATCATTCACACGTTTTTTATTTCCATATTTTATAGGAGCAACTATAGTTTGTGCAATAGCACTCTCAATGAACCATTTTTTTGTACCCTCAAGTAGTAAAACACGAAAAGCTTTTGAAAAGAAGTATTTAAAGAAAAAAAAGTATGCAGATAATTCCATCCGAGAGTTTAGCTTACAATTGAATGATAGTACTTATGTATACATTCAAAGTTTTGATTTAAAAAGAAATTCAGGCTATAATTTTTCAATAGATTTATATGACGGTATTAAATTAAAAAAGAAACTTATAGCTGATAATATTAATTGGAAGGAAAAAGATAGTACGTTTAAATTATATAACTGGAAAGAACGAAAAATTTTTAAAGAAAGAGATAGTATCTTTTCGGGGAAAAGTTTAGATACTACATTTACATTTACACCAGAAGATTTTAATTATAAAAATATAATGGCACAAGAAATGAACTCACCAGAGTTGATTAAGTTTATTGAAGTGTCTAGAAAAAGAGGAATAAAAAACTTAAATGCTTATTTAGTAGAATTATATAAGAGAACAAGTTTACCAATTGCGAGCTACATATTAACGTTAATTGCGGTAGGACTAGCACATAGGAAAACTAGAGGAGGCATAGGAGTTAATTTGGCAATAGGTATAAGCGTTATGTTTATTTATGTATTCTTTTTAAAAGTAGCAGAAGTATTAGGAGCTGTAGCAGGAGCAAATGCATTGTTAAATGTTTGGGGACCTAATGTGGTATTTGGTTTATACGCTGTTTATTTATATTTCAATGCAAGGAGATAAATTAAAGAATTACTTACTCTTACATTTAATCGTATTTATTTGGGGGTTTACAGCTATTTTAGGCGCATTAATATCAATTGATGCAGTACCTTTAGTTTGGTTTAGAATGTTGTTAGCAGTAGGTTTTATTGCTTTATATTTTTTAATAAGGAAGAAGTCATTTAAAGTAGAAAAAAAAGCATTAATTAAGTTTGCCATTTCAGGAGTAATTATAGCAGTACACTGGATAACATTTTTCAAAGCAATAAAAGTATCAAATGTATCTGTAGCTTTAGTAATGATGAGTACTGGAGCTTTTTTTGCCTCATTTATAGAACCTTTCTTTTTTAAAAGAAGAATAAAAACAATAGAAATAGTATTAGGCTTGTTAGTAATAATGGGATTGTACATTATTTTTAATTTTGAAAGTCAGTATACACTAGGTATTATTTATGCATTAATTTCAGCATTTCTTTCCGCATTATTTTCAGTACTAAACGGTTTGTTTATAAAAAAACACGAAGCAAATACTATTTCATTTTATCAGTTATTATTTGGAGTTTTAGGAGTAACTATATATTTATTATTTACACAAAAATTTTCAATAGAGTTTTTTCAATTACAAACAAGTGACTGGATATATTTATTCATTTTAAGTAGTATTTGTACAGCCTATGCTTTTATAGCTTCAGTGCAAGTAATGAGGTATTTAACACCTTATACAGTAATGCTCACGATTAATTTAGAACCTATATACGCTATTATTTTAGCATTATTAATATTTGGAGAAAAAGAACAAATGAATCCAGAGTTTTATTACGGGGCTTGTATTGTTTTAATAGTAGTATTATTAAATGGAGTACTCAAAAATGTTTCTTCCATAAAAAAGAAAATTATAAAAAAATAATATTTTAAGAAAAGTGATGAAGGTAAACTGTACAATTTTTTAGTATGTTTGCCTTTACAAACAACTAACTAGTAAATTAGAAAATCAAACTATATACAAGAATACAATGGAATATTTAGATTTTGAAATGCCAATAAAAGAGCTAGAAGATCAGTTGGCAAAATGTTTTGATATAGGAAAAGAAAGTGATGTAGACGTTACAGCTACATGTCAGAAGATTGAAAAAAAATTAGAAAAAGCTAAGAAAGATATATATAAGAATTTAACGGCATGGCAACGCGTACAGTTATCTCGTCATCCAAATCGCCCTTATACCTTAGACTATATCAAAGCACTTTGTGGAGATACATTTATGGAATTACACGGTGACCGTAGTGTAAAAGATGATAAAGCTATGATTGGTGGACTAGGTAAGATTGGAGACCAATCTTTTATGTTCATAGGTCAGCAAAAGGGATACAATACCAAAACACGTCAATATCGTAACTTTGGTATGGCAAACCCAGAAGGATACCGTAAAGCATTACGTTTAATGCGCATGGCTGAAAAATTTGGAATACCAGTAGTAACTTTAGTAGATACTCCAGGTGCTTACCCAGGATTAGAAGCTGAAGAACGTGGACAAGGAGAAGCAATTGCTCGTAATATCTTTGAAATGACTCGCTTAAAAACTCCAATTATTACCATAATTATTGGAGAAGGAGCTTCAGGGGGAGCTTTAGGAATAGGAGTAGGAGATAGAGTGTATATGTTAGAAAACTCTTGGTATTCAGTTATCTCACCTGAAAACTGTTCTTCTATTTTATGGCGTAGTTGGTCAGAAAAAGAAAAAGCAGCAGAAGCATTAAAATTAACGGCAGAAGATGGTATGAAACTAAAAATAGTTGATGATATCATAAAAGAACCTTTAGGAGGTGCACACTCTGACCGTGAAGGAACTTTTAAAGCTGTTAAAGAGCAAATTATAAAAGCGTACGAAGAACTTAATAAGCTTAAAGATAAAGAGTTGATAGCTCAGCGTATGGAGAAATACGAAAATATGGGAGTTTATAAAGAATAGCTTTATATCCTAAAAAACATACTATTAAAACTCGCCAATCGGCGAGTTTTTTTGTTTTATAAATATTTTACAATACGAATTATTTGTTAAATGAATATATATCTATAATTTTGCCGATTGAAATGAGTAATACATTTAATAAATATCTATTTTTATTAATACTTTTATTAAAAGGATGGTCTACATCATATGCAGACCAAAAGACTTTTGATACAACTACCTCAGTGGCTACTTTTAAATCTGTAAACGTAAAAGAAGAGCCACAATTTATTACTCAACACATCAGTAATTACGTTTTTAGCGAAAAATATCAAGATTCTGAAAGGGAGAGTTATTTCGAAATCAGTGAAATTGAAGACAAAACCCAAGACGAAAATGAAGTAGATGAAAGTTTGTCAAAATTCGGAAGTTACTTATCAGCCATTTTACATGCGCAGTTTTTTGAGTGCCAGTTTTGTGTAGTAAAAGAAAAAGCACAACGCTTTAAAGAGTACACTTATAGTGCTATTTTAAAATTGCATATTAAATTTCAAGTTTTTATAATTTGATACCCTCTTCGGTAAAGTAAACCTAAAGCTTTTATTTAGCTTACTTTATATACCCCACATAAAAATTTAATTAAATTTTTAGAATAACCATTGGTATTCAATGGTTACACACTCACTCTAACTTTACAAATACATACAAAAAATGAAAAAAAACTTCATTTTCATGAGTCTATTTGCGCTATTAATTAACATTAGCTGCGAATCAAAAAAGGAATCTAAACACCCAGAAACAAAGTTCCTTGTAACCAATCCCATTAAAAAAGATACATCAATAACCAAAGATTATGTAAGTCAAATACATGCCATTCAGCACATAGAATTGAGGGCGCTTGAAAAAGGATATTTAAAGAAAGTATTTGTTGATGAAGGACAGCATGTAAAAAAAGGACAAAACATGTTTCAAATATCAGCAAATGTTTATAAGGCAGATTTACAAAAAGCAAAAGCAGAAGCAAAAGCTGCTGAAATTGAATATAAAAACACGGAATTATTAGCAGAAGGAAACGTAGTTTCTAAAAACGAATTAGCCTTAGCAAAAGCAAATTACGAAAAAGCAAAAGCTGAAGTAATGCTAGCCCAAACACACTTGGGTTTTACAAGTATTAAGGCTCCGTTTAATGGTATAATGGATCACCTACACGTTAGAAAAGGAAGTTTGTTAGATGAAGGAGAACTCCTAACAACACTATCAGACAACAGTAAAATGTGGGTATATTTTAATGTGCCAGAAACAGAATATCTAGACTATATAATGAGTCAAGATAAAGACAAGAAAAAAGAAGTAACACTTTTAATGGCAAATAACAAACCATTCAATCAAAAAGGAATAGTAGAAACGATTGAAGGAGAGTTTAACAATGAAACAGGAAACATTGCCTTTAGAGCAACTTTCCCAAATCCAGATGGAATTTTAAGACACGGAGAAACAGGAAGTATTTTAATGGAAGTTCCATACGAAGGAGCCTTAATAATTCCACAAAAAGCCACTTTTGAAGTATTAGATAAAAAATATGTTTTTGTAGTAGATAAAAACAATACAGTAAAACAACGAGAAATTACTGTAGAAGCAGAATTACCACACTTATTTATAGTAGAAAAAGGACTTACAGAAAACGATAAAATATTGTTAGAAGGAATCCGTATGGTAAAAGATCAACAAAAGATACATGTTGAGTTTAAAGAGCCAAATGCTGTAATGTCTAGTTTAGACTTATATGCAGAGTAATCAAAAACTAAAATTCAACAAAACATGTTTAGTCAATTTATAAAAAGACCAGTACTAGCAATTGTTATTTCGATAATAGTTGTTTTTACGGGGTTGTTATCAATAAAACAACTCCCAATATCACAGTTTCCACAAATTGCACCAACAACGGTAAACATATTTATAGCATACCCAGGTTCAAGTGCAGATGTATTGGTAAACTCAACACTAATTCCTCTAGAAACAGCAATCAATGGAGTACAAGGAATGCGTTATATCGCTTCTGATGCTACAAGTGCAGGAGAAGGAACCTTACGTGTAATTTTTGAACCCGGTACAGATCCCAACCAAGCAGTAGTAAGGGTAAAAACAAGGGTAGATCAAGTAATGCCTTTATTACCTGAATTAGTACAGCGAGAAGGAGTAATTATTACTCCAGTACAACCAAGTATGTTAATGTATGTGAACCTTTTTAGTAAAGAAAAAAATAACGATGAAAAGTTCCTATACAACTATGCATATACCAAAATGATACCAGAAATTCAACGAATCAACGGTATCGCTAGTGCTAAAATTTTAGGAAGTAGAAAATATGCGATGAGAGTTTGGTTAAAACCCGACCGAATGAGAGCCTATAATATTTCTGCAGAAGAAATTTTAGAAGCGATGGAAGACCAAAGTATTTTGGCAAGACCCGGAAGATTAGGAAGAAGTTCAGGAATCAAATCACAATCACTAGAATACGTACTTACCTATCAAAATAGGTATAACGAACCAGATCAGTACAAAGACATTATTATTCGAGCAAATGAAGAAGGAGAAATTTTAAAGTTAAAAGATGTTGCCGAAGTAAAATTAGGGAGTGAATTCTTCGATATTTACTCAAACTTAGATGGGCATCCATCAGCATCTATTGTTTTAAAACAAACTTTTGGAAGTAATGGTAGTGATGTAATAGCATCGGTAAAAGAAAAACTAAAAGAATTAAAAGAAGATCTACCACCAGGGATTGATTTTAAAATTAGTTATGACGTTTCTAACTTTTTAGATGCCTCAATAGAACAAGTAATACATACACTTAGAGATGCCTTTATTTTAGTGGCAATTGTGGTGTTTCTCTTTTTAGGAGATTTACGATCAACCTTAATTCCAATTATAGCAGTACCAGTATCTTTGATTGGAGCGTTCTTTGTAATGCAACTTTTTGGGCTTTCAATAAACTTAATTACCTTGTTTGCATTAGTATTAGCCATTGGTATTGTGGTAGATGATGCTATTGTAGTTGTAGAAGCAGTCCATTTAAAAATGGAGAAAGAACATCTAACACCTTATCAAGCATCCAAAGCAGCATTAGGAGAAATAGGAGGAGCTATTTTAGCAATTACATTGGTTATGGTTTCTGTATTTGTACCAATTTCATTTATGACAGGACCCGTAGGAGTTTTTTACAGACAGTTCTCTATAACAATGGCGGGTTCCATCATTATTTCAGCAGTGGTAGCATTAACATTAACACCAGTATTGTGTGCAATGATGTTGAAGAATAACCACGGAAAAGAAAGAAAAAAATCAATAATAGATAAATTTATTGATTGGTTTAACAAAGGATTTGAAAAGCTTACAGGAAAATATGTAAAAGTGTTAAACAGAATCGTAGCACGAAGAATGTTAACCTTTGGAGTATTACTAGCTTTCTGTGCAGGAATATTTATTACCAATAAAACATTACCAGCAGGTTTTATCCCTAGTGAAGATCAAGGAATGATCTATGCTATTATTCAAACACCACCAGGTGCTACCTTAGAACGTACAAATGAAGTAGCAAGAAAACTACAACAGATTTGTGAAGAAACCGAAGGAGTAGAATCCGTTTCATCTTTAGCAGGATATGAAATTATGACCGAAGGTAGAGGATCCAATGCAGGTACCTGTTTAATTAACTTAAAACCATGGTCAGAACGTCATCATTCAGTTCACGAAATCATAGAAGAATTAGAAGAAGAAACCAAAGACTTAGGGGCGGTTATAGAATATTTTGAACCACCAGCAGTACCAGGTTTTGGATCTTCAGGAGGATTCTCAATGCGTTTATTAGATAAAACAAACTCAACAGACTACCACGAGTTTGAACGTATCAATAACAAATTCATGGAATCGTTATCAAAACGAAAAGAGCTTACAGGTTTATTTACTTTTTATTCTGCAAACTATCCGCAGTACGAATTAAAAATCGACAATAAAAAAGCGATGCAAAAAGGAGTAACCATTGGTAAAGCCATGGAAAACCTAAACATTTTAATAGGTAGTACCTATGAACAAGGTTTTATTCGTTTTGGTAGATTTTTTAAAGTGTATACACAAGCAGCGCCAGAATACAGGAGAATCCCTTCAGATTTAGAAAAGCTATATGTTAAAAATGAGGAAGGAAAAATGGTGCCCTATTCAGCGTTCATGAGTTTAGAAAAAAAACTAGGACCTAATGAGATAACACGATACAATTTATATAATTCAGCAGCTATTAGAGGGTTACCAGCATCAGGATACACAAGTGGAGATGCTATTAACGCAATTAAAGAAGTAGCAGCAAAAGAATTACCAAGAGGGTATGATGTTGCCTGGGAAGGACTTACCTATGATGAAGCACAAAGAGGTAATGAATCAGTGTATATTTTCATCATTGTATTAGCTTTTGTATACTTTGTGTTAGCAGCACAATACGAAAGTTTTATACTGCCATTAGCAGTGATTTTCTCACTTCCAGTAGGAGTGTACGGGTCATTCACACTCTTAAAACTAATGGGCCTAGCGAATGATGTATATGCACAAATCGGAATAATAATGCTGGTTGGTTTATTAGGTAAAAATGCAGTGTTAATTGTAGAATTTGCAGTACTAAAACGAAGCCAGGGAGCTACAATTTTTGAAGCAGCTATTGAAGGAGCTAAAGAACGATTCAGGCCAATTTTAATGACTTCATTTGCATTTATAGCAGGATTAATACCGTTAGTTATAGCTCACGGAGCAGGAGCTATTGGAAACAGAACTATTGGTGGGTCAGCTTTAGGAGGAATGTTAATAGGAACCATTTTCGGAGTTTTAATTATACCAGGTCTCTATTACATATTTGCTAAAATGAGTGATGGAAGAAGCTTAATTAAAGACGAAGCTAATGAACCAGTTTCTGAAGAATTTATAAGAATAAATGAAGTTGAAGGAAGTAAAACAAAAGTTAAAATAACAGAGCTTAAAAAACTTCTAAAGAAAATAATTAAAAGAGAAAACAATGAAAACTAAACGAAGAAGTTCATTTGTAATAAAAAAAGCACACTTTTTAAGTGTGCTTGTCCTCTTAATTTTGTGCTCTTGCGTGCCAAATCAAGTATTAAGAGAGGAGAACAAAGCAGTACCAGAGAATTTTAAGAATCAACCAGCAGACTCATTAAGTACAGCTACTATTCAATGGCGTGACTTTTTTTCAGATTCACATTTAATTTCTCTGATAGATACAGCTTTATCAAAGAACCAAGAGTTGAACATAATGTTACAACAAGTAGCTATTTCAAAAAATAACATCAAAGCAAAAAAAGGTGAGTATTTACCGTTTGTAAATATGTATGCAGGAGCTGAATTAGAAAAGGTTGGGAAGTATACTAGAAATGGTGCTGTAGAAGAAAATTTAGATATCCGCGAAGGTGAAAAATTTCCTGAACCATTAACTGATTTTTCAATAGGACTTTCAGCTTCTTGGGAGCTAGATGTATGGAAGAAGTTACGAAATGAGAAGAAAGCAGCAGTATTAGAATACTTAGCTAGTGTTGAAGGAAAAAACTTTATGGTAACTAATTTGGTTTCAGAAATTGCAAATTCATATTACGAATTAGTAGCATTAGATAATGAATTATCTATGGTTTCACAAAACTTAGAGATTCAAAAAAATGCATTGCAAATGGTAAAGCTTCAAAAGCAAGCCGCAAGAACAACAGAATTAGCAGTACGTAGGTTTGAAGCGAGTGTACTTAAAAACCAAAGTCACCTATACGAACTTCAACAAGAGATTGTAGAAACCGAAAATAAAATTAACTTTTTAGTAGGAAGGTACCCACAACCTATAGAAAGAAACTCAGATAATTTTATAGACAAACCTATTGAAGGAGTAAAAGCAGGAATTCCATCACAACTGTTACAAAACAGACCCGATTTAAGGAGAGCTGAATACGAGTTAGCAGCAGCTAAATTGAATACCAAAATAGCACGAGCTAATTTTTATCCATCAATAGGAATTAAAGCAGGAGTGGGGTTACAAGCATTTAAACCTAAGTTTTTAACATCAACACCAGAATCGTTAGTCTATTCTTTAGCAGGAGATATTGTAGGGCCTTTAATCAATAGAAATGCAATAAAAGCAGCTTATAAAACTGCTAATAATAAACAATTACAAGCTGTTTATGAATACGAAAGAGCTATTTTAAATGCGTATTTAGAAGTAGCCAATGAGCTTTCAAAAATTGACAACTTGAAAAATAGTTACGATTTAAAAAAGCAACAAGTAGAAGCGTTAAATGAATCTATAGATCTTTCAATTCGTTTGTTTAAATCAGCAAGAGCAGAATATACAGAAGTGTTGCTAACACAAAGAGAAGCATTAGAGTCTAAAATTGAAATCATAGAGACGAAAAGAGATCAATTATTAGCAAATGTAAAAGTATATAAAGCCTTAGGAGGAGGCTGGAACTAATTTTTCATTCGTTATTAACTATTAATTGTTGTTAAAGTGGTAGTTTTATAAACTATCCAAAGGACTCGCCAACTGGCGAGTCTTTTTTTTTCAATACATTTCAATTACCTTCGTACTACCTCATAAAAAGAGATTGTAATATTATAACTTCATGAGTAAAGAAGAATTAACTATAAAAACCACCTATTTTAGTATTTTAAGCAATACTAGTTTAGCAATTATTAAAGGATTAGCAGGTATTTTCGGAAACTCATACGCATTAATAGCAGATGCAATTGAATCTACTACCGATATTTTTTCTTCTCTTTTAGTGTTGTTAGGGTTGAAATATGCGAAAAGACCTGCAGATAAAAATCACCCATACGGACACGGAAAAATAGAACCTTTAATCACCTTTGTAGTAGTAGCTTTTTTGGTAACTTCGGCTACAATTATTGCCTATGAAAGTATACAGAATATCCAAACTCCACACAAAACTCCTAAACCGTGGACGTTACTTGTTTTAGGAGCAATTATTATTTGGAAAGAAATATCTTTTCAAGTGGTTATCAGAAAGAGTAAAGAAACCAATAGTTCTTCCTTAAAAGCAGATGCGTGGCATCATAGAAGTGATGCAATTACTTCTTTAATGGCATTTATAGGGATTTCAATAGCACTTATTTTTAAAGAAGGTTATGAAACTGCTGATGATTGGGCAGCTTTATTGGCTTCGTTCTTTATTTTATACAATAGTTATCTAATTTTTAGACCAGCTTTGGGTGAAATAATGGATGAACATGTATATGACGATTTAATAGAAGAAATAAGAGAAAAATCTATGGAAGTAGCAGGTGTTTTAGGAACAGAAAAATGCTTTGTTCGTAAAGCAGGAATGAAATATCATGTAGATTTACATGCCATTGTAGATAGTACTATTACAGTAAAAGAAGGACACGATATTGCTCATAAATTAAAAGACTATTTAAGAGAAAAACTCCCAGACTTGGGGCATGTTTTAATTCATATAGAGCCTAATGAATATTAAAAAAGCAACCTAACTAGGTTGCTTTTTGTTTATGGTATATTTAAATACTTATGGGTTTGTAAGGAAATTTTCCATTGTGGATGCTCCATCACATAATCAATAATTTGTGGAGTCATTTTTTCCTTTTTACTCCATTCAGGTTGTAAAAACAACTTACATTTTTTACCAACTTTAGCGGCCTGTTCCTCAGCAAACTGAAAATCATTTTTATTATGAATAATCATTTTCAACTCATCTGCTTCTTGATAAGCACGTTCTAAAGGTAATTTTGTTTTTTTAGGCGATAAACAAAACCAATCCCAAACCCCAGAAAAGTCATACGCTCCAGAAGTTTCAATATGTGTTTTAATACCTTTTTCTTGAAGTTGCCCTGTAATATAGTCTAAACTCCACATTAAAGGCTCTCCACCTGTAATTACCACAGTTTCGGCATATTTCTTTGCATTTTCAACAATAATATCCGTTTTTGTAGGCGGATGTAAATTAGCATCCCAGCTTTCTTTTACATCACACCAATGGCAACCTACATCGCAACCACCAATACGAATAAAATAAGCAGCAGTACCAGTGTGTGCCCCTTCTCCCTGAATCGTGTAAAATTCTTCCATTAACGGAAGCATTTCTCCTGTATTAATTAACTCTTGTACTTCTTTTTTCAACATAAGAGTGCAAAGATAGGCAACATTAAAAATTAATGAATGATTTTTGTTACTTTTACGTGTTTTTATCACAAAAAAGGTCATAAATAATGAGTAAAACCGAAGAGTTTTTCAATTACATCAAAGAGGGCTATACAACAAAAGGAGAGTTTATTACGCTAGGAGCAGGAATGTTAGGAGAAGAAACTGTAACAAACGCTCATGTAAATATTTCTTTAAAAACATTAAACCGTCACGGATTAATAGCTGGAGCAACAGGAACAGGAAAAACAAAAACCTTACAAGTGCTGGCAGAAAACATGTCAGAAAAAGGAATACCTGTATTGTTAATGGATGTAAAAGGAGACTTAAGTGGATTAGCACAACCAAGTCCTGGGCATGCTAAGATTGATGAACGCCACGAAAAAATCGGAATACCATTTACTCCAACAAAATTTCCAATAGAAATTTTATCTATTTCAGAACAAAACGGAGTCCGTTTACGTGCTACAGTTTCTGAATTTGGACCTGTTTTATTATCACGTATTTTAGATTTGACTGAAACACAATCTGGAATTGTAGCGATTATTTTTAAATATTGTGATGATAACCAATTACCGTTATTAGACTTAAAAGACTTCAAGAAAATCCTTCAATACATAACCAATGAAGGAAAAGAAGAGATTAAAAAAGAATACGGACGAATTTCTACCGCAAGTACTGGGGCTATTCTTAGAAAAATTGTTGAAATTGAGCAACAAGGAGGTGATTTATTCTTCGGAGAAAAATCATTTGATGTTGACGATTTAACTCGTATTGATGAAAACGGACGTGGTGTTATTTCTGTACTACGTTTAACAGATATTCAAGATAGACCAAAACTGTTTTCAACCTTTATGCTACAGTTACTAGCTGAGGTATATGAAACTTTTCCAGAACAAGGAGATAGTGGTCGACCAGAATTGGTGATTTTTATAGATGAAGCCCATTTAGTATTTGATGAAGCTTCAAAAGCGTTGTTAAGTCAAATAGAAAGCATCGTAAAATTAATTCGATCTAAAGGAATAGGATTATACTTTGTAACACAAAATCCAAAAGATGTTCCGGAAGACGTATTAGCACAGTTAGGAATGAAGATTCAACATGCCTTACGTGCCTTTACAGCAAAAGATAGAAAAGCAATTAAATTAGCCGCAGAAAACTATCCAGATTCTGAATATTACGATACTAAAGAAGTATTAACACAGTTGGGAATAGGAGAGGCGTTGATTTCTGTATTAAATGAAAAAGGAATTCCAACACCATTGGCACGAACCATGTTACGTGCACCTATGAGTAGAATGGATGTATTAACAGATAAGGAAATTAAACAAGTTTTAGATAATTCAAGATTAATCCCGAAATACAACGATACTATTGATAGGGAAAGTGCTTACGAAATGCTAAACGAGAAGATAGAAAAAGTCAACAAAGAAAAAACTGAAGAAGCACGCAAAGAGGAGGAAGAAAAAACAAGAAGAAAATCTTCAACACGTAGTAGAAGCACACGTATGAACCCAATAGTAAAGGTATTAACCAGTGCTACCTTTATAAGAGCAGCCTTTGGAATTTTGAAAAAAGTAATAAAATAAGAAATACAAGAAATAGACGTTTTAAATATAAAAGAAGACAAATGAGAACATTTATGAAACCTTTAGTTATCGCAGTAATATCAGTACTATTTATCCAGTGTGGTAATAGCAAATTTGATATTGCTAAAGGAAAAGTAGGAAAGTTAACAACGAAAACAACTGTTAACGAAATAGAAAACGTATTTAAGCAAGACTCAGTAGTTAAAGTATTAAGTGAAGGGGCTAAAGGAAATAATCTTTTTCAAGAAGATGATAAGTATTTAGTATATGAAAAAGGAGGAAAGCATTTACTAACAATTACTCCAAAAGAACAATTAGACTCTACGTCAACAATTAAGAGTATTGAGATTTTTGATGATCGTTTTAAAACAAAATCAGGAGTAAATATAAAATCTACTTTTCAAGAAATTAATGCAAATACTAAGGTAAGTAAAGTAGAGTCATCATTTTCATCAGCAACCTTATTTATTGATGATTTAAACGCAACAATAACGATTGATAATGAAGATTTAGGCTTAAAAGAATTTAGTACTCAAAAAGTAACCAAAGAACAAATTCCAGATTTAGCCAAAATTAAATCATTTACTATTTGGTTTAACTAAAATATTTGAAGCCGAAACATATGTTTCGGCTTTTTAATTAATAACAGCTATGTAATTTTTAAAAGATGGAAGTAATAAAAATAGCATTTTTTGTATTGGGAGTTTTCTTTGGAGAAAACAGTAGGATAGGAGCGGAGAAAACAACCGTTACCATAAACCCAAATAAGCAAACAATAACCATAGTTCAAGAAAACATATTTGCACTTATAGCGAATGAAGCAGATAGTATGCAAGTTAGTACAGAGCTAGAAAAGGTGATAGCAAGAAATTGGAGAAAAGAAATAGAAACCTATCCATCAAAATCATGTACTTTTTATGTTACTGATAAAGGGGATTTAAACGCAAAAATTATACTGAAGTATCCTTCTGAAAATGTATTAAGAGATTTTGCTTTAGATTTTAATAAAGAAGCTAAAGAATTCTCTTTAATTAATATCCCTGATTGGAATGTTGAAACAGAAGATGGAGCATTAAAAGGAAATTATTGGCGATTTAGTGCAGACGACAGCTTTACTTTTGTTGTTACTCCTTTTAAAAACATGCCTGATAAGTTTAAAGACGCTAAAAGAAACCTTGCTCCAGTTTGGGAAGCTGAAAAGAATAGGTAAAAAATATATTATGAGTAAAAAATATAAGATTCAAAAAAGCCCGTTTGTAGTACCAACGACTGATGGAAAATTAATTGAAGAGCATTTTGGAAATGCTACTGATGGAAATTCAAAAGTAAGTATAGCACACATGATAGCACCTCCAGGCTGGAGTGAGCCTTTTCAAGCACCAGAATTTGAAGAATACACTTATATAATCAAAGGAAAAAAGCAATTCAATATTGATGGTGAAATTGTGGTGTTAGAAGCAGGACAATCGATTAAAATTGAAAAAAAGACACGTGTTCAATATTCTAATCCATTTACAGAACCCTGTGAGTATTTAGCAGTTTGTTTACCTGCTTTCTCAATGGGGTTGGTGCATAGAGAAGATAGTTAACAATATTCCTAAAATAATAGCAGCAAACTTTTGGTAGTTGAATTTATGGTTTTCCGTGCTTTCAAAAAGAATGATGGTTGAAATATGTAAAAACACTCCAACTATTAAAGCTGTAATTTCTGTATGGTATTGTTTTACTAAAAGAACGTTGTTAGATACTAAAATACCTAAGGGACTCATTAATGCAAATAAGGTTAAAAATAAAAAGACTGTTTTTTTAGAATACTTAGCATGTAATAAGAAGGTAGTTAAAACTATTGCAATAGGAATTTTGTGTACAACAATAGCCCATAATAAGTTGTCATCTGCATGATGAATAGGTAATCCTTCTGAAAAAGCGTGTACACACAAACTAATAAATAATAACCAAGGAAACTTAGACGAGTCAGAATGTAAATGTATATGTCCGTGTTCAGCACCTTTAGAAAAAGACTCTAATACCGATTGAATGATGATTCCCACTAAAATTAAAATACCAACTAATCTTGTGTTATTAGTGTAGAGATATACTTCTGGCAATAAATGTAAGATAGTTACTGAAAGTAAATAAGCGCCACTAAATGCTAATAATAAGCGAACGAAGGTATTACTAGGTTTTAGTGTAAAAACGAATAAAACACCTACTAAAACAGAAACAATTAGTAAAAAGTAACTCATTTAGCAACAATAATTAAGCGATCAGAAGATTGTGAATTAAACTCATTGAGACTGTAATCGCCAAAAACATGTGTTATTTGTAAATTGACACTATTAAAATATGATTGTAGTTTTTCTAAAGTTAAAAATTTTACACGCTCTGTATACGAGTGTGATTTTCCTTCAGCTGTAAAAGAAATATGTTTTAATATAAATCCGTCTTTAATTTCTTTTTTAATATTAAACTCAATACCATCAATAGTTTTTATTTCTTCTTTTATAAGTGTATTTTTTACTTTTTCAACATTTAAGAAGTCCAAGACAAATACACCGTTTTCTTTTAATCCGTTTTTAATACTTTTTAAAACAGCAATGTCTTCGTTATCATCTTCAAAATAACCAAAACTAGTAAAGAGATTAAATATAGCATCATATTTACTTTCAATAGGCTCTCGCATATCCCAAACTTCAAAATGAAGCGTGTCATTCTCAAACTGTTTGGCATGTTTAATACTATTTTTACTTAAATCACCACCCACAACGTCATATCCTAACGAGTTTAAGTATACTGCATGACGTCCTTTTCCACAGGGTAAATCAGCAATACGACTTAACTTAGGCAGTTGTAAGAAAGAAGTGATATTACGCATAAAAAACTGTGCATCGGCATCGTTTCTATGCTTGTATAAAATATGATAGTATGGTGTGTTAAACCACGAAGTAAACCAATCTGTTGTATTCATAATTATAAAGGTCTGCAAAAATACGCAAAACTTACGTTTTTTACATTCAAAGTGGAAAAGATTCATAACAACCCAAAATTAGCTGTACTTTTGCAATGAAATTTTACAGTTACATGGAAAAAGATTTTAAAATGACCGCCATAACCATGGCAGGTTTAGAAGGTGTTTTGGCAGACGAGTTACGTCAACTAGGAGCAATGGAAGTGAAAGAAGGAGTAAGGAGTGTTACTTTTAGAGGTGATAAAGGTTTTATGTACAAAGCAAATATAGCTTTACGTACTGCTATTCGTATTTTAAAACCAATTAAACGCAGTAAAATTTTTGATGAAGAAGATTTATACGAAGCAATTCAACGTGTAAAATGGGAACGTTTTTTGGATGTTGATGGAACGTTTGCGATAGGTTCGGTAGTAAATTCAAAAAACTTTACTTCAAATTCACATTATATTAGCTTAAAATCAAAGGATGCCATTGCTGATTATTTTATGCATAAGTATAAAAAGCGTCCGAATGTAGATTTAAAATATCCAGATGTAAAAGTTCATGTACATATTCACAAAGAATGGCTAACTATTTCGTTAGACTCATCAGGTGAATCGTTACACAAACGTGGATACCGAAGTGCTACGAATATTGCTCCGATTAATGAGGTATTGGCAGCAGGATTAATTTTACTTTCAGGATATAAAGGGGAAGAAAATTTTATTGACCCGATGTGTGGTTCAGGAACTATTTTGATTGAAGCTGCAATGATTGCGAATCAAATTCCTGCAAATATCAACCGTAAGCACTTTGCTTTTGAAAACTGGAAGGATTATGATGAAGATTTATACTTTGTTATTCAAGATTCGTTATTAAAGAAAATACGAAGTTCTCATTTCAAAATTATGGGGTTTGATAAGGCTCCATCGGCAGTTAGAAAAGCGCAGCAAAATATTATCAATGCTAATTTGGATGAGTTTATAGGAGTACATCACGTAAACTTTTTCAATTCTAAGAAAGAAGTATTTGGTAAAACTACAATTTTGTTCAATCCGCCTTATGGAGAGCGTTTAAATATTGATGTAGAAGAATTTTACAGAAAAATAGGAGACACCTTAAAGAATAACTATCCAAATTCAACTGCGTGGTTAATTACGTCGGATATTCAAGCGCTAAAGTTTGTAGGGTTACGAACGTCGAAAAGAATACCGCTTAAAAATGCAGATTTAGATTGCCGTTTTGTAAAGTATGAACTGTATGAAGGTAGTAAAAAAGCAAAGAAGAATTCTTCATTTAACGATGAAGAAGAATAAAAATAAAAACTCCGCTGAAAGGCGGAGTTTTTGTTTTTAGCGTAAGTATATTTTAACTCCTTTTATTATGAGAGGAGAGTATAAACCTTATCTTTTCATTAAGTACTTATTAAAACTTTTTCCGTTTATTTTAGTGTATTTAGAGTCTATATCAAAAGCTACTTCCATTCCAGTAATATCAAACTCTCCTGATACTTTTGTGTATTTAATATTTAAGTCTTCTTCAAACTTTACATTTCTAAATGATACACCATCTTTAAATTCGGTATATTTAAAAATAGCACTTTCATTGAAAACAGAGTTTTTAAAGCTTACAAAACGGTTAAAATCTGCATACTTAAATGTAGCTGGTTCCTCAAAAGAGGTGTTTTCGAAAGTAATATCTCTATCAAATTTTGCGTACTTAAATGTTGAGTCACCTTTAAATTTAGTGTTAGAAAAGTTTGTGTTTCTCTCAAAATCTGAATATTTAAACATCGCTTTTTGTTCAAAAGTACAATCTTTAAATACAACAATATCTTCAAAATTAGCAACAAAAGTATATCCACTTTTCTCATGAGGAATGTAGGCTAAAACATCATCATCAAAAACACAATTTACAAAAGAAACTTTATTTGTAATTTGTTTTTCAACGGTGTTAGATCCTCCATTATTCCACCAACTTTTTCTTTTAGGTAATTTAGGTAACGCTTCATTCATAAAAGTAAAGTCTAATGTACCTTTAATAGTAGTGTTAGAAATTTCTATTGCTTTTCCGTTTTTAACATCTCTCATAATGTCAGATGCATTTATAACTTTTTGAGCAAAAGCAGTTGAAAAGCAAAGTAAAAGTCCTGTAATAGTAACTATAATTTTCATTTTTAATGGTTTTTTAAGTTCTATATAAAAGACAACTAACTTTTGGTTTTTGTGACACTTAAAAAAAAACAGTATTTAGTTGCCTAAATACTGTTAGTATATTTTCTTAAAAGAGGATATTAGTTTACTGAGTCACTTAAACCAGCACCAGCTTTAAATTTAACTACGTTTTTAGCAGCAATTTTTATTTCTTTTCCTGTTTGAGGGTTTCTACCAGTTCTAGCAGCTCTCTTAGAAACAGACCAAGTTCCCCATCCAACTAAAGCAACTTTATCACCTTTCTTTAAAGTATTAGTTACGTTAGTAGTTAAAGAATCTAATGCAGCTTTAGCGGCAGCTTTAGAAATTCCTGCATCAGCAGCCATCGCATCGATTAAATCTGATTTGTTCATAATTTAAATAGATTTTAAAATTAATTAATATTTTTTTGCTTCAATAGCTCAACAAATATAGACGGAACGCGAGATTGTGCAAGATTTGACTTGAAAAAAATACTCTTTTGTTAATAAGTTACCTTAAATTGTTAATAACCACTCATCTTTTTTTGTTAAAAACGCTAAAACCCCATGGATAAAGGGCTAGAGAACTTTTGCATCTTTTTCGAATTGAAAACCGTTTAATAAACTCTGAACATCCATTAACTTTTTACCAGAAATTTTAATTTGATGAATATTTAAGTAACCATCTGTAACAGCAATTTTTAACTCCTTTTTAGTGGTAACGATAGCACCAACCTCAAGATTATGAGAAGTAGGGTCTTTACTAACTCCGTATATTTTAGCAGAAAGTTCATCATCTCCATTTACAATGGTAGTCCAAGCAGCAGGATATGGATTTAATCCGCGAATATGATTATAAATATCATTTAAAGATTTAGACCAATCTATCTTACAGTTATGAGGATATAATTTTGGAGCAGATTTCTCTTCTAATTCAGGTTGTTTAGTAGTTGTAACATCTCCTTTAGCAATTAAGTCTAAAGTTTCAGCAACGAGTTTAG
Source organism: Tenacibaculum sp. SSH1-16 (assembly GCF_040104435.1). Classification (NCBI taxonomy): domain Bacteria; kingdom Pseudomonadati; phylum Bacteroidota; class Flavobacteriia; order Flavobacteriales; family Flavobacteriaceae; genus Tenacibaculum; species Tenacibaculum sp. SSH1-16. Next base: position 28,416 of record NZ_JBECOV010000007.1, read on the forward strand.
CTCCTAAGTGCATTAATCTGTCGTGTAACTCACCAACAATTTCATTTTCTTTAATAGTTACCTCACTTTGTAATATGATTTCTCCTGTATCAATTTTATCATCAATAAAGAAAGTAGTAACACCTGTTTTCGTTTCGCCATTTATAATTGCCCAATTAATAGGTGCAGCACCACGATATTCTGGTAATAATGAAGCATGTAAATTAAAAGTACCATATTCTGGTAGTGCCCAAACGGATTTAGGTAACATTCTAAAAGCAACAACTACTTGTAAGTTAGCATCCCACTTTTTTAAATCTTCTTGGAATTCTTTGTTCTTTAAGTTTTTGGGTTGAAGAATAGGCAGGTTTTGAGAAAGTGCATATTTTTTTACAGCAGATTGATTAAGCTTACGACCTCTACCAGCAGGTTTATCTGGAGTAGTAATAACTCCTACTACATTATAATCATTCTCCACTAAATGCTGTAAAATAGTAGCAGCAAAATCAGGAGTTCCCATAAAAACGATGCGTAAATCTCTCATTTATTTTAAAAAGTATTTATTGTTTTTTGTGTGTATTTTTTCTTCGGAAAGAAGCTCTCGCAAAAGTATTAAAATGTTCGTTTCTTTTTCATTTAATAGCGAGCAGATTTCAGTAACTGTATAGGTTTTTTCTTTTTGTAAGTTAGAAAGAATATCTTTTTGGCTTACACTAGTTTTGTTTTTTCTTTGCAAACAAACATCACAGATTCCACAACTTTGAGAGCTGTGTTCACGAAAATAGGAAAGAAGTTGTATGCTTCTACAAACCGAATTGTTTTCTACAAACTGAAGTAAGTCTCTATTTTTTTGTTTTTTCTGTTTAATGTATTGTTTAATGTTTAGAGAAATTCGGTTGATGGTTTTATCATCTTCTCTAGGGTGTAAAAAGAAAAGTTCCGAATTGTTAGTAGCTTTTGTATAAGCTATTAATTCTTTTTGAGCTAACTTTTCTAAAGTATTGATTACGAACCAAGAGGTAGTACCTAGCTTTTTAGCAATGTAAAATTCATCAATTTTTACAGGGTTTTCAAAAATGCCACCATACATACGTAAAATTTGTTGGACAAAATTTTTAATTTGGGAGTTTTGATTTGTATGTGATATAACTTGTTTACTTGAGGCTAAAAACTGAACTGTAGATTTTTGTTGGAAGCTATGATTTAATTCAATAATGCCATTATTATTGAGTATTTGAAGAGCATTGAATGTTTTATTGGGGATGAAATTATACTTGTTACAAAAAGCTAAAAAATTAAAATCGAAAGCAGTTTCGATTAATTCACCTTTTGCAATTTGAAAATGTTGATATAGTTTTTGGTGAATAGTTTTTATTTCATCAATGGTTGGTAATGATTTTTCAAGTAATTCACTACTTAAAGAAATATCACTATCGTTAGTTAATACTACAGAGAAAGACTTTACTCCATCACGTCCACCACGACCCGCTTCTTGAATGTAGTTTTCAATAGAAAAAGGTAGGTTAAGATGAATAACAACTCGAACGTTGGGTTTGTCTATTCCCATACCAAAAGCATTGGTAGCAACTATAATTGGAGTTTTCTCTGTCATCCAATTATCAAAAGCTAACTTTTTTTCTACAGGAGAAAGACCTCCATGGTAAAAAGAACTTTTAAATCCATTAGCATTTAAGTAACTGCTAATTTCTTTCGTTTTACTACGAGTATTTACATATATAATTGAAGGAGCTTTTGTTTTAGTAAAAATCTGATTGAGCTTACCAAGCTTGTCTTCAGTTTTAAAAATTTGATAGGCTAAATTCTCTCTAAAAAAAGATTTTTTGAAAACGGTAGGTTTTTCTAATTCAAGAGAAGAAACAATATCTGAAATTACTTTTTGAGTTGCCGTAGCTGTTAAAGCAATTATAGGGATTGTTGGTAGTAACTCTTTTAAAACAGTAATCTCTTGATAAGAAGGACGGAAATCGTGTCCCCATTCAGATATACAATGTGCTTCATCAATAGCTATTAAGTTTACATTTAGTTGCTTTATTTTTTCTTGAATAAAACGAGATTGCAACCGTTCAGGAGAAATGTATACAAATTTGGTATTTCCAAACCGAATATTGTCAAAAAGCGTAATAATATCATCTTGTGTGCTTCCAGAAGGGATTAAAGTTGCTTTTATACCTTTATCAGTAAGGTTTGTAACTTGATCTTGCATCAAAGCAACTAAGGGAGAAACTACTATACAAACTCCTTCCTTAACCAATGCGGGTACTTGAAAACAAATAGACTTTCCACCTCCTGTAGGAAGTAAAGCAACAACATTGTTTCCTGTTAAAACTTCAGTAATTATTTCTTGTTGAGGTTTTCTAAAAGAAGTATAGCCCCAATAATGTTTTAATATTTGTAGCGATTTATCATACATCGTGTTTTAACGAATGTAAAATAAAATCACAGCGCTCTTGTACCGAACCAAAAGGAACATCAATAATATTATAGCCTACTTCCTCGTAAGCTTCTTTTAAAAAGGTATCTATTTTCACTGATTGCTCGAAGGTTTCATAACGTTCGTTGTCAGATTTATAAATAGCCTCCCAAGGAGCGCACATAAATACTTTATTGTATAAATATTTATTGCTTTTTTTAATAAAAACATCTGGGTAGTCAGAACCTAAATAATTCATATAAGCGTGTACATCAGGAATCCCTCTATCAAAAAAGATAATCTCGGCATCACTTTGGTGAGCTTCTAAGTACTGTTGCTCTCTTCCTTCTAATAATAGTTGGCTAAATAATAAAGGTTGCTCTAAAAAAAGTTGATCAATACCATCTTTTTGAGCTTTAAGTGTAACCTCTCTTGAAATCTCTGGCATACATTCATACCCACGTCTAATAAATTCTCTTAAAATAGAGGATTTACCTGTGCCAGGACCACCTATTAAAACTATTTTTTGTTGCATGGGGCAAAAATAAAAGTTTCAAGTTATAAATATAATAAATAGTGTAATTTTGTGCATCATCACTACATGCTTTAAATTTTTGATGAGTTTTTATAAAATAGTAATTTCTGAGTTATGCAAGATAGAGAAGCTTTTTACGCAAAATTAAAATCACAATTAGAAGATACCACAACGTTTCCAGCTAAGTATTTATATAAATTTATTGTTCCTACTGACGGTAGTCAGGAGAAAGAAGTACAAGACTTATTTAATAATGCTGGAGCAGTTATCAATACAAAAAAATCTAAAACAGGAAAATACGTAAGTGTATCAATACATATTACAGTAAAGAGTTCAAACGAAGTTATTTCGTATTATAAAAAAGCAGAGGCAATAAAAGGTATTATTTCTTTGTAAATTTATAACAAAAAAAGTTTTACACTTTCATTTTTGGATGTAGTTTTTCTTTTAAAAAAAGAAAAATTATGGCTAAAAATCTTTTACTAAGCTAAAAGTATGGCAAAGAACTTGATGCAATAAAAAAGATAAGTAATTATTTCTAGTAAGGAAAAGAATGATAAAAAAGCTATGAAACAACTATATGGTTAGAGTAAGAAAAGGGGATTAATAAAATTTAAGAATACGTTTAACCAATAATACAAAGTGAGAAAATATATTTTTTTAACAACATTATTTATAATCGTTTCATGTGATCTTGTTAGTTTAAAAACTAAAAGAGTTACGAGTGAAAGACCAATTGCTACTGTTTATAATAAACATCTATACAAAAAAGATATTGCTGGTTTATTGCCAAAAAATCTTTCACCCAAAGATAGTTTAGTTATAGTAAAAGGTTTGATTAATTCTTGGGCTAAACAAGAATTATTGTACATTAAAGCAGAAGAGAATATCTCAGAAGTAAACAGTGAAGAAATACAAAACTTAGTTAACGATTATAAAAAGAGTTTATACATTAACGGCTATAAAGAACGTTTGATAAAACAACAATTAGATACGGTTGTTACTGAGGAAGAAATAGAGTTGTATTATGAGGAAAATAAAGAGAATTTTAAAGTAAGTGAAGAACTTGTACAATTTGAATATGTACATTTTGGTAAAGATTACCTGGATAAAAAAGAAACAATAAAGCAGTTTAAGTCAGAAAAAGAAGAGGATAAAGAAGATTTAGAAAGACATTTATTAAATTTTAAATCATATCGATTACAAGATTCAACTTGGGTAACTTTTGAATATTTAAAGAAAAAAATTCCACCTTTTCGTAACGAAACGAAAGAAAACTTGTTAAAAATATCAAAATTCATACAAAAAGAAGATAGTTTAGGAGTATATTTGGTCGCTGTAAAAAATATGTTACCACAAAACGCTACGGCTCCACTGAGCTATGTAAGCGCTAGAATAAAACAGATTATTTTACATAAAAGAAAATTAGAATTAATACGAGATATTGAAAAAACGCTGATAAATGATGCAATTGAAAACAAGAACTTTAAAGAATATTAGTATAGTATTTACGTTGTTTTTAGCAGGCTTAACAACAGTTAATGCACAAGGAACAAAAGTAGATGGTGTTGCTGTGGTGGTAGGTAAAAACATTGTTTTAGATTCTGATATAGATAAGTTTAAGCAAGAAGTAGAGTTAAGAAGTGAAGGAAAAGTAAAGATATCTGACTGTGAAATGTTAGAAGAATTAATGCAACAAAAACTATTAGCTCATCATGCAATTATTGATAGTGTAACAGTATCTCAATCTGAAATTGATAGTAGAGTAGATAGAAGTATTGCTTTTTTTACACAAGAATATGGAAGTGAAGAAAAAGTGGTTGAAGCTTATGGTTTTAATGATGTTGAAGATTTAAAGAAAGAACTAGGTAGAGTTCAAAGAGAGAATTTACTAATAGAAAAAGAACAGCAAAAGATCACTGAAAATATTGACGTAACTCCAGAAGAAATTCGCATCTATTTTAAAGGATTACAAGATAAGGGAGAGCTTCCTGAAATACCAGCTGAAGTTCAATTGCAACAATTAGTAGTAAAAGCAGAACCAACAGAAGAAGAGAAAGAGCGAGTAATAAACAAATTAAAAGAAATAAAAAAAGAAATAGAAAACGGTGCAAGTTTTAAGTTGAAGGCAATTATTAACTCAGAAGATCCAGGAGTAGCTCAAAATGGTGGGAAATATGTAATTACAAAAGATAGTCCATTTATTAAAGAGTTTAAAGAAACAGCATTTTCATTGGATGTAAATCAAATCTCAGAGCCTATTAAATCAGCCTTCGGATACCATATACTTCAACTGCATAAAATTAAAGGTAATCAACGAGAAGTATCTCATATTTTAATGCAACCTGAAGTTTCTGATGAAAAATTAAATGAAACTAAAGAACAAATAGAAAAGATAGTAGCTGATATAAAAGAAGAGAAAATAACTTTTGAAGAAGCTGTAAAGAAATATTCTGAGGATGAAGAAACAAAAAATAGTGCAGGTATTATAATGAATCCTTATACTCAAGAACCAACTTTTGAGTTAACGAGAATGCCGCCTGAGCTATTCGCAAGAATTAGTGAGTTGAAAAAAGGTGATTTGTCTGATATTTTTTATGATGAAACACGAGAAGGAGAAAAAATGTATAAAGTAATCTTATTAAAAGATAAAACAGATACACATAAAGCTGATTTAGTAGATGACTATGTAAGAATGCAAGAATTTGCTCTTGCTAAGAAAAAAGAAGAAGAAATTACAAAATGGACCAAGGATAAAATCCAAGAAACTTACCTAAAATTAAGTAACGATTATAAGAAGTGTACTTTCAAGAAAGATTGGAAGAAAGAAAACAAATAAGAAATAATAAATTTAGTATATTGTCATTCCCGCGAGAGCGGGAATTTCATTTTATAAAAGTTTGTAATTAAATTTATTGAACAAAGAAAAATTTTGATTTATGTCTGACGTAACAGCAGTAAACACACTTGTAGAAAAATATAGTCAACTACAACAAGAAATAGGTAAGGTTATAATAGGTCAGCAAGAAGCTGTAAACTATACATTACTTTCAATTTTTTGTGGAGGACATTCGTTGTTAATTGGAGTACCAGGATTGGCAAAAACCTTATTAGTAAATACAATTTCTAGCGCATTAGGGTTGAATTTTAATAGAATTCAGTTTACTCCAGATTTAATGCCTTCTGATATTTTAGGAAGTGAAATATTAGATGAAACGCGTCATTTTAAATTTATAAAAGGACCAATTTTCTCAAACATTATTTTAGCAGATGAAATAAACCGTACACCACCTAAAACACAAGCAGCTTTACTAGAGGCTATGCAAGAAAAGTCAGTAACTGTAGCAGGACATCATTATAAGTTAGAGCTACCATTTTTTGTATTAGCTACACAAAACCCTATTGAGCAAGAAGGAACGTATCCGTTACCTGAAGCTCAGTTAGACCGTTTTATGTTTTCAATTAACTTAGAGTACCCAAGCTTTGAAGAAGAGGTACAAGTGGTAAAAAATACGACATCAATAGCTGAACAAACAGTCAACGCTATTTTTTCTTCAGAAGAAATTATTGAAGTCCAAAAGTTAATACGTAAAATTCCTGTAGCAGATAATGTAGTTGAGTATGCTGTTGGTTTGGTGGGTAAAACACGTCCTAATTCAGATAAAGCTACTGAATTAATTAAAAAGTACATTGATTGGGGAGCAGGACCAAGAGCTTCACAAAACTTAATTTTGGCAGCCAAAGCACACGCAGCGGTACATGGAAAATATTCTCCAGACATTGAAGATGTTCAAGCGGTAGCAATTCCTATCTTATCACATAGAATTGTGAAGAATTATAAAGCAGAGGCAGAAGGAGTGACTATAAAATATATTATAAACTCTCTATTTTAAAATGAAAAAGTTTTTAAGTATTGTTTTTTTAGTGATATTATTTGCTTCATGTAAGCAAGAAGCAGCCAAAACCGTTTCAGAAGAAACAGAAAAACAAGAGATTTTATCGGTGATGAAGGCACAAGAAGAAGCTTGGTCAAATCACGATTTAGAAGGTTTTATGCAAGGGTATTGGAAGAGTGATTCATTAAAGTTTTACGGACGAAATGGAGTTACTTTTGGATGGCAAAAAACCTTAGATAATTATAAAAAAGGGTATCCAACAAAAGAACACTCAGGAACATTAACTTTTAAGATTAATGACATTTCTAAAATTACTGAAGGAGCTTATTCAGTTATGGGGGAATATCATTTAAAAAGAACAGTAGGAGACGCTAATGGCGTTTTTATGATTATTTTTAAGAAGATACAAGATGAGTGGAAAATCATAGCGGATACTTCGTGTTAAATAAAGAGAGATGAAAAAGGAAAAAGTTATAGTAATACTACTTCTAATAATTGCAGTATTCTCATGTAAAAGTACAGAAAATGAAAAGGAAGTAGTCTTTTTTAATAAGTCAAAAGAAGTTGTAGAGAGTAAGTTTCCTTTTCCGATAGGTTATGTGAATGATTATGAAGATATGTTCACAAATGATGAAGAGCAAAAATTGGAAAAACTAATTGATGATTATGAAAAAGAATCAACAAATGTTATAGCAGTTGTTACTGTAAGTAGTTATCAACCGTATGATAATATTGAAGATTATTCTTTAGCGTTGGCTAATGATTGGGGAGTAGGGAGAAAAGACAAGAATAATGGCTTAACAATTGTTATCAATAAATTAAAAAGAGAAATACGAATATCTACTGGGTTAGGAACAGAAGAAACGCTTACCGATGAAATTTGCAAAAAGGTAATAGATAGTGTAATTGTTCCTGAGTTTAAAAACGAAAACTACTATAGAGGAATTGAAAAAGGAATCGGTAGTTTAATAAAACAAAGGTAAAGTATTAGCCCTAAAAAAGCTTCTGAAAGTATTTTCACTACTTTCTCAGCTTTTCTATTTTCAGAATAATCGTAAAAAGCTATTAGATAAACTTATAATTTAGGAAACTAGTCTTTAGTTTACTATGATGGGGGTAATCATCTTTTCAGTTATATTTAGGAAAAGGAATTTTCTTATGCTCCATGTAATCAATTCCCCAAGCATGTAATGGAGCTAAAGCATTGACTAAATCATTGCCAAACAGAGTGAGAGAATACTCAACTCTTGGAGGTACTTCAGCATATATTTTTCTGCTAATAATCCCATCAGCTTCTAACTCTTTTAATTGGCTAGTTAACATCTTTTCAGAAATTGTTTCACATGCAGTCTTGATTTGTCCATACCTAAGTGGTTTTTCAACAAGCCTAGAAATGATAAATAACTTCCATTTTCAACTTACAACTTTTGTCGCATAAGTTAAAGGGCAATAATCAGGTGAAAATTTTTTCATTTTTTTTTAAATTCTATCTTTTTGGTACTAAAAAAACTAACCAAAAGGTGCGTAAGGTACAAAAATGTAACGTATTGTTTCTTGTTTAAAAGTGCTTTAGTTTCGTGACTATATAAGAAAAAAAACATATAAAAATGAAGAAACGTTATCAATTGCTACTCGTAATTTTAACCATGATTAGTGCGTGTAAAACAACTAATAAAACAAGAAGAGAAAACACAACAAAGCTGGAATATATACGACAGGCTACGGTGTTTTTAGAAGTAAATTCAAAAAAAATATTAATAGACCCTGTTTTGTCAGATAAAGGAACACAAGATCCAATTCCTTTTTCTAATGATAAACGGATTCCTATGAATGATTTACCGATACCTAAAAATAAAATTATAGAACAAGCCGATGCTGTTTTGATAACGCATTACCATCCAGATCATTTTGATGCTGATGCTGAAAAATTACTTCCTAAAAACATACTTATTTTTTGCCAACCTTTTGATGTAGAAAAATTAAAATCAAAAGGATTTACAAACTTACAAAGCATAGAGCAGGTTGTAAATTGGTCTGGAGTATCGATAAAACGCTACGAAGCACATCATCATGAAGGAGCAACAGGAGCAATGCCTTTTGGCGAATCATCTTCTTTTTCTTTAACATTTAAAGAAGATACAATATTTATTACAGGAGACGCCGTTTTAGATAGTCTTTTAAAGAATGCTTTGAAAATTGAAAAACCTACTCATATTATTGCAAATACAGGGGAGTGTACTTTTAGCAAGCCAAACCCTGTTTTAGAACCAGGTAAACATATGACGTTAACTAAAGAAGAATTACTAAGGATAGCTGTTGAGAATAAGAAAGCTATTTTAATAGCAATTCATATGGACGCAATAAATCATTGTGGATTAACGAAAGAGGAGCTTCGCTTATTTTTAAAAGAGCAAGAAAAATCTATTCAAGATAAAGTTGTAATCCCTAATGAAGGTGAAGTATTACAGTTATAAAACAAAAAGAAGCCCAAAAGGCTTCTTTTTGTTTTATATTTTTCTTTTTTTTAAGAAAACATCTTCGCAACTTTCTCTGCTTTTCTACTTTCTGAATAATCGTAAAAACCTTCACCAGATTTAACACCTAATTTACCTGCTGCAACCATGTTTACTAATAACGGACATGGAGCATATTTAGGGTTTTTAAATCCGTCATACATTACGTTTAAGATAGATAAACAAACATCTAACCCAATAAAATCTGCTAATTGTAATGGTCCCATTGGATGTGCCATTCCTAATTTCATTACGGTATCAATTTCAGCAACACCAGCAACACCGTTGTATAACGTTTCAATACTTTCGTTAATCATTGGCATTAAAATACGATTGGCAACAAAACCTGGGTAATCATTTACTTCAACAGGAACTTTATTTATTTTCTTAGTTAAATCAACTGTAAAGTCCATTACTTCATCAGAAGTGTTGTATCCTCTAATAATTTCAACCAATTTCATAATTGGCACAGGATTCATAAAGTGCATTCCAATTACTTTTTCAGGTCTATTGGTAGCTGCTGCAATTTGAGTAATTGAGATTGATGAAGTGTTGGTAGCTAAAATAGTATCCTCAGCACAAGCTTCATCTAAATCTTTAAAAATCTTAAGTTTTAAGTCAATATTTTCAGTAGCAGCCTCAACAACTAAACTAGTATTCTGTACACCTTCTTTAATAGAAGTGTAGGTAGTAATATTGTTTAAGGTATTATTTTTATCGTCTTCAGTAATTTTTTCTTTCGCTACCATTCTATCTAAGTTTTTAGTAATGGTTGCTAAACCTCTATCTAAGGCAGCTTGCGAAATGTCGATAAGTTGAACATTGTATCCAAATTGAGCAAACGTATGCGCAATTCCATTTCCCATTGTTCCTGCTCCAATTACGGCGATATTTTTCATGTTGTTGTGTTTTGGTATTTATATGGGCGTTCCCCTATGGGGCGGGCTTTCCGCTACAATCTTTTTTGGTGTATTCTTCGCTTTACTCAGAATAACAAAAAAGGATTTTCACTGCAATCCCTAACGCGGTTGTTACTTATTTACTTTATTCTAAAAACAGTCTATAATCTGATGTGCTACACGTAAAGCTTCAGTACCTTGACGTAACGAAACAATAGGCGTAGTATTATTGTGAATAGCATCTGCAAACGATTCTAATTCATCTAAAATAGCGTTGTTAGCTACTACTTCAGGATTATCGTAATAAATTTGCTTTTTAACACCTTCAGCGTTCTGCAAAATCATAGCAAACTCATCAGGTTTTTCTGGTACGTCTTTCATTCTAACAACTTCTGATTGCTTTTCTAAAAAGTTTACTGAAATGTATGCGTCTCTTTGGAAAAAACGGCTCTTACGCATGTTTTTCATCGAAATTCTACTTGCTGTTAGGTTCGCAACACAACCATTTTCAAATTCAATACGAGCATTAGCAATATCAGGAGTTTCTGAAATTACTGATACACCACTTGCATGCACACTTTTTACTTTTGAGTTTACAACCGATAAAATAATATCAATATCATGAATCATTAAATCTAAAACTACAGGTACATCTGTTCCTCTAGGATTAAATTCAGCCAAACGATGTGTTTCAATAAACATTGGCGTGTCAATCAAGTCTTTTACAGCCATAAAAGCAGGGTTAAAACGCTCTACATGTCCAACCTGTCCACGTACATGGTATTGACTAGCTAAAGTTCTTATAGCTTCTGCTTCTAATACAGTATTGGTAATAGGTTTTTCAATAAAAATATGTTTTCCTTTCTCAATAGCTTGTTTTGCACAATCAAAGTGAGAAAGTGTTGGAGTAACGATATCGACTACTTCAACAGCATCAATTAACGCTTCTACTGAATCGAATAATTTATAGCCAAACTCATCAGCTACTTTTTGTGCGTTTTCTGTAAAAGGGTCATAAAACCCTACTAATTCATATTTTTCTGATTGTTGTAACAAACGCAAATGGATTTTTCCTAAGTGACCTGCGCCTAAAACTCCAGCTTTTAACATAAGTGAAAGATTATTAGTTATTTGATTGGTTTGTTGAAAAAGAAATGATTTCTACAAAAAATCAACGCAAACAAAGATACACTTTTATACAGATTTATTACTACTTTTATCCTCCTGAAATTTTATAATTAGTGAGAGATACAACCAAACACCAAGGACTTAGAAATCAATTAGCAAACGTTTTAGAAGCAAAAGGAATTAATGACGAGAGAGTATTAAAAGCTATCAGAAAAATTCCAAGACATTTGTTTATGGATAGTAGTTTTGAAGCGCATGCGTATCAAGACAAAGCTTTTCCTATTGCTGCTGAACAAACAATTTCTCAGCCTTATACAGTAGCGTTTCAATCACAAGTATTAGAAGTAAAGCCAGGAGAAAAAGTATTAGAAATAGGAACTGGATCTGGATACCAAACGGCAGTATTATTAGAATTGAATGCTGTGGTGTATTCAATAGAAAGGCAACATGAGTTATTTAAAAAAACTTCAATGTTTTTGCCAAGACTTGGATATAAGCCAAAAAGGTTTATTTTTGGTGATGGTTACAAAGGATTACCAGAAGAAGCTCCTTTTGACAAAATTATTGTTACAGCTGGAGCACCGTATGTGCCTAAAGCATTATTGGCGCAAATTAAAGTAGGAGGTAGGTTGTTGATTCCTGTGGGGGATCAAGAGCAAGTAATGACACTTTTTATAAGGAAATCACCAAAAGAATTTGAAAAGCATGAGTTAGGTGATTTTAGGTTTGTGCCAATGTTAAAAAAGAAAAATTAATCATTAAAACTAAATTATATTATGAAAAAAGAGAATGAAACAAAATATTACGTTATTACATGTGTAGGAGTTATGTTGTTATTAGTAATGGTGTTTGCCTTTGAAAAGGGTGCTCTGTTAGGAGAAATTATAGCAAAGTAAAAAACTAACACATATAAGATAAGCTCAAATCCTTTTCTAAAATAGAAAAGGATTTTTTGTTATGAGAAAAATAAAAATAAAAAAATCCGCCTAAAAAAGCGGATTTATTGAATTTGAATAAAGAAACATCAACTTATTCAGCGATTGCTATTTCAGTTGCATCTGCAACTACTATCTCTTGTTGTTGATGTTGTTTTTGTTTGTTTTGATTAGTTTTTGCTAATCCACAAGGACTAGTACTTCCGCAAGAAGAAAAACCTAATAAACTAACAGTACAAATTGCAATAAATACTACTTTTTTCATCATTATTCCGTTTTATAAAAATCAAATATACATATTTCTGATTAAGTCACCAGAATTTTCCTTCTTTTCAATAACGTTGAACTCCACCATTTTATTTTGTATGTCCGTAATTAAATTTTCGGAAATAGCTTCGCCATCATTCCATTCAGTAATAGATAACCATTCCTGAATATCATCTATTTGTTGTTCATACCTATTGGAAAGAACTTTATCAATATTATCGAAGTCTTTAAAGTCTTTAGTACAAGCGTTAATGATATCGTGTACTTTTTTTACTTCTTCAAAATTATTTTCTAAGATTTCATCACGAACAGCAATTACAAAACAAGGCCATGGGGTAGGGCAGTTACCAACTCGCCTAAAAGTACCGTTATCAACCAATGGTTTTGTGGTAAAGTGCTCCCACATAAAATAATCGGCTTCTCCATTAGTTAAAGCGTCTATTCCTCCTTGTAAGTCTCCAACTACTTTAAATTGTAGTTTATTAACATCCCAACCATTGTTATGGGCATTTACAATTGCCATAAGTTGAGAACCTGAACCAAATCGGCTAATAGCTACTGTAGCATTCTCTAAGTCATTAATGGTTTTGAATTTTGAGTTCGCAGCAACATGAATTCCCCAAACAAGTGGACTTTTTACAAAAGTTTGTGTAATTTTTGAAGGATTTCCATTAATAATATCTTTAATAATTCCTTCAGTAAGCACCAGGGCAATGTCAACTTCACCAGAGCGTAAAGCTTTCGTCATAGCTCCAGTACCTCCAGGATAATCTTTCCAGCGTAAGTTGATTCCTTCTTTGGTGTATTCTTTATTTTTTAATGTAATGTACCATGGGTAATTAAAATGTTCAGGAACACCACCTATTTTTAATTTCAGCATTTATTCAACTAATTTATCTAGGGTATATGCAATCAAATCATTTACTACTTTATACGGATCTTTACTAAATGTTCCGTTGGCTCTGTTAGCAATAATAGCATTCATTGATGCTGCATTATGACCTAGTAGTTTAGCCAACCCATAAATGGCTGATGTTTCCATTTCAAGGTTGGTAATTCGATTGTTATTATAGTTAAAACTATCAATCTTCTTATTTAAATCGGGGTCTTGCAAAGGTAAGCGTAAAACACGTCCTTGAGGACCATAAAAACCACCAGCAGTAGCTGTAATTCCTATATATACTTTGTTAGATATTAATTTATCTTCTAAAGGTTTTCCATTAGAAATGATTAACGGATATGATTTTTTTGCACTCCAATTGGTATGTTTTATGAAAGCTTCTTCTATATCTGGATGTGAGATTTCATCCACTTGATACGATTGTAACATTCCGTTTAAATCCAATCCATGAGAGCTTAATAAAAAACTATCTACAGGAATATCAGCATGTAAAGAACCAGAAGTTCCAATTCTTGTAATGTTTAATTGTGTATGTTTTTCTTTAGGTTTACGTGAGTTTAAGTCGATATTAACTAAGGCGTCTAACTCGTTTAAAACAATATCAATATTATCAGGGCCTATTCCTGTAGAAATTACAGAAATTCTTTTTCCTTTATAGGTACCAGTAGTGGTTTTAAATTCTCTTTTTTGTGTGCTAAATTCTATAGTATCAAAGTGTTTGGTGACTTTGTCGACACGATATTGGTCTCCAACAAAAATGATATCGGTAGCAATATGTTCAGGTCTTAAATTCAAATGGTAAATACTACCATCTGGATTTAAGATGAGCTCAGAATGTTGTATACTCATTTACGATGTTATTTTTAACAGCTTATCAGTAGAGTTTACGTAGAGATAGCTGTATTTTTTTGCGCCACCAAGATACGAAAAATCAGAACGAATTTTAGCATAATAGTTTGTTTGGTTTTGCAATACTTTCTTACCTGTTTTACTAAGTTTTACAGGATCAAAAGAGGTAAATAGCTTTTTAAGGCTTTCAAGTTTGTTAACGTATTGAATATCACCAAACCCATAGTTTTCTTGATGAGTTAAAAGATTTCTAAGAAGTTCATCTTGGTTTGCAAATGTATGCTCGTTAGCAACCTTTAAAATATTATTTTCTATATGATTTAATCCATTTTCAATTGAAGGAAAACGAAGTAAATGTGCTTTTATAGCGTTTTCTAGATATACAAAAGGTGATTTTGGATTAAATTTATGTGCATTTTCAAGAGGTAACGGACTATCTGAGCAATATAATTGCCATATATAGTCAGCATATTCTATATCATCTTGAGAAAGCTCTATTTTATTTTTAAAGTGCTCTTTTAATTGATTATCAGATAATTCTCCTAAACCATATAACTTTTTAGAGTTATCTATTTTACCACTTGTAACTAAAGATATTTTGTGATTTTTACGGTATCTTTTTAGCCAGCTTATTACTGCTAACATATTTACTTGACAAAATAAATCGTATTCAAACCATAAAACAATCTCATCTTGTTGTTTTTGATTACATAGGTTTCGGTATTCTTTAAGGGTATAATCTATAAACTTCTTCTTAGTAATTTTATAAGTAGTTTTTAAAAAGTCAAAACGTGTTTTCCAGAAGTCTTCACTACCTACGTCTACTGATGTTTTTCCTTCACATAACATTTCACGCCACGTAATAATATCACCTTCAATATTTAGTTCTTGAAGTCTTTGAGTTGTAACGTCTCCATTGGTTATGTGTAATAAAGAATGTTTCATAATTTTAGGGAATTGGTTGATTTCTTTATTTATGTAAAATAAACGATTTATTTTATACGTTATTATTTACTGGTTGGTATTTAACACTTTACAAAAGTTGTAAATATAAAAAAAATGTCGAAGAATCAAATCTTCGACATTTTTTACTTATCCACCAACGCGTTTTACGTTGAATCCTTTATCTTTTAAAAGTTGCATTATAGTATCTCTATAATCACCTTGAATTATGATTTTATCATCTTTAAAACTACCACCAACACTTAGTTTGGTTTTGATTTCTTTTGCTAATTTTTTAAAGTCTTGGGTAGCCCCATTATAACCGTCTATTATAGTAACAGGTTTCCCTTTACGTTTTTCATACTTACAAAGAATGGGTTCATCTTGTAACCAGACGTCAGGTTTTTTTTCTTCAAGTTTTTCCTCAAACTGATGATCTGGGAATAAATTTTTTAATTGATCTTGTAAATCCATTAGATTTATTTTTTCAATCCTAATTCGCGTAAACGTTCATCTAAAAACTCACCAGCAGTAATATCTTCAAACTGCTTTGGATTGTTTTCATCAATACAGTTTTCTAAAACATCTAATTTCATATCAGAAACAGGATGCATGAAAAATGGAATTGAATAACGTGATGTTCCCCATAATTCTTTAGGAGGGTTAGTTACACGGTGAATTGTTGATTTTAACTTGTTGTTACTATGGCGTGATAACATATCACCTACATTAATCATTAACTCGTCATCTTCTGCTATAGCATCAATCCATTCACCTTTATGGTTTTGAACTTGTAATCCTTTTCCTTGAGCTCCCATTAATAAAGTGATTAAGTTAATGTCACCATGAGCAGCAGCTCTTACAGCTCCTTTAGGTTCTGTTGTAATAGGAGGGTAGTGTATTGGACGTAAAATACTATTTCCGTTTTTGATGTAGTTGTCAAAATACGTTTCTTCTAAACCTAAATGTAAGGCTAATGAACGTAAAACGTATTTAGCTGTTTTTTCTAACATTTGGTAAGCTTCTTTACCCACTTTGTTAAATTCAGGTAATTCTTCAACTTCAACATTTTCTGGGTATTCTTTTGCGTATTTTGAATCTGCATCAACATACTGACCAAAGTGCCAAAACTCTTTTAAATCTCCTTCTTTCTTTCCTTTAGCACTTTCTTTACCAAAAGAAACATACCCTCTTTGACCTCCAATACCTGGAATTTCATATTTTTCTTTTACATCTGTAGGTAAATCAAAAAACTTTTTGATTTCAGCATATAAGTTATCTACTAATTCATCGTCTAAAAAGTGTCCTTTTAATGCTACAAATCCTATATTCTCGTAAGCGTCACCAATTTCATTGATGAATTTTTGTTTTCTTTCAGCATCGTCCGATAAAAAATCTGCTAAGTTTACGCTTGGAATTTTATTCATTGTTAATAAGTTTTATTATTCAGGCGGTAAAGTTAGTGAAATCAAGCGTATGCTGATAATTTATTTATTAACAAAAGGAATTAAGTACGATATTGTATAGTTGAATCCGAAGCCTGTACTGCTTTCAAAAACACGATTAAAACCTGGTGTATATAGCGTTTTAAAGCCTTTTTGATCGTCAACACTTAACATAATTTTATATGAAAAGCTAAAACCTATAAACAAGTTTTTAAAAGTTTCTGCTTTTATACCTAGCTGTAATTCAGTCCAATGAGCGGTAAGTCCGTCGTCAGACATAGGTGTTGTAACAGGGTTTGAAGGAAAATAAGGAGGTAAGTTTTCAGTACCTGAAGAAACATTAGGTTGATAGCTATTTAGGGTATGATCAAATATGGCAAAACCATAACGCATACCAACATAAATTTCGTTATTCATGTCTAACCAATTCTCGTAGGCGTTGTAATTTGCTCCAAGTCTAATATAACTTCCTTTTGAACTAGAAGAAGAAAAATCTTCATAGGTGGTTTCATCTTCAAAACCTAATTCAGTAGCGATGTACCATTTTTTTGATACTCTATAATCACCTACTAATTCAAGTCCGCTATAACTTTTATCAATAATGGCAAGACCAGGTTTACTAATGTCTAATCCAATACGTAAGCCATATCCTGTTTTATATGTAACGGTATCTTTTTTTTCTTTGGTTTCTTCTTTAAATGTATTTATTTGTGAGTATCCGTTCACAAATACAAAAACGAAACATAGACTAATGAAATACTTGTACATGGGCGCTAGCTTGATTATCGATTAATGGAATTTCTGTAGTTGATAAACTGTTTATCCAACCTGTATCATTTAAAGTTACATTTTCATAAATAATTCTGAAACCACATGAACGAGACACAAAGTCTTCTTTAGGATTGTACTCAATGGTAAGTGTAGCCGTTTGGTTATTAGCTATATTACCATCTACATCATTCATTTTTAGTGTATAGACTGTTTTTTGAGATAGGCTGTTTAAAGGAATAGCAATACTGTCTACTGTTCTATCGGTAAAAAGGCTATCAGTTTTTCCTTCTGCAATTACAGATAAACGTTCTACATTTTTTAAATCATTCGTATTATCCATATCGTAAAAACGAAGCACTAAATTAGGGGTTACTGGGTTTTGTGTACAGAAATCATCTTTTTCACAGGCCGTTAAACCTGCTATAAATATGAATAGAGCAATGTGTTTTTTCATATAATGTTTATTTTTCAAATAGAACTACCGTTTCTATGTGTGATGTATGTGGAAATTGATCTACTAAACTAATCTTTTTTAATTGATATCCGTTTTTCATCAATTCCTCCGTATCACGAGCTTGTGTTGCTGGGTTACAAGATACATAAACCATTCTATCTGCATTTAAGTTTATGATTTTCTTAAGTGTTTTTGGTGCAATACCCGCACGAGCTGGATCTAAAATAATGGTTCTTATCTTATTTTTATATTGTGGGTGTTCGTTTAAGAACTTTCCTACATCAGCTGCATAAAATTGCAAACCTTCAATATTGTTACGTTCTGCATTTTTCTTAGCGTCTTCAATAGCAGAGGCTACAATATCTACACCAACAATTTTAGTGTTATTCGACTTTGAAGCAATAATTTGTCCAATAGTTCCTGTTCCACAGAATAAATCCATCACTACGGTATTGTCAATTGCATCTTTGTTTTCTAACGCATAATCAACTACTTTGGTATATAGTTTTTCGGCAGATTTAGGGTTGGTTTGAAAAAAGCTTTTCATGCTAATTTCAAAATTTAAACCTAATAACTCTTCAACAATTTTATCTTTTCCGTACACCAATTTGATACTTCCTGAGGTAGCAATAGTTCTATCGCCAGTTTCGTCATTAATAGTATGTAATAAACCAGCCACTCTATCGCCAAATAACTCTACTAAATAGTTAGCAAATTCTTTTAAATCAAATTTAGGTAAATCGTGAGAAGTGGTTACTAAGTTGAATAACAATTCGTTGGTTTTGTATGATTTTCTTACCACAAAATACCTAAAGAAACCTTCTTTTTTAGGTCCGTGCCAAGGCGCTAGACCAGTTTTTTTACAGTATTCTCTAATGTTTTTGATGTTGTCTTCTACTTGTTTGTCAAATAAACCAGAATCTTTTTCAAGGTTATCACCCATCCACCAAACACCGCGACGTTTAAAACCTAAGGTAAATTCATCTACATCGGTTTTGTTTTCACGGTCGTAACCAATGGCAGAAAAACCATATTCCATTTTATTTCTATAGTGGAATACATTAGGGGAAGCGATAAATTCATCAAATAAATCTTCAATATTTTCAACTTTACCAATACGCTTAAATAAAGATAACGTACTTTCTTGCTTGTATTTGTGTTGTAAATCTATAGGCAATTGAATGTAAGGTGCTCCAGGAATATCTTGATAAGGAATAGTCACTTCGTCATCAGAATGTTTTAAAACATCAATCAATTTACACTCTGCATACTTTTTCTTTGATTTGTCTACACGTGCTTTTACTAACTGTCCTGGTAAAGTGTTAGGAACAAAAACAACAAAAACACCTTCTTCTGAACGTATTCTTCCAATTCCTTTTCCGCCGAAGGCATAATTTTCAATTAAAATTTCAATGACTTGTCCTCTTTTTACAAACTTATTTCGTTCTCTTCTTGGCATTCTATACTATGATTTATGGTGTGCAAAATTAGGAAAAGATATGGTTTGAAGATAAAAAAAAGACCACTCATTGTAGAGCAGTCTTTTTAGGTATAGTTTGTAAAAGTTATTTTTTTATTGACGGGCTTCTTGTTTTGCCTCTTTTATCATTTGTTCATTTGCAACAATCGCAAACTCTACACGTCTGTTTTTACTTCTTCCTTCAGCAGTATCGTTTGTTGCTATAGGATCTTTAACACCAAGTCCTTTAGTTTCAAAACGACTGTTTTTTAATCCCTTGCTAGCTAGGTAACTTTTTACAGAGTTAGCTCTTTTTTCTGAAAGCGTTTGGTTGTATTCAACCCTACCTGTACTATCTGTATAACCATAAATTACAATATTAGTATCTCCATAATCTTTAAAAACAGGGACTAATTTATCTAAGTTAGCTTTAGCAGTAGTTGTTAAAGTAGCTTTGTTAGTAGCAAAACGAACGGCGTTTTCTCCTAAGGTAAGTTTAATACCTTCACCAACTCTTTCAACTTCAGCACCAGGTAAAGCTTCTTCAATCTCACGAGCTTGTTTATCCATTTGATTACCAATTACACCACCGGCAACACCACCTACAACGCCACCTAAAATAGCTCCAAGTTCTGAGTTGTTTTTACTTCCTACATTATTACCTATTACAGCACCTATCACAGCACCAGCGGCTGTACCAATAGCAGCTCCTTTTTGAGTGTTGTTAGCATTTTGAATAGATTTACATGAGGTAAAAACTGTACTAGCTAAAAATAAAATTGATAAACTATAAATTATTGATTTTTTCATAATGTTTTATTAATTATTGTCTTTGAAATGAATAGGTAATGTTTTTTACTTGGCCAGCAACGTTTACTTTGTCTATTAAATCGAAGCTAGTTTCAGTAACATTATTTATATTTAATATATATCCTTGGTTTACTTCTTTTGCTTTGTGGTTATTTATAATTTTTAAAACAAAATTACCATCTTTATTAACATACCAAGTAATTGGAGAACTAAAGTTTTTACAATTTGTACTTGGATTATTTAAATTCATTTGTCCTTTATTATTGTTAGAGATAAAACTCCAATCACTACCAATAAAACAGTTAGAATCTTCTAAATTAAATGAGTTTACTTTTAAATAATTTGAACCCGGAAAACTTACAGCAGTAATGGTCCAGTTACCCTTTAACATTCGTTCAGTTTTGTTGTCAAGTTTTGTGTTAGTTACAGATGTAGATTTACAGCCGATTGTAACTATAGAAAGCAGTAGTAAAAAAAAGATTTTTTTCATAAAAATGATATTTAGTTAAATTCTCTTAAAGATAAAAAAACTAATTAACTGTTGTTTTATTGTAAATAATAAAAAGTTAAGTAGTCTATATTTTTAGACCCTATAAAATCTAAGAAAGTCACTTAAATTTAATAATTTTGTAGCTAGGGATGATTTCTTTCCCACGCTGAATTTTCGAAACTTCTTTTTCGAAAGGATAAAGGTAGATAAGGAATGGTTATTTTATAAATTTTAAAAAATTAAGAAAAATGGCTGTTTTAGACCAATTAACTTCGCAACAAGCGATTGACTTAGAAAACAAATACGGAGCACATAACTACCATCCATTACCAGTAGTATTGAGTAAAGGAGAAGGAGTATATGTATGGGATGTTGAAGGAAAAAAATATTATGATTTTTTATCGGCTTATTCCGCAGTAAACCAAGGACACTGTCACCCAAAAATTGTAGGGGCAATGGTAAACCAAGCGCAAACATTAACATTAACATCTCGTGCTTTTTATAACGATATGTTAGGAAAGTACGAAAAGTTTGCAACTGAATACTTTGGTTTTGATAAATTATTACCAATGAATACTGGTGCAGAAGCTGTTGAAACGGCTTTAAAAATCTGTAGAAAATGGGCGTATGAAGTAAAAGGAATTAATGAAAACGAAGCGCAAATTATTGTTTGTAAAAATAACTTCCACGGAAGAACAACTACCATTATTTCTTTTTCAAATGATCCAGTAGCACGTAAGAATTTTGGGCCATTTACTAATGGGTTTATAAAAATAGAGTACGATAACTTACAAGCTTTAGAAGAAGCGTTAGAAAACAACGATAACATTGCTGGTTTTATGGCCGAACCTATTCAAGGAGAGGCTGGAGTATATGTACCTTCTGAAGGATATTTAGCAGCAGCGAAAGCGTTATGTGAAAAGCATAATGTATTATTTATTGCAGATGAAGTACAAACAGGTATTGCACGTACAGGTCAGTTATTAGCAGTAAACCACGAAAATGTACAGCCAGATATTTTAATTTTAGGTAAAGCATTAAGTGGAGGAGCATATCCAGTATCTGCAGTATTAGCAAATGATAGCATTATGAATGTTATTAGACCTGGAAACCACGGTTCTACTTTCGGAGGAAACCCAGTTGCAGCAGCAGTAGCTATAGCGGCTTTAGAAGTAGTTAAAGAAGAAAAATTAGCTGAGAATGCTGAGCGTTTAGGTAAAATCTTTAGAGAGGAGTTAGCTGAGTTTGCTAAAGAAAACGAGTTAGTAACGTTAGTACGTGGTAAAGGGTTATTAAATGCTGTTGTAATTAATGATACTGAAGATAGCTCAACAGCTTGGGATATTTGTATGAAGTTACGTGATAACGGATTGTTAGCAAAACCAACGCATGGAAACATTATTCGTTTCGCACCACCATTAGTAATGAATGAAGAGCAATTAAGAGACTGTATTAATATTATTAAGAATACTATTACTGAGTTTAAAAAATAAGCTTACAGTATTGTATATTAAAAAAAGGAACGATTTAATCGTTCCTTTTTTTGTTGTTATTTGTTAGTTTTTAATTACTTAAATATAAAACTAACATTTTTCTAAATGTTATTAAAAATGTTTAATAGCAAGTTAGGTATTTTTCTGTACACTTTTTAAGTTGATAATTTTTTTGGTGTACAAGTGCTGTACACTATTTTTTTTATCAAATTTTTTAGTGTACAAGTGTTGTACACTTTTTTAGTTATGATTTTTTTTGGTGTACAAAAACATAATTAGTTAGCCATTTCATAAATGTTTAAATGTCTTTTTAAAATTCCTGAAGGCGTGTTTTTGGTTTCATCAAAAATTCGAGTGTCTCCAAAAAGAATAAAGCTTTCTTTGGCTCTAGAAACCGCTACATTTAGCATGTTAGGCTTGTTGTCTTTTTCAAAAAACAAGGTTCCTTCGTCGTCATTAGAATATACGGAGCTGAACAAGATAATGTTTCGTTCTGCACCTTGTAATGCGTGTACAGTACCTAATTTAATGTCGCTTACTTTATAACCCGCATCGGTTAAGGCTTTTGATAATTCTCCTTTCTGACTAGCAAAAGGAGTAATAATTCCTAAAACACTTTCAATAGCGTCTACATCGTATGCTTCTTGAATGGTTTCTTTGTTTTGTTGTAACCAAGAAATAATAGCTTTTACTTCGCTAATGTTTTGACGACTGTTGTATTTGCGTTCGCTAACTCCTTCTATATGATATGCCATCATTGATGGAAATGCTTGATTTTCTTTCGCCTTTCCTTTCATAGGTTTTAAAATACCATCGTATGCCAATTCGTTACAAAAACTAATAATTTCATCATTACATCGTCTATGTTCCAATAAAACCAATCCTTGTTCTTTTTTAGCGGGTAATGGTGTTTCAAATTCGCAAGCATTTTGAGCCATTTTCATAATACTTCCGCTAGACGCTAAAAAACCTAACTCATCTAAATGTGTGTCATTTTGATTTTCAATAATATCAAGACTTGTTAAGTTTCCTTGGTCAATTTTTTTAGGGATAGACCAAATAGGTTCAATTTGTTGTAAATCACCTACTACAAAGGCTTTTTGAGTTAATGAAAATACAGGGATGCTTACTTCTGGAGTAACCTGACCAGCTTCATCAATAATTAACAAA
This sequence comes from Tenacibaculum sp. SSH1-16, assembly GCF_040104435.1. Lineage (NCBI taxonomy): Bacteria > Pseudomonadati > Bacteroidota > Flavobacteriia > Flavobacteriales > Flavobacteriaceae > Tenacibaculum > Tenacibaculum sp. SSH1-16. Next base: position 51,783 of record NZ_JBECOV010000007.1, read on the forward strand.
TCCAAAAAGTTGTATAGTGGTAAGTATTCAAAAATAGGTTTTCCGTTTTCGTTTTCTCCTTGAAATTGACTGTATAAAAAGTGACTTGGAGCTGTGTAAAAAGTAGCTACAAAACAAGGGGTAAGCATAGCTCTTCGTTTCCATTTTGCTTTAATAGCATATTCTCCTGTTCCTTTTTCGGTGTTTTCCTCTAACATTTCTCTGGTTTCTAGTAACCAACGCGCTTCCCAATAATGGGTTGCTAATAAGAATGCTTTATGGCGTAAATCAATATCTAATTCATCATAAAAGAAACGCTGTGTTGCATCATTAGAGTTTATTTTTTCATATTCATACGCCCACATTTGTTCTTCTGAAACAAAAGGAAATCCTTTGATGTTATTTTCATACTTCCAATTTTTTAGGCTTAAATGTGATTGCAGTAGCAGATTTACATTGTTTGTACATTCTTTTATATATGCTGCTGCTTTTTTAGCATTCAACAATGTTTCAGCGTTAGCTTTAAAAATGTGTTCAGCATTTCTTGATTCAAACTGAGCTTCATCAATAAAATAGTGTTTTACTTTATCAATAAAATCAGTGTCTTTTGTAGCTGTTTTTAAATCGTTTAAAACAGTTCTCCATTCTTGTAGTTTGGAGATTTTAAACGTACTTTTTTGAACAAAATCTTCTTCGTGTACAAGTATGCTGTTGATGTAGTTTACAGCATTTATATAGTTTCTAGAGAAGTCAACACCATCAGCTAAAATATTTTGAATACCTATAATTTCTTCTTGTAGATGGTTACATACATCGTCAAGTGAATTTGTTTGGGTATTGAAATACTGACAGTAGTTTGTTAAAAAATAATATTCTGCTTCAGAGATATATTTTTCATTTTCCAGATTACAAAGTGTTCCTTCATGACCAAATAAGTTTCCTTTTAAGTAATTGATATTGGCTAGTTTTTTCTCACTTTTTGAACTGGATGGGAGGTAGGTAGCATATCCGTTAAAATCAGGAATCCAACGGTTGGCTAATTCTCCCATAGTACTTTCAGAGTTGATAAAACTATCAATAATATTGGTTACTGCTTGGTTGTTGTTTGAGCAGGCTAAAATTATAGGAGCTTCTTCACCATTAATAGCGGCTTTTACAAACTCGGTAGCCACTAAACTTTGTAATAGGGTAGTTTTTCCAGTTCCTGGAGGTCCGTTTACAGCGGTAACTGCATTTTCTTCGGCTACTAAATACGATAGTAATGTTTTTCGCTGACTAACCGAAAGTGGGAACTTATTCGACATTTGTCCTAAATGCAAATGGTTATACACTAAAAATCCGTTATCGGTAATGGCTTCTTGTCGTTCTCTAGTATATGGATTGATGATTTTAGAGAGTACAGGTAACTCATCCGTATTTTTAAGTAGATTTTCGTACAGAAATAGAATACTTTTTGCGGTAGAAATTTTAGAACTTAATGCGAAATAAGTAAGCTCATATTGTGTGGTATAGCGTTCTACTTGATAACGGTATAGGTTGCTAAAAGTTATCGCAGAAAATACTTCGTTAATATAGTTCCAGTATTCATCCCAAGGTATAGGCTCTTCGCTGTTTTCAAAATCGGGAGCATCTAGGTCTTTAGCATCTAAAACGGTGTCGATAGAAGAGAAGATAAAATCATTCTTAACATCTGCCATAGGTGTTAGATAGTTACGAACAATTAAAGGAAAGCCATCTTTTGGAGCAGATAATTGTCCTGAACGATTTACAATAGCACTAATCCAAAAAGGATGAATGGTGCGCTGTTTGAATTTAGTGTTGTCGGTTTGATATACTAAATGAAAAGGTGCTATTAATATTTTAGTTTCTTCTACCTTATGCCACTTAGGGTTGTCTTTTTTAGTAATTCCTTTTAACCGATTAATTCTACGTTCTTCAACATCTAATAGTTGACCTGCTTGTTTAGCGTTGATGAGTGCGTTACTTAAATCGGATGATTTTTGATGAAAAAGGTTTTTTATTTTACTAATGTCGATAGCTAAATTTTCACTATCAGATAAGCTGTTTTTATAATATTGTAACCAGTTTTTTTCGTCGTTCATAGTTGTTCTCGTACCCTTGAAATGTGATTTTTTCTGTAAGAAAGGGTGCGAAAATACTATATTCAACGGGTGAAAAAATAGTTTTTATTAGCTTTTTATTAACGAAAAAATAGGAGAGAGGATAGTGGGTTTGTTTTCAGTAAATTAAAAATTGTTGTTAAGATGTTGCTTTACACTATGCATAGTTTTCCATAAATATAGTTAGTTTAACTACGAGAGTTTTGTAATAAAATTTAAGTAGTAAAAAAATATGTGTTTATATAATTTAATTTATTATATTCGTAACCAAATGGAAAGTAATCGTTTAAAAAATAGCATTGCATATTTATTTCTTGTCCTGTTTCTATCAATGAAAGTAGGCGGGTTGCACGTGCTATCCCATACAGACGATAAAGACCATACATCACACTGTACGATATGTGATCATGCAGTTGCAAGTGATTTAACTCCGTTAGTTACTCCTGATACTTTAGACTTTTCAATAGAAAGCAATGAATATATTGTTTTGAGGGAAGTAATTAAAGATTATAATTTTATTATTTCAGGTACTATTACTGCGGAGCAACTTTTTTCTAGACCACCACCTTTTTTAGTGTAAGAGTTTTTATTTTACATTCAATCTTTCTAATTAATGTTTTTTTATTCAAGTATTTGAGCAGTTATAGTGTATTAGCTTAAATAATGCTTGTGATGAATAAGGGATAGGTTGTGTTGTGATATCTCAGTTTTAAAGAGGAGAGAAAATACTAGCTTAAAAGCTCTTACCACCGCTTTGTTTTTATTTTAATAACCTATTTTCTTTATTGTTTTAAAGGAATAGCTCGTAGTATATTTAGATGCAGGATTATCTTATCTAAAATATATTATAGCAGCTTAGATGTCTTTACGTGTTTTTAAGGGTTTTAAACAGTTATAGACATTAGATAATATAAGAAGTAAGAAAAGTACCTAAATATACTAGAGCATAGGTTATTACTAAAATTTAAATTTCAAAAGAATCTTTACAGAAATCTTTCAGTTTTTCAAAAGACTAAGTCTCATTTTGAAAAGCCTAGGAATTCTATTGGATTTATGTACCATAATATTAAAGAAGTTGCAACAAAGGGAATGCTGAAAACCTTATTGAATAGAGTAGGCCAAACTTTAAAATTTTTAATTATGAAAACCAAAGAATTAATGATTTCAGAAATTTTAGCTGATAAGTCTAAGCAAGCAGCTGGAACTACACATTGTAGTAATTGTGGGCACTGTGTTAACACTTTATAGTCTGCAAATTTATAGCGGTAGGATAAATTCCTACCGCTTTTTAAAAAGTAAAAACAGTTAAATATAATGGAAGGAAAAGTTACAGAAGAACAATTACATAAACTCCTAACTTTTAGTGATGAAAATGTAATATCTAGGTTTTTAGATATGTATGATGTTACAGAAACTGAAGCTGAAGATATATTAATGGAAACGTTGAAGTTTTTGTATATAAGTCAAATTCCAGGAGTCTTCATTCCAGATGATTTATTAATTATAGATGAAATGTGGCATAATCTTATACTGTTTACACCACTTTACCATAAGTTTAGTAAAGAATACTTAAACACCCCTTACTTTCATCATCTTCCTGCAACTAAAAAAGAAAAAGATGAAAGAATAGAGGCTATGAGGATTGCACCAGATGAAGCAAAAGAAGAGTACCTCAAGAAATTGGAATTTTTGTTGTCTATAACCTACGATTATTTAGGTGAAGAAACCATGATAAAATGGTTTAAAGTATACCCTCAAAAATACAGCAAAGAAAATATTAAGAAATTGAAAAAATAAGAATGAGCATTTTTCCCAAAAGAACCATTCAAGGTACCACTGTTACCATTCATTGGAATTTTAATACGGCACACTTAAAAAATAAACACTTATGCCCATTGGTAAAAATAGGAGTAAAAGATCCTAAAGGTAATGTAACAATGCTTTTTGAAAATCATGTTGTTGCTTTTCCAGAAGAAAATGAAAATAAGGAAGTAGTACCACAAAAATTAAAATATTTAAACAAAAACACTCCGCTTTTAGTGTTGGCTTCATATTTAGAAGGAGCTTGTAAACGTGAAAAACTTGTAGAAATTCTTACAAACATACAAGCGGGTCGCCATTATTATTTTACATATAACATACCCGATAATGCTCCTTTAGGAAAATATACTCTCATATCTGAGGTACATAATGATGGAAATATAAAGTACTCAAAAACTCACTTAGACGATCATTTTTGGGTAGAAAAAGTTTCGCTAATCAATGTAAAAAAAGAAGAAAAAATAGCAATGGTTTACAATCATTCAGAAGAGAAAACTCCAGTAAAAATAGTAAGGTGCTTTATCAACTCTGAAGGTTGTATGAAAACAGAAATGGAAGCTTTTGAAATGAATCCAAATGAAACAAAATCACTTTCAATTTCAACAGGAAATACTTTTTTACTTTACAATGAAGAACGAGAAATAGTGCCATTATTAGAAGAGACCCCCATACACTTAATAAAGAATCACGAAACACTATTAGTTAGTAAATCACCAGAACTTAATTATCTCATGAAGAAAGATACAGATGAAGCTTTTTCTCTTACGTCAGAAGCAAAAGAATTATGGGATAAAGCGGATGGATTACTCACTAAAAATAGCCTGTCAAAAAAAGAATTAGAGATATTTAAAGAAATGGAAGCTGAAGGGCTGATAAAGCAAGTAAGGTTATAATGACTAAAAATTATTTTAAATCAGAGATGTTATACCTTGAAAAATTAGGAAGTAAAAAAGTTATATGCATACTATTTTTTAGCCTATTAACAAGTAGTTTTTTGTATTCGCAAACGGTAAAAGTTTCAGGAGTAGTAACTGACAATTTAGGGATTCCTTTATTTCAGTCTCATCTCCAAATACAAGAACTTAATAAAAATGCAGTAACCAATGAGGACGGGAAATTTACATTTAAAAAGATTCCGAAAGGAAAATATAGCTTGAAAATATCTTATGTAGGTTTTAAAACAAATTACCAGACAATAGATGTTTCAGGTGAAAAAACGAATATAAAACTTACTATTCAATTAAAGCCTGAGCAAAATCAGCTAAATGAGGTAACTCTTGAAGGAAAATCAACAGCTCAAAGATTAAAAGAGAGTACTGCTAACGTGTCAGTTTTACAAATGGAAAAGTTTCGAGAGAGGAACATTAATACAAGTGATATTGTAAAACAAATTTCAGGGGTAAATGTACGACAAACAGGAGGTTTTGGTAGTGCTGCAAGAATCTATGTAAATGGGATGACTGGAAAATCGGTACCCTTTTTTCTAGATGGAATTCCTTTATCATATTTTGGAGCGGGATTAGGGTTAAACGTATTGCCTTCAAACTTAATAGAACAAATTGAAGTTTATAAGGGTGTAGTACCTGTAGACTTAGGAGCAGATGCTCTTGGAGGAGCGGTTAATATAGTTCCTAGAAAATCATATTCAGATTACTTAGATGTTTCCTATTCAGCAGGATCGTTTAATAGTCATAAAATGAGCGTAAATGCGCAATTAATGAGTTCAGACAATCAATGGATGTTTGGGGTGAATTCATTTTTTAATCACTCTGACAATAGCTATAAAGTAGATGTTGAAATACCAAACGAACAAGGAAACCCAGAATCTGCTAGAGTTAAACGGTTTCATGATAAATATTCTAACCATCTTTTAAACGTTTATGCAGGAATTTTAGATAAAAAGTATGCAGATCGATTGGTTCTTAGTGCTCGTTATTCAGGACTTGACGATGATATACAGCACAATGCTATTATGGCTCAACCTTATGGAGAAGCTACTTATAATGAATCGACTATAGGGACTTCTTTAGAATATGAAAAAAAGAATATTTTAAAGAAAATGAATATGAAATGGTATAGTGCTTATAACCGTACCAGAGGACATTTTATTGATACTACTTTGAATGCCTATACTTGGGATGGTAAAATATATCGTAAACGGACAGATGGTGGGGAAATTTCTGCCTCACGAAATTCTTTAAAATTAACCTCTCAAAATGTTTTAAATCGAGTTAATTTAAACTACCATCCTTGGGAAAAAGGAAAGTTTACGTTGAATCTTTTTTCATCTTGGTTTAGAAGAGTAGGAGAAGATCCAATTGCGGCTGAGTTTTATGGAGAAGATTTTTTTAAGAATCCAACCCAGCTTTTTAAAAACGCTTTAGGAATTGCTTATGAACACCGTTTTTCAAAAAGTTTAACGAGTTATACAGCGGCAAAACATTTTTGGTTAGATGCAGATGGGTATGAAATAAAAAACCTTGACTTTGTTCCTAACCAGCAAGAAACATCTAATTTTGGATTTTTACAATCGCTTCGTTACCATCTTACAAAATCTTTTTTAGTAAAGTCTTCTTACGAGTATGCTACGAGACTTCCTGATGAAGTGGAGCTTTTTGGAGATTTTACTTTAATAAAATCCAATCCATTTTTAGAACCAGAACAAAGCCATAATTTTAATTTAGGTTTCCAGTTAAAAACAAAGAAAGTTAATTGGGATACGAATCTTTTTTATCGAGGAACAAACAATGTTATTTGGTTGCGAACCTCACAGTTTTATTCCCAATATCAAAATTTACTAAAATCACGTACGCTTGGGGTTGATATGGAGCTGCGTTATCGTCCCGTAGATTTTCTTGATATAAAAGCAAATGCTACCTATCAAGATTTACGAAACCGTTCACCGAAAAATATTACGGGGGCTGTGGACAATCGTTATTTTAATGCAAGACTACCCAACATTCCTTATTTTTTTGGAAATGCAGAAGTACGCTACCACAAAGAAAATTTCTTGCACACAAAAAATAATATTTCAGCATGGTGGTCTGCAAACTACGTAAATGAATTTTATCTGTTTTGGGCTGTAGATGGTAATAAAGATTTAAAAAACACCATTCCATCTCAATTTACTCAAAATTTAGGTATTACTCTTTCTCACCCAGAAAATAGATGGACGGTTACTGCTGAAGCGACCAATATATTTAACGAAAAAGTATTCGATAACTTTAGTGTGCAACGTCCTGGAAGAGCATTTTATATAACACTTAGAACATTTATAAATTAAAAATAAACATCAATAAATAAAAATGAAAACACAATTCTTAAAAAAAATAAGTTTAGTATCACTTTACACATTTGTATTAGTTTTTACATTCATAGGGTGTAGTAGTGATGATAATTCACCAGTTGGAACCGATCCAGTAATTATTAATTTTGGGATTACAACAGTAAGTGGAGCATTTCCTAATGAGACCTCTTATATTCAAGGAAAATCAAGTTTAGAATTTTCAACGATAGGAAATGACAAGGCTTTAGAATTAACAGGAAATACAAGAACCGTTTCTTATAATAAAGAGTTGTATGCATTGCCTTTTGGCGCACCTGCAACCCTTGCAAAATATTCATTTAATGAAGAAGGAAATGCAGTCGAAGATCAACGTATTGTTGTTCCTGGGGCAAATACTTTTTCTGCCCTTTATTTTGAAAGTAAGGAGGTAGCGTATGCTTCAGTAGCAGGGGGGATTTCAAAGCTTATTATTTTCAATCCAACTACGATGCGTATTACAGACGAAGTAGCTTTAACATTAATTAAAGAAGAATTTCCTGAAGCTACACGTACGTATTATACAGATATGATTGAGCGTGACGGAAAGTTGTTTATGGGAGTACATTATGAGAAAAATTTTGCTCCAGTAAACGATTGGGCGTATGTAGCGGTAATTGATTTAAAAGAGAAAAAGGTAGAAAAAATAATTTCGGATAAAAGAACAGGAATGGTGTTTGGCGGACATGCAGCAAATGCAGGAATGGTTAAAACTACTAATGGAGATATTTATGTACAAGGTTTAGGAACTACAATGAGTAGTGGAAGTAGCCCTAGTGGTTTATTAAAAATACCTAATGGAGAAACTTCTTTTGACCCAGATTATTTTATGAATATGCAAGAAGCAACAGGAAATGTATGTTATGGAATTTATCATGCACCTAATGGAAGAAGCTTTACAGCAAGAGTAGAGGAGGTAAGTGATTTTTATGAGTATCAAACTGGGCAACCTCAATTCAAATATTTTGAGATTGATGTTCAAAAAAAATCGAGTTTAGGGGCTGTACCAGGGCTACCTACTACTTATGGATCTCGTAGTATGATTATTCTTCCTTATAAGGATCAAAAATTATTATTTACAACAGCAACGAATGATGAAAATGCTGTGTTTAGTTTTGACACCAGTTCAAACACATCTAGCAAAATGTTTACGTCTACAGGTGGTTACATATCTGGTCTTGAAGATTTTAATAACGAATAGAATACACCATGTTAAAAGCACAAGACCTCACAAAAAAATATGGTGATTTTACCGCCTTGAATAGTTTAAATTTAAATATTAAAGCAGGAGATATTTTTTGCTTGCTCGGTGCTAACGGTGCGGGAAAATCAACAACTATTAATTTGTTTTTAAATTTTATTGAGCCTACATCTGGTAGTGCTTTTGTTAATGATTTAGATGTAACAAAGAACCCACAAGAAACAAAAAAATGGTTGTCTTATATTCCTGAGAATCTCCAGTTGTATCAATATATGACAGGACTGGAGAATCTTCACTTTTTCTGTGGTCTACAAGGTGTGGATATAGAAAAAGAAGCATTAGAAAACTTATTAATACAATCAGGTTTACAAAAAGATTTTATTAAGAAAAGAGTTCGTAGTTACTCTAAAGGAATGAGACAAAAAGTAGGGATTGCTTTAGCGAGAGCTAAAGGAGCCAAGGTATTACTTTTAGATGAGCCTACCTCTGGATTAGACCCTAAAGCAAGTAATGAGTTTTCTGAGCTTCTACTTAACATGAAGCAACAAAAAGTTGCCACTTTAATGGCGACACACGATCTTTTTAGAGCTAAAGATACAGGAACTCATATTGGTATTATGAAAGAAGGGGTTTTGGTTGAAAAAATGGAATCAAATCAAGTTTCTTTTCATGATTTAGAACAAAAGTACTTAAAACATATGCACGAATAGTGTGTAATAAGTCATTACGTCTAAAAAATAAAAATGTAAACAGATGATACATCAAGTATTTTTAATAGCTAAAAAAGAACTTACCAATATTGCAAGGCAAAATGCTTTAAAAATTTTGTTTCCTATTATTTTGTTTCTCTTAGGGTTTTCACTTTATGCTGGACATATAGCTTATAAGCAGGAAATGGGTATGGTGAAAAAGGCTCAAGAAGAAAGAAGAGCTGAGTGGTTAGAACAAGGAAATAAGCATCCGCATATTGCGGCTCATTATGGAACATATGTTTTTAAGCCTAAAACGCTTTTAAGTCTTTTTGATTTTGGATTGGATACTTATACAGGGACTTCCGTTTATTTAGAAGCACATTATGCACATGAGTTTATGTTTAGACCTGTACAAGGATATGGTAATATGGCTCGTTTTGGAGAGTTAAGTGCAGCTTTGGTTCTTCAGTTATTATTACCACTTCTTATTATATTTATCACTTTTCAAACTTTTAGTAAAGAAAAAGAGACAGGAACCTTGAAGCTATTAATAGGGCAAGGAGTTTCAATGAGATCCATTTATTTAGGTAAAGTTTTGGCTTATTCTTTAATAGTTCTACTCATATTAATATTGTTTTTTACAGGACTTTATATTGTGGGAATAATTGAAGGTAATAGTTTAGTAGTGCAAGATGTAGGTTTACGAGTTTTATTTCTCTTTTTTCTTTACGTTGGGTACTTATTTGTTTTTACAAACTTTTCTGTTTGGGTTTCTTTTAAGTCTTCAAATGCACGAAACTCTCTTCTAACTTTATTAATGTTTTGGATTACAACTGGTATTATTATTCCAAAAACTTCGGCTAATATAGGAGAGAGTTTATATCCTTTACCATCACTTAAAGCATATAAAGAAAAAATTAAAAGGGATATAGATAAGGGTTTGCCTATGGATGGCTCTAAAGAAGAGAGACTTGTTAAATTAAAGGAACAGTACTTAAAAAAATATGGAGTAGACTCTTTACATCAATTACCACTAAATTTTGAAGCAATACGAATGCAAGAGGGAGAAGAATATGCTTATAAAGTACAAAAAGTTCATGATTCTCTTCTTAACAGAAGGTTTGAATATCAAAATAGAATAGGAAGTATAATAGGGTTTGTTGCGCCTTACATTTCAGTAAGAAATTTTTCAATGGCTTTTGCAGCAACAGACGGGTACAGTTTTAATGATTTTCAAGAAAAAACAAAAGTATACCGCCTTAAACTAATGAGAAAAATGAATAATGATATGGCTGTAAATTCACGTTATGGCGAGTTTTATGAGTACAAAGCAGGAAGAAATTTATGGGAAACGGTTTCTGGACTGGAATATCGTACACCAAGTGTAATGAAAACCTTTAAAAATTACAGAATAGAATTAATGACATTAATTTTTTGGGTTTTAATAATGTTCTTACTAATACCTTCTTCTCACAAAAATAAATTGATATGAAATTAACTATATTATTATGGAGACGTGAAGGTATTTCAATCGTTAGAAATACGTTTCAAATAATTTTGCTTACCATCGTATTTTTATTGGGAATTTATGCTGTTTATTATGGGCACTCAAAAATAACGGAGCAGCGTAAAATAATTGAGAATGTTAAACATATTGAAAAGAAAGAATTTGAACAGTATAAAGAGAGTTTTTATGCCAATCATACTTCGTTAAAAGATAAACAGTTATTTGACATAGCTTCTAAGCCTGCCTATGCATGGTATCGACATGGATATCATGCAATTTTACCTCCTCATGGTTTAGCGCACATGTCTTTAGGGCAAAGAGATATAGAGCCTTATTATTATAAGTTAACGGGAATGAGCTTATATTATCAATTGTTTGAAAATGAACTAGCAAACCCGCTTAAACTCTATGTTGGAAATTTAGACCTATCGTTTGTTTTTGTTTATTTGTTTCCATTGCTTATCATAACTTTTACTTATGGATTATATGCAGAGGAGAAGGAAAATGGAATGTTACCCTTATTAAGGTTACAATCTATAGGACTAAGAAAAATTCTCTTAATTAGAATTGCTTTTTATTATGTTTTAGTTTTAGGGTTAGGAGTCCTTTTGTCTATAATAGCTTTTACGATTGCTGAAAAAGTAAGTGTTTTAAGCGCTTGTTTATGGTTATTAGCAGTCTTGTGTTATTTCAGCTTTTGGTTTGCCTTAATGTTTCTTTTAATAAGCTTGAAAAAGAATTCTTCATTAACAGCCATTACTGCTGCTGGTTTATGGTTACTTTTTTTAATAGTTTTCCCAGCAGTATTAAATGTATATGCAAATATTGTACATCCGATAGACAATACTTCATTAGCAGATATAACTAGAAGAAGAAGTCTTGAAAATGAAGAGAACATAGAAGAAGCTAAAGCTGTAGTTGTTGAGTATTTAGATTACCGAGATGATTTAAAAGGAGCAAAATCTTTAATAGATGTAAATACAATGGCCAAGGCTTATGCATCTTTTACTGCGCTTAATGATAATCATCACAGAGAAGAAGTACAGGAGTATTTTAAACAAATTGAGTTAAGACAAGAATGGGTTTCTAAATTTCGATGGGCAAATCCAGCAGTAAATGCTCAAGGAATGTTTAATGAAATAGTTGAAACGGATTCTGAAATTTTTCAATCCTTTTATCAATCAATTGAAGTTTTTCATAAAAATATTACCAATTTTTACTTCAACAAATTGTTTTTGGGCAAGCAAATAACAATAAGAGATTATGAAAGGTTGCCTAAGTTTAAGTTGAATGCTGATTATACTAAAGGTCAAAGAATAGGAAAAAGTTTACTAGAAGTAATGCTTATAACCTTTATAATTTTTGGAGTATCACTAGTTTTTTTAAAAAAAATAACTTCTTAAAAGAGTGGTGCAAATATGAGTTCCAAAATAAAAAATAACACAAAACAAAAGCTTGATTTTATTAATGATAGCCTTTGGGGGCTTATGTTAAAACTATCTGTTCCCAGTATTTTGGGTATGATGGTTATATCTATAAACGGGCTTGTAGATATATTTTATACAAGCTATTTTATAGGAATAAAAGCTTTTACAGGAATTTCAATGTTGTTTCCTTTAATGCTAGTTGTTACAAGTATTACTGTTTTTATAGCTGCAGGCTCTGCATCTGTTCTTAGTAGAGCTATAGGCGCCAAACAAATTGAAGTTCAAAAGAAAATAATTCCAAACATGATAGCCTTATCTCTCATAGGGGCAGCTTTAGTAACTGTTTTTGGAATTATTTTTTCTCATGAAATAGTTTCAGTAATAGGAATTACAGGAGAATTATTTACGTATGCTTTAGAATATTTTAAAGTATACGTTTTGGGAGCATTATTCAGTATTTATGGTCTGTCAGCTAATAGCTTAATACGGGCAGAAGGAAGCATAAAAGTAGCAATGCAATTCACAATAGCTTCAGTAATTTTAAATATTTTACTAACTCCCATCTTTATTGGCGTTTTACAGATGGGAGTAGCAGGTGCTGCATGGAGTAGTATTATAGCAATGTTTATTTATAGTTTGTTAACATCTTTATACTTTATCCGTGGAAAAGCAACATTTAAAACAGGGGCTTTTGGAATAAGATTGGAGTATAAAATACTTAAAAATGTTTTAAGCATTGGTTTTTCAGCATTTACAATGCAACTATCTAATTTGTTTAGACAATTTTTACTTTTCAGGTTAGTGGTTTTCTATGGAACAGTAGAAGCTATGGCATTTTTTAATGCTGTTTTTAGGTTATTTACTTTTTTAGCTATCCCGCTTTTAGGACTTTACCAGTCTATGCAGCCGATTATAGGAATTAATTACGGAGCTAACAAGCCGTCTAGATGTTTAAAAGGGGTAAAAATATACAGGCTAACAGGGGTTGTTCTTGGTGCAGGACTATTAATTCCAATACTGATTTTTCCTGAGGCAATGGTTAATGTTATATTACCTAATGTAAAACTTAATGATACAGAAATTTTTAATGTACGAATGTTGCTAAGTATTTTATTAGTTATTCCAATATCTTCTAGTAGCATAGTTCTTTTTCAAGCTATAGGAGAAGCAAAATTAGCAACGATGTTACCTATTGGAAGACAATTATTATTGTTTGTTCCGGTAGTATTACTTTTAACTAAATACTTTGGAATAGAGGGGATATATTACAGTTTAGCTTTAGAGAATATATTATACGCTTTGGTTTTATATATTGTATCTAGAAAAACACTTAAGCAAATATCTAAGGGAATAATACAGGAGTAAGCATAAATGTGGTAGCTAATTATTTTTGAGGGTGTTTCTTTTTTGCCACAATATGAAAAACATGCCAAAATTTTTCTTTTCCAGATAATGTTTTTCCTTTTTTAGAGATTTCATTAAAATAAAGAATCTCAAACTTATCAAATAAGTTTTTTACATCTTGTATATTGTGAAAAGTCATATCAGAGTTAGAGCTCCAGGAATCTTGTGGTCCAAAAAAATGTCCGCAAAAAATTCCTCCAGGAGATATACATTTAATGATATTCGACCATAGATTGTCAAATTGATTAGGATGACAAAAAGGAAGTGAAAAAGAAGCATTAACCAAATAAGCTAAAGGAAACTCTTTTATATTCTCAAAAGAAACGTTATTAAATTTTAATAATTTTGAATGTTCAGGAGCTAAGTTTTGTTGCAGGTAAAGTAATGAGTTAGGGTTACTGTCTATGGCAACTACAGAAAAACCATTTTCTAGTAAAGCAAATGTATCTACCCCATTACCACAACCCAAGTCTACAGCTGTTTTTTCTGTTATATTATCTTGGGTGGCTATAAAATCTAAAGCTTTACGAAGTGTATAAGCTGGGGGATGTTTTTCTTTTTTAATTTTATTATAATGCTCTTTCCACATTCATTATATTTTTTCTGAAATAAACAAATATAACGAAGTATTACACTGTTTAAATTAAAAAATAAAACATTCTATTATATTTTAACTTTTATACAAGTAAAAGGCTTATTCATATGTTTTTAACTAGAAGAAGTTATATGTTTTTTTTAGCGAAAGCAAGTGTGAAATTAACATTTTTTCAAGTTAATTTTAGTAAGTTTACAAGTAATGAAAAAAGGATGGTTAAAGAATAGCGTAACCTATTTATTCCTTGTGCTTTTTCTATCAGTGAAAATGACAGGAATTCATGTATTGATGCATACGGATGATATGGATCATGCAGTACATTGTACTATGTGTGACCATAGTATAACACATGATTTAACTCCTGCACTTACTCCTAATTTTCAAAATTTAATTATTGATAGGTTTGAAATTATAGTTCAAAAATCAATTATTAAAAATTACAAGTTTATTGCTACAAGTAACTTTGCTTTGTATCAGTTTATCTCCAGACCTCCTCCTCCTTTCTTATTATAATTTTTTAGAGAAAAACAAAGCAAAATATCATCGTGGTTTTTTATAAGTTATTCTAGTTTCTTTTAATGATAGCGTAATCAAAAGTTAAAAACTTTGGATTAATAAAATGTATCTAAATATTTAGAGCATAAAGCTCTGTGTAAAGAAAAAACATTTCCACATTCAATTTTTTGAAAATAATTGCAACTTTTTTAAAAGGAGTTGAAGAACATTTTATGCAACTAATTGTAATGAAAACTTCTAGAACTTAAAAAAACAAAAAATAAGTCATTCTTAAGTAATACTTAATATTTAGGGATTTGTGTAAAAACAGAAATTAAATATGCTGAATGATTATAGATAGTAAATCTATCTAACCAAAAAATAAATTAAATAATGAAAAATTATATCAAAATACTTGTACGTTACTTTTTAATTCTTTCTCCATGGTTTGTTTTTTCACAGGAGGTTGAAGTAAAAGGAATTGTTAGTGATGCCACAAATCAAGTGTTACCAGGTACAACCGTTTTTATAAAAGGAAGTAATAAAGGAACAGTAACCAATTTAGATGGGAAATATTCAATAAAAACAACTAAAGGAGCTGTTTTGGTATTTTCTTTTGTAGGAATGATTACGAGAGAAAAAAAGGTAACTGATGAAGAAAAGATAAATATAACCTTAAAAGAAGATGCTAATGCATTAGAGGAAGTAGTGGTTAATTTTAAAAAACCACTTATTGAGGCTGGTAAAGGAAAATTAACATTTAACCTAAAAAAATCTACTCTTACAACAGGACAATCAGCTCTTGATATGTTAAAAAAATTACCAGGGATAAATGTAGGACAAAACGATGCCATCTTATTTAGAGGGGCGTCTGGGGTAAATATTATGATAGATGGTAAAATGACTTATTTGTCTGGAGGACAATTGTCAAATTTATTAAAAGGAATGAGTGCTGAAGACCTTAAAAAGATAGAATTGATAACATCACCAACAGCCGAGTTTGATGCAGCAGGTAATACAGGGATAATTAATATTGTTCTCGAAAAAAAACTCAAAAAAGGGTATGCAGTCAATTTACGAACTACCATTTCAAAAGGAAAATACTGGATGACAAATGAAAATATTTCAGCAAGTTTACGTACAAAAAAAGTGAATTTATATGGTTCTTTTGATTATAATACACCTCATAGATTTACCAAAAACAAGAGTGGAAATACCATCAATGAAAACGGAGAATCTCTGTGGCTTAGTCGAAAAAACGAAAGTAATTATAAAATAAAATATTATACTTGGCGATTTGGAGCAGAATGGCAATTTTTACCTAAACATAGTTTAAGCATTAATTATCATGGCTACTTTGATGACTTTAAAAAACAAAATTATTCAGAAGTTAATAAATTCAATAATTTTAAAGAACTACAATCCTATACATTAACCGATAATAAAATAATTGAACCTTATCATTACGATGCAGGGAGTGTGCATTATGTGTTTGTTATAGATTCTCTTGGAAAAAAATTAACAGCAGATGCTAATTATACATCCTATAGAAATTATTCAGATGGAATACTGATAACAGACAATTATGATGCAAATCAAAATAAATTAGATACTAACGTACTCAAGTCACACCAACCAGGAAGTGTAGATATTTTTTCAGCACAAATTGATGCTAATTTGCCTTTTAAGAAGTATGCTATTAAAACAGGGGTTAAATATGCTAAGGTAAAAAATGATAATCAATACGAATTTGAATCGTTAGAAGAAGATACTTATGTAAAAGTACCAGCATTAAGTAATCATTATAAATATAATGAACAGATTGCAGCAGCATATATAACAGGATCAAAAGAAATAAATAAAACAACAATAGATGCTGGACTTCGTGTAGAATATACCAGAGCAGAAGGATATACAGTAAAAGAAAATGAAACAAATCAATGGCAATACACTAAGCTGTTTCCCTCTTTTTCAATTGGACAAATTTTAGATAAAGACAATAAAATTGACTTTTCGTTAAACAGACGTATTAATCGTCCATCTTACACCGACTTAAATCCAGTACGATGGTATAGAGATCAGTATTTCTATTATTCAGGAAACCCTAATTTAACACCTGAATTAGCTTGGGTATATTCGTTTACATATAGCTTAAAAAATAAATATGTTTTTTCTGCAACGTATAACCAAAGTGATAACTTTATAAATCGAAGGCTTTTAGTAGATGACAACGGTACTACTATAAAAAGTCAAAGTGATAATTTTGGTAATAGAGAACGTTTTGATTTTACAGTATCTACCCCATTTAAATTATATTCGTTTTGGAATTTGCTTTTCTTTTCAGATATAAGTTATACTACGTATCCTATTTCACAAGTTTCGGGAGAAAAACAACTATCAAAGTGGGCTACAACATTTACATTACAACAAGATATTTCCTTGCCAAAAGATTATAAAATGAATCTTTCAGCACATTGGTTTTCATCGGAGTTGCTTGGTTTGTACAGTACAAAAGCAACAGGTTATGTAGATTTTGGAATAAAAAAAACATTCCTAAATAAAAAATTAGTGGCGCAATTGACTATAAGTGATATATTTAACACCAATCATTATGAAGCCTATTCTCAAAGTGATATTATAGATTATTACTATAATAATAAACCAGATTCAAGAAGGTTTGGGGTGACCTTACTTTATCACTTAGGAGGAAATTTAGTGAAAGAAAATAGAAAAAAAACAGAAGAACAAAAAAGGTTATGATTTTTTTCAAGAATTAAATTACGAGATAGAATTCCATAAAAAAACAAAGAATGACGTTCTAAAAGGCGGTATTCTTTGTTTTGATTAGATTGCTTTTACTTAAGTAAGTAATGTTTATTTAAACTTGTGTAAAATAAATATTACTGCCTCGCGTAGTAATGATAATCTTTAATTACGGTATTTATAAATTGAGCAGGTTTTTGCTCTGTGGTAATTCCTGTTAACTCAATAACTTTTGTATGTAGTTTTAAAATTACTTTATGATTTCTTTTCTTTATGGCATCTCTATATACTCTTGTGATAGTGTGAATATCATTATCACTCAATAGCGTTACCTGTGAATAGGTTGGTGTATAGTTATCAACTACATCGCTTGCAATAGTATCTTTTAACGTAATTCTTTTCTTTTCAGATATTACAGTAGTCCCTGCAGCAATATCTCCTAAACGTTGTCCTTTTCCGTTCAATAAAATGGTAAGTACAGCAACAGAACCACTAGCTAAAGTGAAATCAACAAAACGTAGTAACCATCTAATTAAATAACTTCCAAAAGTAGGCTTAGAACCATCTAATTTAACCACTCTTATTTGGTTAAAGTATTTGCCAGGAGTTTGCCCGTTCATTAAAACCTCAAAAAGTAAACTATAAAAGAATACAGGAAGTCCTAATAGAACAAAGAGACTCATATATTCCATACTCATAGGAATATCTAACATGCCTATTATAATAGCAATGATAATGTAATATCCAACAATAAATAACGCATCAATTAAATATGAACCTATACGAGTGGTAACATGAGCTACATTTTGACTGATAGCAATGTTTTGAGCTGTTTCTATTTGAAAATTATCCATTAATTAGTTTTTCACTTTTTTTTGTTGATATTTATGCAACTTTTTTTAGTTTAGCGAAGATAAAAATATTCTATGATTAGAGAAACTTCTCAACAAACATGCTTTAATTTTTTAAACTCATGAGAGAAGCTGCCTTTGTAAATAAAAATAAAGAAAAGTGGCAACTTTTTGAAGATGCGTTGTACAACAAAACAGTTATTTCACCAGATAAACTATCTGATTTATATGTGGAGTTAACTGACGATTTGAGTTATGCCAAAACGTTTTATCCCAACGGAAATACGGTAATATACTTAAACTCGATAGCATCTGCAGCACATCAAAAAATTTATAAAACTAAAAAAGAAAGCAAAAACAGGTTTGTTAGTTTTTTTAAAACGGAATTTCCTTTAATGTTTTATAGTCATCAAAAACAATTACTGATTGCGTTTTTAGTATTTGCTTTTTTTTCTATTTGTGGTGCTTTTTCAGCCGCAACCGATATTGATTTTGTCCGTTTGATTTTAGGAGATGGTTATGTAAACATGACTCTGGAGAATATTGAAAACGGAGATCCAATGGCTGTATATAAAAAAGCTAATGAAGTAGACATGTTTATTGGAATTACTGTAAATAATATAAAAGTAGCTATGTATGCCTTTGTGTTAGGAATGTTATTTTCGGTAGGGACCTTATACATTATGATGCAAAACGGAATAATGTTAGGTTCGTTCTTATATTTTTTTTACGATAAAGGGTTGTTTTGGGAATCGTCAAGAACCATTTGGATTCACGGAACCATAGAAATATCAGTAATTGTTATTGCAGGATGTGCCGGATTGGTATTAGGTAACGGATTACTATTTCCAAAAACCTATTCACGACTAGAATCATTTAAAAGAAGCATGAAAGATGGATTAAAAATAATGGTAAGTACCATTCCGTTTTTTATAGTTGCAGGGTTTTTAGAAGGTTTTGTAACCCGTCATACAGAAATGCCCGATTGGTTAGCAATTTTAATCATTACTACCTCATTAGCAATCATTATATTTTATTACGTCATATACCCAATTAAAGTTTATAAAAATCAACAAACCAATGCATAAAGAATACGTAGAGTTTAAAAAAGAAAGAGATTTAGGAAGTATTATTTCAGATGCTTTTAAGTTTATAAGATTAGAGGGGAAGCAGTTCTTTTTAACAATTTTAAAAATAGCGGCAATTCCTATTGTAATTACTGTTGTTACTTCTGTTTATATGACTTATTTATTATCTGAAATTCCAAATAACAACCCTTTTGATACATTGAGTTTTGGAGGGTCGGGTATAATAATGGGTATAGCCTATTTGGTAACAGTTGTTTATGTTAATTTAGCAGGGATGTATTATATCAAGTCCTATATAGACAATAAAGGAGTTGTAAAAAAAGAAGAAGTAATAGCTGGTACAAAAGCTAAGTTTTGGTCGTTTACAGGATTTGGGATTTTAGCTGGATTAATAATTTTTGCAAGTATCTTACTTTGTTTTCTACCTGTTATTTATACAGCGACAGTATTGTCTTTAGGAGCTTCAATTTTAGTGTTTGAAAATGAAGGAGCAACTGAAACTATTAGTAAAAGTTTTAATTTTATTTCTGGTTATTTTTGGGAGACGTTCGGAGTAATGTTTGTTGTAGGTCTTTTAGTAGGAGTTTTAGGTTATGTGTTCCAAATACCAGCGGTGATTTATCAACTTGCTAAGATGGGAATAAGTATGGGAAATGAAGACCCTACATCAATGTTTAATACATATAGAGATCCTATTTACTTATTGTTAAATGTGTTGGCAACTGTAGGAAAGTTTTTATTCTATTCGATAACACTTATTACAAATGTACTTTTGTACTTCGATATTAATGAAAGAAAAAATTTGACGGGGACTATTGAAAGAATTGATAGCATAGGACAGTAATCTTTTGAAGCAGTTTCTTTTTTACATAACGTTTTTTATTTGTTCAATCACTCTATTTTCACAGGAAGAAAAAAGAGAGGTGCAGTATGATGATACTATTATTGAACAAAAAAAGTTTGACACTCAAAAAATAGAGGAGTACAAACAAAAAGATGAATTTATATACATCGTAGAAAAAAGAGAACCTACTATTTTAGAAAAAATATGGGACTGGTTAAAACGAACCGTCATAAAAATTCTCTCTTATATTTTTGATGATATTACACCAGCAGTAGGATTTTTACGTGTTGTTTTAAAGGTTTTACCATACGTAATAGCAGGACTCGTACTTTTCTTCATTATTAAATTCTTTTTAAAAGTAAATGCACGCAATATTATTGATGGTAAAAAGGCTAAACCTATTGTGCACTTATCGGAAGAGGAAGAGTTAATTAAAGATAAAGATTTACCAAAGTTAATTCAGAAAGCAACTTCAGAAGGAAATTATCAACTAGCAGTACGTTATTATTATTTGTTGTTGTTAAAAAAACTGTCAGATAAAGAGTTTATTTCTTGGCAACAAGAAAAAACAAACGAAGATTATATAAAAGAGTTATCATCTAAAAAACAACTGTATACAGACTTTAAAGAGTTAACTTATTTGTACGATTATGTGTGGTATGGTGAGTTTTCTATAGATAAAGAAAAATTTACACAAGCGGAGAACAACTTTAAAAACACACTAGCTAAAATTTACTAATTTGGATAAAAAACTTAAAATATACATTGGTCTGTTGGTGCTTATAGTGCTCGGTATTTTTTATGTTGAATCTGTAAAGCCTAAAGAAATCAATTGGTATCCAAGTTATGCTGCAAAACATAAAATTCCATATGGTACATATGTATTGCATAAAGAAATGCCAAGTTTATTTCCAAAAAGTGAAGTAAAAGATATCTACCAAAATCCGTATGTGTACTTAAAAGACGATAAGAATAACGGAACCTATTTTTTTCTTGATAATAAAGTGAATTTTGACAAAGATGAGTTGAATGAGCTTTTAGAGTTTGCAGATAGAGGAAATGATGTGTTCATAGCAACCAATGGAATATATTTAGATACGTTGCAAACAAAGACAAGTTATTTAACAACTTCAGCGTTTGAGGAAAAAGCCTATCAAAAAATGAGTAACCCTATTTTTGGTGGAAAAGAGTATTATTTTGATAGAGATTTTTCAAAGCTGTATTTTTCTGAAGTTGATACGCTCAATACAACTATTTTAGGCGAGTTGGTAATACGAAATGAAAACGATTCCATCATCAGTAAAAAGCCGAATTTTATCAAAGTTAAACACGGAGAAGGTAATTTTTATTTGCATACGTTCCCGCAGGCATTTACGAATTATAACATGCTATTAGATAATAATTATGAGTACGTAGCGAATGTGTTATCATATCTAAATAACCCGGGTAATAAAGAAGCAGAGGTGGGTTCTAATAGTAACAATACCATTTTATGGGATACCTATTATAAGACAGGAAAAAGTAGAATAACCTCTCCCATGCATTATATTTTATCAACCCAATCGTTAAAATGGGCATATTATATAGGATTGATAGGGGTGTTGTTCTTTATTATTTTTAAAGGAAAGCGTAATCAGCGATTAATTCCTGTTATTACACCGTTAAAAAATCAAACACTGGCTTTTACACGTACTATAGCCAATATGTATTACGAAAAATCAGATCATAAAAATATAGCTGAACATAAAATCAACTATTTTTTAGAATATATCAGAATAAAATACCGATTATCAACTTTAAACATAGACGAACGTTTTTATAAAAACCTTGCTAATAGAAGTGGTAATTCAGAAGAAAAAGTAGTTGCTTTATTTAAAAAGATAGAGCAAATACAGTCAAAATCAAGTATAACCGAAGAAGATTTAATAGCCTTAAATAAAGCTATTGAAGCTTTTAAAGCATATAAAAAAGAATAGGATGGATACAGAAAACAATCCAATAGAAAATACGAATGAGTTATTTTCAAGCAGAATAGATTTGTCAAAGTTAAAAGAAGCGGTTGTAAAAATAAAAGAGCAACTAGGGAAAGTAATTGTAGGTCAAGAGGAGTTTATGGAGTTACTGTTGGTTTCTTTACTGGCTGACGGACACGTATTGATTGAAGGTGTTCCTGGAGTAGCCAAAACGGTAACAGCAAAATTGTTAGCAAAAACCATAGCTACTGATTTTAGCCGAATTCAGTTTACGCCTGATTTAATGCCTTCGGATGTATTAGGAACTTCGGTTTTAAACATGAAAACATCTGATTTCGAGTTTAAAAAAGGTCCGATTTTCTCTAACATTGTGTTGATTGATGAAATTAACAGAGCACCAGCTAAAACGCAAGCAGCATTGTTTGAGGTGATGGAGGAAAAGCAAATTACAATGGATGGTGAGCGTTATGAAATGACCCCACCTTTTATGGTATTAGCAACTCAAAACCCAATAGAACAGGAGGGAACCTATGCTTTACCAGAAGCGCAATTAGACCGTTTCTTATTTAAAATAAATGTTGGGTACCCGAATTTAGAGGAAGAAATACAGATAATCACTGCTCATAACGATCGCAAAGGAGCGTTACCGCAAACGAAAGTGGAAGCTGTGTTAACAGAAGCTGAGTTATTAGAATACAGAAGCAAGGTTTTTGAAGTATTGGTAGAGGAAAAAATAATTAAATACATAGCACAACTTATTTCCAATACACGTAACAATGCACATTTGTATTTAGGAGGTTCACCAAGAGCAAGTATTGCAGTATTAATGGCCTCTAAAGCATTTGCAGCAATCAATGGACGTGATTTTGTGATTCCTGAAGATGTAAAAAAGAGTATTTATCCAGTATTACGCCATAGAATTATGTTAACTCCTGAACGTGAAATGGAAGGGATGACAGCCGATAAGGTGATTGAAATGATTGTACAATCTGTAGAAGTTCCAAGATAGTGATTCAATTCTTTAAATCGTTATACGTACACAATCGCTTTTTTATCTATATAAGCGTTATTTCGGCATTATTTTTAGTGTCGTTTTGGATTCCTGCGCTTTATTCAGTAACATGGATGCTTGTGTGGTTATTTGTAATAACGATATGTGTTGATGTGTTTATCTTATACCGATTTAAAAATGGATTTTTAGCGAAAAGAATTACATCAGAAAAACTATCAAATTCAGATGATAATGAAATAGCCATTACGCTTGAAAATAATTATCCGTTTCAAGTTTTTATTTCATTGATTGATGAATTGCCAGTACAATTTCAAAAAAGAGATTTCGAACATGCAATGTCTTTGAAGCCTGGTGAGAAATCAACCTATACCTATAGTGTTAGACCAGTTGAAAGGGGGGAATACAAATTTGGGAAAGTAAATATATTCGTGTCTTCTTTTTTACAAATGTTTTCCAAACGTTATTCCTTTGCTGCGGAAGAAAGTGTGAAAGTATATCCGTCATATATACAAATGAAAAAGTACGAGTTTCTGGCGATGCACAATAACTTAACGGAGTTTGGTATGAAGAAAATCCGACGAATAGGGCATACCATGGAGTTTGAGCAGATAAAAAACTATATTCCTGGTGATGATGTACGTACCATAAACTGGAAAGCAACTGCTAAAAGAGCAGAGTTGATGGTGAATCAATATCAAGATGAAAAATCGCAACCCATATATTCTATTATCGATTTAGGTCGTGTCATGAAAATGCCTTTTGAAGGGTTGAAGTTATTAGACTATGCAATTAATTCAACCTTAGCTTTTTCAAACATAGCCTTATTAAAAAACGATAAAGCAGGGATGCTTACCTTTTCCAAAAAGGTTGAAAAGATAGTAGCTGCCAGTAACAAAAAAACAAACTTATCGGTTATCAACGAAGAGTTGTATAATATTACAACCGATTTTTCAGATGCTAATTTTGCGTTATTGTATGCGAATATTAAAAGAAAAATAAATCAACGTAGCTTGTTAATTTTATATACCAATTTTGAGCATATATCGGCGTTAAAAAGGCAATTACCATATTTAAAAGCAATAGCTAAAAAACACTTGCTAGTGACTGTTTTTTTTGAAAATACGGAGTTAGATACGTTGATTACTGAAAATGCAGAAGATTTACAAAGTGTGTATCATAAAACAATTGCTGAGAAATACGCATACGAAAAACGTTTGATGATAAAAGAGCTAGAAAAAAACGCTGTGCATGCTATTTTAACAAAACCACAACATTTGTCTGTTAATGTAATAAATAAATACCTAGAGTTTAAAGCAAAAGGAATGATATAAAAAAAGCGACCATTTGGTCGCTTTTTTTATATCCTGCAATGTTTTTGCAGTGAACAAACTTATGTTTGTATCGTTGCAACAAAAAATATAGTAATTAATTAAATAATAAAATTATGAGTAATGATTTTGGAGTAAAAACTCTATCAAAAGAAGGGTTAAAGGACATAAACGGTGGTGGATTTATTAGTTCGTTAAAAGGAGCGGCATTTTTTGCAGGTTATTTTTTAGGCAGAAATATAGATTCTTTACATGGGATTTATGATGGTATAACAGGAGGAGATAAACATTAAAAAAACAAAAATGAAAAACTCTAAATTATTAACTCTTTCAGAAAAAGAGTTAAAAGAAACAACAGGAGGAGGTATTATAGATAGTGTAAAAGCATTACAAATGTTGCCTTTTGTGATTGTAATAGAGAGTGCAAAGTCTTTTTTCTCAGGGCTTAATGCAGGAACCAGATAAATTAATCAATATAAAAATTTAAAAATGAAAGAATTAAAAGAACTAAGTTTCAAAGAGAAATTAGAAATTAATGGAGGTTTACAAGAGGATTACGATTGGGGGTATTCTGTTGGGGTCCATATTAGACAAGGAGTTGAAACTGTGTTAAGTTGGTGGGATAAAATTAAAAGTATAGGAGATTAATAAAAAAGCGACCAAGTGGTCGCTTTTCTTATGTAATATACGAGTTATACAGTTATTGTATACTTTCTAATCGTTCTCTTAATAATTCAGGGTCTTGTAGAGCATCCCAACCAAAGAATAAAATCATTCCTACCATAGTAATTATATATAATGAACTTAAAATAACACCAATAATAGCCAAAATCTTACCAATTTTAACATTATTGATTCCATCATATTCATCTGGGTTTTCATTATATAAAGTTGTAGTCTTTTTAGCTAAAACTAAAGCAACAACACCAAGAATTAACCCAATAAATCCATAACAGCAGCACCCTAAAATTGAAATGATTCCTAATACTAAAACACCTGTAGAATTTGGTAGTTTTTGTTTTTCCATAGTTTTCTAAAGTTTAAATTAATTGATTCATTTTTATAACATAACTACTCACTATAATAATTATGTTAATAATAGCCAATATACTGATTATTTTTTGAGCATATTTTACTTTATAGAAGAAGTTAATGCCTACAACAAAAGCTAAAAGTAGTAAGGTATATATAGCAGGGTACATTTTAAAAGCAGCAACGAACTCTCCTTGTGAAATTAAGCTCAAAGCACGCTGTATACCACAACCTAAACAGTCAACTCCAAAGAATTTTTTGTTTAAGCAAGGCAACATATAATCTTCTAATTGTACAGGCATAACTTATTATTTGAACATATCCATTCCAGGAATATTAGGCATTCCGCTTTTAGCAGCAACAGCTAATTCCTGTTCGTTAATTTCACCAGCACGTTTTAATGCTTTGTTTAGCGCTAAGATTAAATAGTCTTCCAATTCTTCTTTGTCATCTAACAAAGACTCATCTACTGTAATAGCTTTAACTTCACGATTAGCGGTTACGGTAACTTTTACATTTCCTCCAGCAATTGCTTCATCAATTAAAACGGTATCTAATCGTTTTTTTGTTTCTTCTACTTTTTGTTGGGCTTCTTTTAGTTTACCCATCATTCCAGAAATATCTCCGAACATATTGTACAGTTTTTATGATTTATTTTCCAACAAAAATAGTATTTTCACAAGAAATATAAACCAACTTAAAAAATGAAAAAAATAATGCTACCGGCTTTGTTTTTTAGTCTTATTTTTGGTTCTTGCAAAAAACAAGAAATGAATAAAGATATCAAAGCCCCAGTTGCTGAAAAGCAACCAACTAAGTTAGAGAAACACGGAGATATACGTACTGATGATTATTTTTGGATGCGTTTAACTGATGCTCAAAAAAATGCAGAAGTTAAAGACGAACAAACTCAAAAAGTATACGATTACTTAAATGCAGAGAACGCTTATTATGAAGAAATGACAAAAGAAACTAAAGAGTTTCAAGAAGAGTTATTTCAAGAAATGAAAGGGCGCATAAAAGAAGATGATGAGTCAGTACCATACAAAAAAGATGGATACTTTTACATAACTCGTTATGAAAAAGGACAGCAATATCCTATTTATAGCCGTAAAAAAGAAACTTTAGAAGCAGAAGAGGAAATCATGTTCAATGTGAATAATGAAGCAAAAGGATATGATTATTTCCAGCTAGGAGGGTTAAATGTGTCGCCAGATAATAAAATGACAGCTTTTGCTACAGACACAGTTAGTCGTCGTCAATATTTTATTAGAATTAAAAACTTAGAAACTGGTAAAATCTATAAAGATATTATTGAAAATACCACTGGAGGTTCTGTATGGGCTAATGATAATAAAACGTTGTTTTATGCTAAAAAAGATCCTGTAACGTTACGTTCTTCAAAGATTTACAAACACACATTGGGTTCTGATGCATCTTTAGATGAATTAGTGTATGAAGAAAAAGACGATACGTTCGGAGCTTTTGTTACCAAATCAAAATCTAAAGATTATATCATAATAGGTTCGTATAGTACTGTTTCAACAGAATATCATGTATTAGATGCTAATAATCCTGATGGAGAATTACAAATAATTCAACCACGTGAGCGTGATTTAGAATATGAAGTAGCACACTACGGAGATCATTTTTATATTAAAACCAATAAGGACGGAGCAACCAATTTTAAGTTGATGAAAACTCCTGTAGATAAGCCTGGGAAAGAAAACTGGGTAGATGTAATTCCACATAGAGAAGATACCTTATTTGAAGATTTTTCAATTTTTAAAGACTATTTAGTTTTAGAAGAAAGAAACGAAGGATTGAATAAAATCCGTATTAAACGATGGGATGGAACTGAAGACTACTACTTACCTTTTGAAGAAGAAACCTATTCAGCAGGAGTATATGGTAACCCTGAATTCGATACAGAGGTAATTCGTTACTCATATAATTCAATGACAACTCCAAGCTCTGTGATTGATTTCAATATGAAAGACAGATCAAAAGAAGTTAAAAAAGAGCAAGAAGTTTTAGGAGGAAAGTTTGATAAAAATAATTATGTAAGCAAGCGTATTTGGGTACCTGCTCGTGATGGTAAAAAAGTAGCGTTATCAATTGTACATCATAAAGATACCAAGCTTGATAAAAATACACCAATCTTACAATATGCGTACGGTTCTTACGGATATACAATTAATGATGGGTTTTCAACAACACGTTTAAGTTTATTAGATCGTGGATTTGTATATGCTTTAGCGCATATTAGAGGAAGTCAGTATTTAGGACGTGAGTGGTATGAAGATGGTAAAATGTTGAACAAGAAAAATACATTTACCGATTTTATTGATTGTTCTAAATATTTAATTGATAACGGTTATACATCTCCAGAGCATTTATATGCTATGGGAGGTTCTGCAGGAGGTTTATTAATGGGGGCTATTGTAAATATGAATCCTGAGCTATATAACGGAATCATAGCTGCGGTGCCTTTTGTTGATGTAATTTCTACCATGCTAGATGATAGTATTCCATTAACTACAGGTGAATATGACGAATGGGGGAACCCGAATAATAAAGAATATTACGATTATATTAAGTCGTATTCTCCATACGATCAAGTTGAAGCAAAAACATATCCAAATATGTTAGTAACCACAGGTTTACATGATAGCCAAGTACAGTATTGGGAGCCAGCAAAATGGGTAGCGAAACTACGTGAATTAAAAACAGATAACAACATGTTATTCTTACATACTAATATGGAAGCAGGTCATGGAGGAGCCTCAGGAAGGTTCGATGCTTTAAAAGAAACAGCAGAAGAATATACGTTCTTTTTAATGTTAGAAGGTAAGTTAAAAAAATAATTATATTTTTGCGCTCGATTGAGTGTAAGTGTCATTGCGAAAGCAACGAACAATCTCAACAGATTTTTCGTGTCCGTTTTTCGTAATGACACTTTTTCTTATTTACAAACTATAATGAAGAGACATCAAGGTATTACCAATTCAATAATAGATTTAGTAGGTCAAACTCCCATGATTCAACTGCATCGAATTACCCAAGATTTACCGGGTACTTACTATGCAAAAGTTGAAGCTTTTAATCCAGGTCACTCTGCTAAAGATAGAATTGCATTGCATATCATAGAAACAGCAGAACAAAAAGGAATCGTAAAAGAAGGAGATATTATTGTTGAAACAACATCTGGTAACACAGGGTTTTCATTGGCAATGATTAGTATTGTAAAAGGATATAGATGTATTTTGGCAGTGAGTGATAAGTCTTCTCAAGACAAAATAGACATGTTAAAGTCTATGGGAGCAGAAGTACATGTTTGTCCTGCAAATGTTACTCCTGACGATCCTCGTTCGTATTACGAAGTAGCTAAAAGATTGCATAGAGAAAATCCAGGGTCTATTTATATCAATCAGTATTTTAATGAACTAAATATTGAAGCACATTATAAGAGTACGGGACCAGAAATTTGGGAACAAACCGACGGAAAAGTAACTCACGTAGTTGCAGCAAGCGGGACAGGAGGAACGATTTCTGGAACAGCACGTTATTTAAAAGAACAAAATCCTGATATTCAAATTTTAGGAGTCGATGCGATGGGCTCAGTGATTAAAAAGTATCATGAAACAGGTGAGTTTGATTCAAATGAAATTAGTCCCTATAAAATAGAAGGTTTAGGTAAAAACTTAATTCCAACTTCTACCGATTTCGATGTGGTTGATGTATACGAAAAAGTATCAGATAAAGAAGCAGCCTTAAAAGCAAGAGAGCTTGTAAAAACAGAAGGAATTTTTGCAGGATATACTTCAGGAGCTGCATTGCAAGCTACGCAACAGTACGCAAACAAAGAGTATTTTAATAATGATAGCGTAGTAGTAGTAATTTTACCTGACCACGGTTCTCGTTATATGAATAAAATTTATTCGAATAAGTGGATGAAAGAACAAGGGTTTTTGTAGAAGGCACTTATTTACTCTAGTAGTCCTTAGGAAGGGTTTCCTTTAATTGACAATTTAGCAAACTGGGGAATTAACTATAGACAATCGATGTGTGAGGAGAAATGATTTAATATTTATTCTGATAACTGGATGAAAGAGTGATGTTTTTTAGTTAATCTATACCAAAGCAATAAATTTTAATAGTGTAGCTATACCCCATGGCAGTTTGTCCACTGTTTAGCGCAGGAATGATAGCATATTCTCCTTTTTTAAGTATGTCATCAAAAATTATTTCGTAGGTGTTTTTTTCAATCTTTTTAAGCTTGAAAGTTACTTCATTTTCAGAAGTATCTCTTGCATTTCCTCCCAATGCTATACTACTTTGAATAAATTGTCTTTTTTTTCTTTTTTCATTAGCCTTTATAACGGTGAATAAATCTTCAGGATTTAAAAGTCCTTCATATTTAAATACA
Organism: Tenacibaculum sp. SSH1-16; assembly: GCF_040104435.1. Taxonomy (NCBI): domain Bacteria; kingdom Pseudomonadati; phylum Bacteroidota; class Flavobacteriia; order Flavobacteriales; family Flavobacteriaceae; genus Tenacibaculum; species Tenacibaculum sp. SSH1-16. The sequence goes on from NZ_JBECOV010000007.1 coordinate 81,666, forward strand.
ATTTTTGGTATTGATTGATTATTAAATCTAACATTAGATTTAGCTTTAAATGCTATTAATTGAGTTTTAACACCTCCATAACCTAGAGCCTTGACTTTTGCTTCGTATTTTGCTTTAACTTTTTCTAAGCTTACTAAATCATCTCGATTTAAATAATAGGGTTCATTAAAGTTTTTTAAATTTAATTTTTTTTCATCTGTTATTTTTTTTGACCAAGTTCCGTCTGAGTGTAGTATAAAAATTTCACCACTAGAGGTTACAGCTTCTTTTGTTTGAGCTAAAGATGGAAATACGATAATCAGTATAAGTAAAATAAGATACTTTTTCATAGTCAAAAATTTTTAATAATCAAAAGTATTAAAAAAGAACTATTCATACAACAAATACTGTTCACGTACCTTTTTAAAGTCATTTAGACCTTCTTGCCAACTTGCTTTGATTTCTTCTTCAGAAAGTCCTTGTTCAATTTGTCCTTGTAGTTTTTTAGTTCCTGCTAGTTTGGTAAAAAAAGCGTTGAAAAATTCTTTTTTAGGAGACTGCTCGTATGCTTTTAACAACCAACTAAGGTTTAGGTTAACCAAACGTTCAGAAGCGCTTAAATCTTCCCCAAAACACATTTTCTCTTTATGTTTTGGATGTTTTGCACCTTCATTGGGTTGTGGTGTAAAACTAAAATCAGTTTTTTCTAAATGTGGTGAACCATAAATTTGAAATTGTTTATCTGTTCCTCTTCCAGCAGATACATTGGTTCCTTCAAAAAAACATAAACTAGGGTATAAGTTTATTGAAACATCGTTCGGTAAATTAGGCGATGGTTTTATCGGTAAACTATATGTTGATTGATGTGTGTAATTTTCTAGCGGAATTACGGTTAAGTTACACTGAATACCATTTGCTAACCACTTTTCACCATTAATCATTTTACCGTATTCACCAATTGTCATTCCGTAAACTACAGGAACAGGGTGCATGCCTACAAAACTTTTGTGTTCAGGTTCTAAAATAAGTCCGTCAATATAATGTCCGTTTGGGTTTGGTCTATCTAATAAAATTACAGGAATATTTGCCTCGGCACAAGCTTCCATCACATAATGTAACGTAGAGATATAGGTGTAAAAACGTGCGCCTACATCTTGAATATCAAAAATAACAACATCAATTCCGTTTAATTGTTCAGGCGAAGGTTTCTTGTTTTTTCCGTACAACGAAATAATTGGAATCCCTGTTTTTACATCTTTTCCATCAGCTATGGCTTCACCAGCATCAGCTTTTCCTCTAAAACCATGCTCAGGAGCAAATACTTTTTGAACGTTAATTCTATCGTAATTATGTAAATAATCTACTAAGTGATGTTGTACCATTTTAGAGCCCATGATATTTGGAGCAACTTCAGCTCGTTGTAACCCTTGCAATACGGAAGTTTGATTTGCAACTATGGCAATATTTTTATTCTTTAAAAGAGGAAGGTAAGCTGTAGTTCTATCAGCACCCGTTTTAATTGTTTTTGGCTGTTCTTGTATTGGCACTTCTTTAGTAGTTGATTTTTTTTGTTGTTGTGCACAAGAAGAAAATTGAAAACTGAATACTAAAAAAAGTAAAAAAACGTAATTAAAAGTAAGCTTCATCTATAAAAAATTAAAACATAAAGGTACAGATTTCTGTTTTTTAAGAATAATAAAAGTTAAAGAATTAAAACCTAGGTATTCTTCTCTTTCTTTACATAAGAATTAGTTACTTTTGGTTTGTAAAAAAGAAAACATTTGAACTTCGAATTATTTATAGCAAAACGAATCATTGCTGGAAAACAGTATAAAAGCAGTATTTCATCACCAATTATTACCATTGCAACCATTGCCATTGCTCTTGGTGTAGCTATTATGTTAATTGCAGTGTCGATTACCTCTGGGTTTCAGAATAAGGTGCGCGATAAAATGACAGGCTTTAAAGGGCATATTCAAATTGTAAATTACGATAATAACAATTCAGATGTTTCAACAGTTCCGATTGATATTAACCAAGAGTTTTATCCAGAGTTTAAAAATATTGACGGCATAAAAAAAGTACAACCTTTTGCTAATGTTGGAGGGATAATTAGAACTCCTACTGATTTTGAAGGAATTATTTTTAAAGGAGTTTCGGCTGATTACGATTTTACTTTTTTTAATGAGTGTTTAGTTGAGGGTCGTTTACCAGATTTTACCCAAGATAGAAACCGAGAAATTCTAATTTCTCAATCTATTGCAAACCGATTGCATTTTAAACTAAACGATACCATTCAAACATGGTTTGGAGCAGAAAACAGTAGTTTGAAATTTAAATCAAGAAAGCCAATTATTGTGGGAATATACAATACAGGTTTTGAACAGTTTGATAAGATTATGTTGTTGGGAGACTTAAGAGAGGTTCAAAAAATTAATCGTTGGAAAGATAATGAAATAGGAGGCTTTGAAGTGTTGATTGATGATTATGATATGCTCAAAGAAAAAGGAGATGAAGTGTATACAAGTATTGGAGCAACCTTAAATAGTATTACCATTGTAAATAATTATCCTGCTATTTTTGAGTGGTTAAAACTATTAGATAATAACGTATGGTTTATTATTGGAATCATGGTGTTGGTTGCTGGAATAAACATGGTAACAGCATTGTTGGTTCTTATTCTAGAACGTGTACAAATGGTTGGAATTTTAAAAGCATTGGGAAGTGTAAATTGGAGTATCCGAAAAATATTTTTATACAATGCTTCTTACTTAATTTTAAAAGGATTGTTCTGGGGAAATCTCATCGGACTTAGTATGCTTTTAATTCAAAAATATACGAAGTTAATAAGTCTAGATCCTGAAACTTATTATGTATCAACAATGCCTGTAGATATTAATTTCTTGGCAATTTTATTGTTAAACATAGGTACGCTAATACTTTGCTTTTTAATGTTGATAGTACCTTCATATATCATTACAAAAATTCGCCCTTCAAAATCCATTCGATTTGCTTAGTTTTGCATAACATTAATAAGATATGAAGTACGCAAAAAATATATTAGAAACTATTGGTAACACACCTTTAGTTCAATTAAACTCAGTAACAAAAGAAGTAGATGCTTTAGTATTAGCTAAAGTAGAAACGTTTAATCCAGGAAACTCTGTAAAAGACCGTATGGCACTTAAAATGATAGAAGATGCTGAAGCAGATGGTCGTTTAAAGCCAGGAGGTACCATTATAGAAGGTACTTCAGGAAATACAGGAATGGGATTAGCATTAGCAGCTATTGTAAAAGGGTACAAATGTATTTTTGTAATTTCAGATAAGCAATCAAAAGAAAAAATGGATATTCTGCGTGCTGTAGGAGCAGAGGTAGTTGTTTGCCCTACGAATGTAGAACCAGATGATCCTCGTTCATATTATTCAGTATCTAAGCGTTTAGGGGAGGAAACTCCAAACTCTTGGTATGTAAATCAATATGACAATCCTTCAAATGCACAAGCACATTATGAACAAACAGGACCAGAAATTTGGGAACAGACCGATGGTAAAATCACACATTTTGTTGTTGGAGTAGGAACAGGAGGAACGGTTTCAGGGACTGCTAAGTTTTTAAAAGAAAAGAATCCAAATATTAAAATTTGGGGAGTAGATACGTACGGATCTGTATTTAAAAAATATCACGAAACTGGTATTTTTGATGAAAATGAAATCTATCCATATATTACGGAAGGAATTGGGGAAGATATTTTACCTAAAAATGTTGATTTTTCTTTAATTGATGGATTTACAAAAGTAACTGACAAAGATGCTGCTATTTACACACGCAAAATAGCTAAGGAAGAAGGAATTTTTGTAGGGAATTCAGCAGGTTCAGCTATTAAAGGATTATTACAGTTAAAAGACGAGTTTAAACCTGATGATGTAGTGGTAGTGTTGTTTCACGATCATGGAAGCCGTTATGTAGGAAAAATGTTTAATGACGATTGGATGCGTGATAGAGGTTTCTTAGATGAAGAAATTACTACAGCTGAAGATTTAATTAAAGATCATATAGATAAACCATTAGTAACTGTTCAAACAGAAGAATTAGTATCGCATGCTATCGAAAGAATGCGTGCATTTAAAATATCACAGATTCCTGTAAGAGATGTAAATGGGTTTGTAGGTTCAGTAGATGAATCAGCATTATTATATAGTTATTTAGAAGATAAAAATATAGCAGAAAAGCCTATTAAAGATGTAATGGGAAGAGCATATCCTACAGTTAAAAAATCAGTTTCTATTGATGAGGTATCTAAGTTAATTAACAAAGAAAATCAAGCAGTTTTAGTTGATTTAGAAAATGGAAAACACCACATCATTACAAAATATGATATAATTAGAGCTATTTAAAATTAGCATCTCTAAAGAGAATAAAAACAGGAAGCCCGCTCAATTTGAGCGGGCTTCTTTGTTAATCAACTAATTCAAATAATTTACACAATGAAAACAATGTTACTTGCTTACGGTATTGTTGTTTCCAATATCTGTGCCAAAATTATAAATAAAAAGCGGTACTTTATTTAATTTTTAATTATTTGACATTTTTTTAACGTTAAACCGTTAAAAAGTTAAGGATATTTTAATTTAAGGTTAGCTAGCGTGTTTGTGTGCTTTATACGATGAACGTACTAAGGCACCGCTTTCTACATACATAAAGCCCATTTCTAACCCTAATGTTTCGTATTTTTTGAATTGTTCTGGTGTTATGAATTCCTTAACAGGTAAGTGTTTTTTACTAGGTTGTAAATATTGACCGATAGTAATAACATCCAATCCAACATTACGTAAGTCTTTCATGGTTTGTATTACTTCATCTTCTGTTTCGCCTAAACCAAGCATAATTCCAGATTTAGTACGCATTCCGTTTTCTTTTAGGTATTTTAAAACCCCCAAGCTACGATCATATTTTGCTTGAATACGAACTTCACGAGTTAAGCGACGTACCGTTTCCATATTGTGAGAAACAACTTCAGGAGCTACTTCAATAATACGGTCTATTAATTTTTCGTTTCCTTGAAAATCAGGAATAAGAGTTTCTAAAGTAGTATTCGGATTAGCTCTACGAATAGCCTGTACTGTTTCAGACCAAATAATAGAACCTCCATCTTTTAAATCATCACGGTCAACAGAGGTAATTACCGCATGTTTAATATTCATTAATTTAATAGAACGAGCTACTTTTTCAGGTTCATCCCATTCAACGGTGTCTGGACGTCCAGTTCTAACACCACAAAACCCACATGAACGTGTACAGATGTTACCTAAAATCATAAAGGTAGCAGTACCTTCTCCCCAACATTCACCCATGTTTGGACAGCTTCCACTGGTACAAATAGTGTTTAATTTATATTTATCAACAAGTCCTCTTAGTTCCGTGTATTTTTTTCCTACAGGTAATTTTACACGTAACCATTTTGGTTTTTTCGTTCTTTCTGGTGTTGCTACAGTTTCGTTTGCCATTCCATAAAAATTGAACTGCAAATTTACGAAGAAAAGATTTATAAACTAAGTAAAAACCAAATACTAAATCCGAACAAAAAAACAATACCTATAAGACTCAAAATGCGTAAACCAATATTTGGTCTGTACTTTTTTGGCGTATGCTTACCAGTAATTAAGATATAGTTGAGAATAGCATAAAACGGAGCTGTTAAAAAAGATAAAACTGTGGCTATTCGTACAAGAAATACCATATCACTTAAAAAACAATATAAAATAACAGAGGTTCCAAGCGTTAACAGTAGTAACCAAAACCAGTAGCCTAATTTTATTGTTCTTGTTGTTCTCGGAAAAAGTAAAAAAGAAGATTTTTCCATAGCTCTTGGTGAAGCATCTAATGTTGTAATGGTAGTACTAAACATAGTTGTAAAAGCTGCAATACCAATAAATACAGAAGAAAATTCTCCTAAGTTTTTTGTGTATAAATTGATTAGTTGAGAAGCAAAAATAGTTCCTTTACTAGAGAATGATTCTCCTGATTGATGCATAACTAAAGCACCTAACATAACAAAACAAACTCCTAAAAATAAGGCTCCAATATAGCCAACATTAAAATCAAAAATGGCTTGTTTAGGCTTTATTTTTACAAAAGTAGTTTTGTCTTTTTCTACCGACCATAAAGAATGCCAAATAGAAATATCCAACGGAGCGGGCATCCATCCTAAGAAAGCAATTAAAAAGGTTACTTGAGCTGTTCCGCTAGGTATTATTTGTTGAAAGCTAAAACCCTTGTCAGTTTTAAATAGGGCAATGTTTACGGCTATTATAGTGCTAATGGTTAAAATAGCAATAATATACTTCATTAAGTTATCTAAAAATTTGTATTTCCCTATGCCTAGTAAAACAATACTGATGAACATAATTAATACAGACCATGCTACTAAATCAAGTGAAATACCAAAAATATTAGAAGCTAAACTGGCTGTAACAATAGTTACTGCAGCTTGAATGGTAAACATAGTTGCAAGATTTAAGATAAAGTAGCTGATTAAAACTCCTTTACCGAGTCTTTTATAACCATCTAAAAGCGTTTCGCCTGTTGCTGTAGCATATCGAGGGCCAAATTGAAAAAAAGGATATTTGATAATGTGTACTAGGAGTAAAGCCCATAGTAAACCAAAGCCAAAATCGGCACCAGCTCTAGTTGATTGTACTAAATGGGAAACACCTATGGCAGCACCAGCAAATAATAGTCCAGGGCCTAATAGGTTTAAGAGAGATTTTTTCATGAAAAAGAGAGCTTAAAAGTTTAAATAGTCACCATCTTTTAACTTTTCAAACAAAGTTTTCAGATGCTTTTTTTCTTCTCTTTTTGGTTGAAATTCTTTTTTATGTAGATATTTTCTTATTGCATTAAACTGTAAAATCATAAAGTTTTGATTTTTATGGTTTTGCAATTTATGATTTCTTTATTATTTCAGCTAATAATTTTTTTGCACGTAATAATTTTACTTTTACATTATTTATCGGTTCCCCAATTTGCTCAGAAATTTCTTTATAACTTAATTCTTGAAAATACCGAAGGTTGATGACATCTTGATATTTTGGTTTTAATTTTTTAATGTCTTTTAGAAGTTTCGCTAAGTTTTGTTCAGTAATAATTTTGTCTTCAGGAGAAGGAGCGTCATCAACAACAGCATACACTTCTTTTTCTTGTTCTTCAGTTGTTTGTGTATATATGGTAGATTTTTTCTTTCGAAGAGAATCGATGTATACGTTTTTTGAAATTGTAATTAACCAAGTTTTGAATTGATAGTTTTCATCAAAAGTTTCAATTCTATCAAAGGCCTTAGAAAAAGTCTGAATAGTAATATCTTCAGCATCATTATCATTTTTGGTTTTTTTCAGCTGAAAAGCATACACGCTCCCCCAGAAAGTATCTAATAAATAATTAAAAGATATTTGATTTCCTTTTTTAGCTTGTTGAATGTGGTGAAATACTTTTTCCTGATTTATGTCCAATGCTTGGGTTTCAAAATTTGATTTGATATAAATATACTAATTTATAGCGATATTCGGTAAATACCAAGTATACCAGCTATAAAAAACTAAGTAACTCTAGTTATGGAAGAGTAATATCTTGAACGATATAACATCTAAACATAGATTTTTTTACTTCCTTTTGTAAAATAGTAGCTGCTGTAAGAGAGAAGGGTAAAGTGATAAATTCTAAAAAAGATTAGTTAATTGGTACTTGTTTAATTATTATGTTGAGGTTCACTACAAGTATCAAACTGGTCTGGAGTTTTACCACAAAATCCACAAGCTTCACCACTCTCATTTAACATCGGGTTTTGGCTAGCACAAGTACCAGCAAACTCTCCGTCTTTTTTTGCCCAAATTTTAATGGCAATTCCAGCAAATGCTAACGCTAATAATCCTATGGTAACAAAAATTAATTTCATGATGTATTGTTTTGTACTGCAAAGATACGAACTTCATATTTTTTTGTATGAAATTAAATAAATTTATACTAATGAAATTGAAGTATGGCTAAAATGTTAGAATTAATTGTAATTTTATAAAATAATGTTTACCTCTATTTCTAGGTTAATATTAAACTTTTCTTTGATAGTGTGTTGAATATTTTGTGCCAATTCATAAATTTCATTTCCCTTTGCATTTCCGTAATTTACTAAGACTAAGGCTTGCTTTTCGTGGACTCCATAGTCGCCAAAACGCTTTCCTTTAAATCCACTTTGTTCAATTAACCAACCAGCTGGTACTTTAATTTCAGTATCAGAAATAACATAACTAGGAGTATTAGGATACTTTTTCTGAAGTTTTTCAAAATGTTCTCTTGAAATTACTGGATTTTTAAAGAAACTACCACTGTTTCCTATTTCTTTTGGATCGGGTAATTTTGATTGACGTATGGCGATTACAGCATCAGAAATATCTTTTATAGTTGGATTTGTAATATCTTTTGAAGCTAACTCAGACTCAATAGCTCCGTAGGAAGTATTAAGTTTGTGATTGTTTTTAGTGAGTTGAAAACTTACTGAAGTTAACACATATTTCCCTTTGGCTTCGTTTTTAAATATGGAATTACGGTATCCAAACTGACATTCTTCCGCAGAAAAAGAAACTAATTTTCCTGTTTTTATTTCAACAGCTTCTACTTTTGTGATAGTATCTTTTACTTCAACACCGTAAGCACCAATATTTTGGATAGGACAAGTACCTACATTTCCAGGGATTAGAGATAAGTTTTCCAATCCACCATAGTTTTGAGAAACGCACCACAACACAAATTCATGCCAGTTTTCACCAGCATTTACAGTTATGTAGATGTCATTATTATTTTCTCTATCAATAGAAATTCCTTTAATATCAATATGTACAACTAGGTTTTCAATATCTTTGGTAAGTAACATGTTACTACCACCAGAAATTAAAAAAAGATTTTTTTCCTCTTTTAAAAGCTGTTGTAGTTGGTATACAGAAGTAATAGAAACAAAACGTTTGGCATTTACATCAATACCAAACGTGTTGTACTCTTTTAAAGATATGTTTTCTTGAATATTCAATTAACTATTATATTTTTCTAAGGCGATTTTTAATATCTCAACTGAACGTTTTAAATCGGCTTTGTTTAAAACATAGGCAATACGCACCTGATTTTTTCCTTCACCTTCGGTAGAATAGAATCCACTTGCAGGAGCTACCATTACCGTTTCATTATTATCGCTGAATTTTTCTAAAATCCATTGAGCAAAGTCATCAGTATCTTTAACTGGTAATTCAGCAACACAGTAAAAAGCACCTTTAGGATTGGCAACTTTTACTCCTTCAATTTTTTGCAACTCAGAAATCAAGGTATTTCTACGATCCTCATACTCTTCAATAACTTCATCAAAATAACTTTGAGGAGTATCTAAAGCAGCTTCACTGGCAATTAAGGCATAGGTTGGTGGGCTTAGACGTGCTTGAGCAAATTTAATAGCTGTTCCAATAAAATCTTCGTTTTTAGAAACAATACAACCAATTCTTGCACCACACATACTGTAACGTTTCGATACAGAATCAATCATAATAGCATTTTGTTCTAATCCTTCTAAAGCCATTACAGAATTATGCTTTTCACCATCGTATGTAAATTCACGATATACTTCATCAGCAATTAAAAATAAATCATGTTTTAACACAATTTGTTTTAGCTTTTCAATTTCTTCTTTGCTGTATAAATATCCAGTTGGATTCCCAGGGTTACAAATTAAAATTGCTTTAGTTTTTGGAGTAATTAACTTCTCAAAATCTTCAATAGCAGGTAAAGCAAAGTTATTTTCAATTTTAGAAATAACAGGAACTACTTTTACACCTGAAGCTGTAGAGAAACCATTATAGTTAGCATAAAAAGGTTCAGGTATAATAATTTCATCTCCTGGATCGGTAATACTACCAATAGTAAATAATAAAGCCTCTGAACCTCCTGTAGTAGCTATGATATTATTAGCCGTTACATGAATGTCATTTTTAGCATAGTAATTAGCAAGCTTAGTCCTGTATTCTTCTGAACCTTCAGATCTAGCATATGATAATACTTCAATACTATTGTTTTTTACTGCGTCTAAAGCAACTTGTGGTGTTTTAATATCAGGTTGACCAATATTTAAATGATAAACTTTTGTTCCATTTTTTTTAGCAGCCTCAGCAAAAGGAACCAATTTACGAATTGGTGATTGAGGCATTGCGTTTCCTTTACTAGAAATTGATGGCATTTTTAAATTAAATTAGTTGTTTGAAAGGCAAATTTGCAAAATATATTTGAGAGTACTAGAATGTTTACGATGAAAAAATCGGTTAAAAAAATCATAAAAACCAGAATTTCTAAAATGAAGGTTGTATATTTAAGTATATAACTATAAAATAAGTTCTTTTGAATAGATTATTACTATACTTTTTTATACTTTTTTTAAGTACTTCAGCTTTTACTCAACAAAACTTTCAGTTTTTAGATAAAGAGATTGATAAACAATCGATAAAGTTTCAGTTAATTAACAATTTAGTCGTTATTCCATTGGAAATTAATGGACACAAACTATCATTTATTTTGGATACAGGGGTAAATAAGACAATTTTATTTAATCTAACTTCTAAAGATAGTATTGGTTTAAATAATGTAAAAAAAGTGTTTATAAGGGGGTTAGGGAGTGGAGCTCCAGTAGAAGCATTATTTTCTAGAGGTAATAATTTTAGAATTAAAAACATAGCTAGTTCTAATCAAGGGTTATATGTTATTTTGAAAGATGCTTTTGATATTTCTGCTAAAATGGGAACAACCATTCATGGTATTATAGGGTATGATTTATTAAAAGATGTTATAGTCAAAATTAATTATGCTAGCAAGAGGATTGATTTTTACAACCCTAAAACTTATAAACTGAATGTATGTAATAGATGTGAAAGTTTTCCTTTACAATTTTATAGAAATAAACCTTACATAGATGTAAATGTGCAAGTTGATACTTTGAAAACAACAATGTTACCAGTAAAATTATTAATTGATACAGGAGGTAGTGATGCAGTTTGGTTGTTTGAGGGAACAAAAAAAGAGTTGAAAACACCTAAGAAGTTTTTTAAAGATATAATAGGAGAGGGGTTTAGTGGTACTATCTATGGAAATAGAAGTAGGCTTCAGAAAATTTCTATAGGAAAGTTTAAAATAAGTGAACCAACAGTATCTTTTTTAGATTCTTCATCAACCTTTAATGCCAGACAATTTAAAGAAAGGAATGGTAGTATTGGCGGAGGAATTTTAAAACGTTTTAAGGTATGGCTTGATTACCCGAATAAAAGAGTAATACTGAAAAAGAATGCTTCATTAAATAGAGGCTTTTATTATAATATGAGTGGTCTACATATAATATATGATGGGCAAGAGTTAATAAAAGAAAAAGGAGCGACTAAGTTTGAAGATGCTTATGGTTCAAATAATCAAACACAAAAAAGTAATGTAATTTCTTTAGTAAGTACATATTTTTATCGTTTTAAGCCTAAGTATAAAATAGATAAAGTAGTAGAAAATTCACCAGCTTTTAAAGCAGGTCTTCAAATTGGAGATGTAATAAAGAGAATTAATGGAAAGGCAGCACATGAATATCATTTAAATGAGATTATAGATATGTTTCATACAAAACCAGGTAAGAAAATAAGGATCGAAGTAGAAAGGGGAGGGGTTAAACTTAAATTTATGTTTAAGCTAGAACAAAGGATATAAAAAAAGCTCAACATTTGTTGAGCTTTTTTTATATGTATAGAATAAGTTTTTAGCTGTCACTTACTGTACTTTTCCCTTTAGCTGGAGTAGCATCTTTAACGATAAATCCTTTAATTTTAACTCTTTTTCTTTTGTTTTTAGCATTTGAAATAACAGTTAAAGTCTTAGAGAAACCACCTAATCTTTTTGTATCGTAAGAAACTTCAATTTGTCCTTTTTTACCTGGCATAATTGGTTCTTCAGGCTTAGTAGGTACTGTACATCCACAAGGAGATACGATATCCTTAATTATAATAGGAGCTTCACCTACGTTTGTAAATTCAAATACGCGTTTTCCTTCAGACCCATAAGCTATTTTTCCATAGTCAATAGTTTCAGTTTCAAATTTAAATTCTTGAGCGCTTACTGTTAAGGTAATAAAGCAAACAGCGATAAATGATAAAATTGTTCTCATAATGTTAAAAATTAATTTTTTAGGGTATTAACCGCTACAAATTTAGTATTATTTCTTTAAGTTCTAAAAAAACAACCTCTAATTTTCTGTACCTCATAGATAGTTGTATTTTTGCTAATCGAATTTCAAAAACAATGCCAAAGGTTAAAAAATGTTAAATTATTAACCATAAAGATACACATAACATATGAATATTCCATCAAAATATAATTCCAAAGAAGTAGAAGGAAAATGGTACGATTACTGGATGAAACACAATTACTTTCATTCAGAAGTAGATGAACGAGAACCATACACAATTGTAATACCTCCACCAAACGTAACAGGAGTGTTGCATATGGGACATATGTTAAACAACACGATTCAAGATGTGTTAATTCGTCGTGCTCGTTTACAAGGAAAAAATGCGTGTTGGGTTCCAGGTACTGACCACGCCTCAATTGCTACTGAAGCAAAAGTAGTAGCGAAATTAAAAGAACAAGGTATTGATAAAAATGATTTAACTCGTGAAGAATTTTTAGCACATGCTTGGGAATGGAAAAATGAGTATGGAGGGATTATTTTAGATCAATTAAAAAAGTTAGGAGCTTCTTGTGATTGGGAACGTACTGCATTTACCATGGATCCTGCATTGTCAGAATCAGTAATTAAGGTATTTGTGGACCTATATAATAAAGGGTTAATTTACCGTGGATATCGTATGGTAAATTGGGATCCAGAAGCAAAAACTACACTTTCTGACGAAGAAGTTATCTACGAAGAACGTCAAGGTAATTTATATTACTTACAGTACGATATAGTAGGTTCTGAAGAAAAAGTAACTATTGCAACTACACGTCCAGAAACTATTCTAGGAGATACAGCTATTTGTATCAACCCAAACGATGAGCGTTTTACGCATTTAAAAGGTAAAAAAGCAATTGTTCCTTTATGTAATAGAGAAATTCCAATTATTGAAGACGAATATGTAGATGTTGAGTTTGGTACAGGGTGTTTAAAAGTAACTCCTGCACACGATGAAAATGATAAAACCTTAGGAGATAAGCATAAGTTAGAAGTAATCGATATTTTTAATGGAGACGCTACCTTAAATTCTTTTGGATTACATTATGAAGGAAAAGACCGTTTTGTTGTTAGAAAGGAAATATCTAAAGAATTAGAGGAGAAAGGTTACTTAGTTAAAACAGAAGTTCATACTAATAAAGTTGGGACTTCAGAAAGAACGAAAGCGGTAATTGAACCAAGATTATCGGATCAATGGTTCTTAAAAATGGAAGAGTTGGTAAAGCCAGCTATTGAAGCTGTATTAGGAGAAGATAGAGAAGTAAAGTTATTCCCTAAAAAGTTTGAAAATACTTACCGTCACTGGATGGAAAACATCCGTGATTGGAATATTTCTCGTCAATTATGGTGGGGACAACAAATTCCTGCTTTCTATTTTGGAGATGGAAAGGAAGATTTTGTAGTAGCTGAAAATATTGAAGATGCAGTAAAATTAGCTCAAGAAAAAACAGGTAATTCTTCGTTGTCTGCGTCAGATTTAAAACAAGATCCAGATGCGCTAGATACTTGGTTCTCTTCTTGGTTATGGCCAATGTCGGTTTTCGATGGAATTCGTAATCCAGAAAATGAAGAAATAAAGTACTACTATCCAACCAATGATTTAGTAACTGGACCAGATATTTTATTTTTCTGGGTGGCACGTATGATTATTGCTGGATATGAATACAAAGATGAACGTCCGTTTGAAAACGTATACCTAACAGGGTTAGTACGTGATAAGCAACGTAGAAAAATGAGTAAATCCTTAGGGAACTCACCAGATGCTTTAAAGTTGATTGAAGATTTTGGAGCTGACGGAGTTCGTGTAGGGTTATTATTAAGTGCAGCGGCTGGAAACGATTTATTATTTGATGAAGATTTGTGCCAGCAAGGAAAAGGATTTGCTAATAAAATTTGGAACACTTTCCGTTTAATTAAAGGGTGGGAAGTAGATGAAAGTTTAGCGCAACCAGAAACGGCTAAAATAGGATTAGCTTGGTATGAGGCTAAGTTTAATAAAGTGTTGTTAGAAATAGAAGATCACTTTAGTAAGTATCGTTTATCAGATGCTTTAATGGCAATTTATAAGTTAATTACTGATGATTTTTCATCATGGTTATTAGAAATTGTAAAGCCAGGATACCAACAACCAATCGATGCAAAAACATATAAAGCTGTAATAGAAGTATTAGAGAATAACTTAAAAGTATTGCATCCATTTATGCCTTTCTTAACGGAGGAAATTTGGCAACACATTACAGAAAGAACTCCTGAAGATGCATTGATTATAGCTAAATATCCAACAGTAGGAGAAACAAATGAAGAATTGATAACGAATTTTGAATTTGCTACAGGGGTCGTTTCAGGAATTAGAACAATTAGAAAAAATAAAAATATTTCGTTTAAAGACGCGGTTGAATTGTCTGTTGTAAATAACGAAAAGTTTACAAAAGAGTTTGATGTAGTAATTCAAAAGTTAACGAATGCTTCAGAAATTAACTATGTTACCGAAAAGGTAGAAGGTGCAGCATCTTTCCGTGTAAAATCAAATGAATATTTTGTTCCGATTTCGTTAGATACCATTGATGTAGAAGCAGAAATAACTAAGCTAAATGCAGAGTTAAAAAGAGCTGAAGGTTTCTTAAAAGGAATTCAAAAGAAGTTGTCTAATGAACGTTTTGTAAGTAATGCACCAGAGCAAGTGATTACGTTAGAACGTAAAAAAGAGTCAGACACCTTAGCTAAAATTGAAACAATTAAAGCTAGTTTAGCTTCTCTACAGTAAGTTAATTGTTTTAAATAAATAAAAAAGTCCGCTGTAAACTTACAGCGGACTTTTTATATAGTAAGATACTTTAATTTTTATCAATAACATTTCCAGAGCCTAAAGAAGTCTTATCTATGTCTGAAGGGTTTCCTTTATAATATATACTTCCAGACCCTACTATTGTAGCTTTAATCTTATTGTTAACGGTTACTGATACATCACCAGAGCCAGCAATACTAGCTTTTAAAGAACTTGTTTTTAAATCGTATGCTTTTATATTTCCTGACCCACCAATAGAACATTTTAAGTAGTCACTTTTTCCTTTTAGTTTAATGTTTCCGGAACCGCCAATAGAAGTTTTAACAGTATTAGCGTCTACACTGGCTATAATATTTCCGGAACCTCCTAAACCAAAAGAAATTACATCAGCCTTAATACGTTTTTTTGCAATTATATTTCCTGATCCTCCTAAAGCTACGGCTTCAATTTTTTCAAAAGGAATAGTTACTGTTAGCTTTTTTGTAGCTTTAATATTGGTGTTTTCTTTAAAGTGTACATTTAATTTTCCGTTTTTAACTTCAGTTTCAATATACTTTAAAATATTTTCTTCTCCTTCTAAGGTTACTTTACCTTCGGTTCCGTTAATTAAATAAACATCAAATGAGCCTCCAATGTTTACTTTGTCAAAAGAACCGATTTTTCTAATTTCTGTAGTAACGTTTCCGTTTCCTTTAATTTTTTTTGAATTCCACCAGCTTTGTGCTTGTGTTTGAAAGCTAAAAAAAAGAGATAATAATAAGATTGCTAATTTCTTCATTGTAATATAATTTGTAAGTTGGTTAATCATTTAATTTTAAAGAAACACCTCCGTATTTAGATTTTATGGTAATGGTAGAATTAGAATTTCCTTTACCAAAAGTTCCCTCGTAGTATTTTTTAGATGATTTATTAATGCTTTTAAACATGTTTACATAGTTTTCAGGATATCCAAATCCAGCATAACCTAAATCAACAGTAAAAGTAAAGTTGTTATTACTATTCGTGCCAAGTTTAATTCCAGCATAACTTCCATCAATAACAATACTTTCAAAGCCTTTTTTAATATTTCTAACTCTAACACTACCGTAATCAGTATTAATTTTTAAGTTTTTTCTAATAGCACCTATTTTTATGCTAGCATAATCAGAATTACCATTAACGTTTGAGGCATCATCTATAGAAATACTTCCATAATCACTATTAAAATCAATATCGGTTACAGTACCTATTTTCATGGTAGAATAATCGGCACTTACTTTTAAGTTCTCTGATTTTATAATAGCTAACTTAGAGTAGTCAACACTTAAGTTTCCTGATTTCATAAAGTTAATTTCAGAAGTACCACAATAATCTAAATTAATGTTATTAGTTCCATTTAATAATTGATCAATTTGTATTTTACCATAATCACAATTAATATTAGACTTACCTTCTAATTTATCTAGCTCAATGTTTCCGTATTTATTATTTAAATCAGCATTGTTGGTGATTGGCATTTTAACAAAGTAGTTAATTTTGTAGTTGGTGTTATTATTACCCCACCAAGACCAGCTTGATTTTGTTTTTTCAATAATGGTTCTGGCTTCTATTAAACTAGGTGTAGCTTCAAATTGAACATCAATTGCTTTTAACTTACGTTCAACGTTAGATAAGTCATTGCCCTTAACGGTTATTTTGACATTAATTTCTATTCTGTTTTCGTTCCAAGTAGCTACATTTATATTACCATATTTATTGTTAATGTATAAGGTTGCGTTTTTGTTAACCGAAAATGTTTTACGTATGTTTTTGCTTTTTTCGTGATTTTTATCATTAGCTACTAAAAGAGTAGGAATGAATAACAGTAGGAAAAGTATTTTATATAATTTCATCTTCTAATATTTCTAATTTTGCGGGGTTTTGTTGTAATTCTAATCGTAAAAGAAGTTTTTCTAATACATCTAATCGTTGTTGATAATTTTGTATCATTTCTCTGATGATTTGATGTTTGTTATCTCTTTTAGATAGTTCTTTTACGAGCGTTTTGTATTGGTCTTCTAGCTCTTCAATTTCATTTAAAGAATCTTCAATAACTATTTCGGTTTCTAAATTCCTATATTGTTCAACTTCCTTTAATTCTTGATTTATAGTTGTAACAAAAAAGTTTTGAGCCTCTGCCATTTTGGGCGAAATATCAGCTAAGTCATAGGTGTTTTTTTGTTGATAACTACCAAGATAAAATCCTAAAAATAATACGATTGAAGCTGCTATGCTCATCCAAAAATAAGATGGTCTTTTAGCTCGTTTTGGCGACTCTAGTTTTCGTTGAAATCGATTTAAATGTCCTTGATGAGGCTCGAAAACATCAAAATCATTTTCTTTAAAAAACTGATGTAGTTTATCCTCCATATACTTGTGTTTTATTAGTATTAGCTGCTAATACTTGTTTTAATTTCTTTTTTGCTCTAGATACTGTTGTTCGCACATTTTCATTGGTGTAATTTAATATCTGAGCGATTTCATCATAATCATAACCTTCAACAAGGTTCAAGGTCAATACAATTCTGTAATTATCCTTTAAACTTTGCAAACAGCTTATAACTCTTTTAACTTCTAAAGAACTATAGTCTATCTCAATATCTTCTACTTCGTAGCTAGGAATCACATCCATTCGTACTTCATCATATCGAGTAACTTTCTTTAATTGGGTTAAACTTTTATTAATCACAATTCTTTTTAACCATGCACCAAAAGTAACCTCACCTTTAAAGCTATCTAACTTCATGAAAGCAGTTAAAAATGCTTCTTGGATTAAATCTTCAGCCTCAAACTCGTCTTTTAAGATACGATATGACGTATTATACATAGCTTTGTAATAGTTTTGATAAACCTGCATCTGAGCAGCATTATCGTTCTTTTTACAGCGTTCGATTAGTTGGTTAATATGTGTATGTTGAGACTCCAATAAAATCATTCTACACTAGAGACAATTTAACTTTAAAATTGTGACAGTTTACATCAATAAAAGTAAAATATTTTTTATAGTTTTAAATTTTATATTGATATTTTGTTGATAATTAAAGTGTTGTGTGTTTTGTTTTTTGTTAGGGATCGGAAGATTAAGACAAGTGAAAAAATGAATCAAAATATGTATATTTGACACAATGGTGAATAGTGTTAAAATTATTGAATGTCCAAGGGACGCAATGCAAGGAATTAAAAGTCATTTTATTCCTACAGAGGCAAAGGCTAAGTATATTAATTCACTGTTAAAAGTAGGGTTTGACACTATTGATTTTGGAAGTTTTGTATCACCAAAGGCAATTCCGCAAATGAGAGATACAGCTGAAGTTTTATCGATGTTAGATTTATCTACTACTACAAGTAAACTTTTAGCAATTGTAGCAAATGTTCGAGGAGCAAATGATGCTTCACAATTTGAAGAAATAGATTATTTAGGATACCCTTTTTCAATATCAGAAAACTTTCAAATGCGGAACACGCACAAAACAATTGACCAATCTATAGATACCCTAAAAGAGGTATTAGCTATTGCTAATCGAACAAATAAAGAGGTCGTAGCTTATTTGTCAATGGGATTTGGAAATCCGTATGGAGATCCTTGGAGTGTCGAGATAGTTGGAGAATGGACCGAAAAACTTTCGTCGTTTGGTGTTAAAATATTATCTTTGTCAGATACAATTGGAAGCTCAACACCTGAAGATATAGATTATTTATTCTCAAATCTAATACCAAGTTACCCTCAAATAGAATTTGGAGCTCATTTACATACTACACCAGTTAAGTGGCACGAAAAAGTTGATAGTGCATTTAAGGCAGGTTGTCGACGTTTTGATGGAGCTATTAAAGGGTATGGGGGGTGTCCAATGGCTAAAGATGATTTAACAGGTAATATGCCTACGGAGAAATTGTTATCTTACTTTACATCAAATAAAGTAATAACTAATATAAAACCAATGAGTTTTGAAAGTGCATATAATAAAGCCCTAGAAGTTTTTTAAAAAAATGATGAAATTAAATATTGTTTTTCTTTTTTTCTTTATTTCAGCTTTTTCTCAATCTGTTGATAGTGAAAGAATAGGAGTATGGGACGTGAAAGGCAATAAAATAATTAAAAATCATTCTGTAAGTGATGAATTAGCTTCTTATTATTGGAGTGAGTTTAATAGAATTTTTCCAAAAGAGCTCACTCAAAAATATATAAAGCGTATTGTTTTAATGACAGATGGGGTTGATGAAAAAACAGGTGCTTTAGTAGCTTTGAGTTCAAAAAATGATAAATGGCAATTAGAAATTGATATTAGAGATGTAAACTTTGAAACTAAAGATAAAAGAAGATTACACGAGTCTGTTTATACCTTAGTTCATGAGTTTGGACATTTGTTAACACTTAATAGAACTCAAATAAGGCCAACGAATAAAAGAAAGCAAGAAGAAGGAGAGTTATATTTAACTCATGAGGGAGAGGCTTATAAAGATAGTTATATTAACAGGTTTGTTAATATTTTTTGGAAAGGAGCCCTTTTAAACCGTTGGGATGTTATTCAACGAAAATACTGTTATACAGAGGCAAATTGTGTAGAAAAACTATATGATTTATATTTAAATAACAGAACAGAGTTTCTTACAGACTATGCAGCAGAAAGTCCAGAAGAAGACATCGTAGAAAGCTGGACAGCTTTTGTGTTAAGGCCTAAAATAAAGAAGCCTAGAACTATAGCGCATAAAAAAATAAATTTCTTTTATCAATTCCCTGAATTGGTAGAATACAGAAAAATGATTAGGCAAAACACACGTCAATATCTTCACTAAATTTGTAAATTTGATTTCTTTATCAAAGTAAAATCAAATGAAACAAGTTAGAATTCTTTTAGTATTTCCCATAATCTTATTGTTTATAGTTAGTTGTAATTTAAATAAAAAAACAGCTAATGCTTCTACAAACAAATATCAGTTTACAAAAGATGCCGATAAAACGTACTTTACAATACTTCAGTTAAATGATGTTTATGAAATAGCGCCAATACAAGGAGATAAATATGGCGGAATGGCACGGGTGGAAACCGTACACCAAGACTTACTTAAAGAAAATGAACAAACAATGTTAGTGTTGGCAGGAGATTTTTTATCACCTTCTTTGCTTGGAACAATGAAGTATAATGGAGAACGAGTAAGAGGAAAACAAATGGTAGAAGTTATGAATGCTATGAATTTTGATTTAGTTGCTTTTGGTAATCATGAATTCGATTTAAGTTACACACACTTACAAGCGAGATTAAACGAGAGTAAATTTGAATGGATTTCTGCTAATGTTTTGCATAACATAGATGGTAAACACTCGTATTTTCATAAAATAATTGATGGAGAAAAACATAGTTTAAAAGATTCTTATATAAAAGAGTTTGTAAATCCAGATGGTACAAAATTAAAGGTAGGTTTTATAAGTGTTTGTATACCTTCCAACCCTAAGAGTTATGTATATTATGGAGATATGTACGAAGAAATAAAGCGGGCATATAATAAGATTAAAGATAATGTTGATATAGTTATTGGGTTAACCCATGCTTCGCTAACTCAAGACAAAGAAATAGCAAAAATATTACCTAATGTGCCTTTAATAATGGGTGGACATGAGCATACCAATAGTTACGATAAAGTAGGAGAGGTAGTAATTACCAAAGCAGATGCAAATGCTAAAACGGTCTATATTCATAGATTTGAATATGATCCAGCAACTAAGAAAACTCAATTTAAGTCAGAGTTAAAAGAGATTAACGATTCGATAACTTCAAATAAAAAAGTAAAAGCTGTAGTTGATAAATGGCAGGTTGTTTTACAAAGTAAAATTCAAGAAGTAGTTTCTAATCCTTATGAAGTTATATATACAGCTAAAGAACCTCTTGATGCAAGAGAAAGTACTATTAGAAGTGTTCAAACAAATATGGGTAAGATTATAGCTAAGTCTATGAGTTTAGCATACAATAACGAAGTTGACTGTGCATTAGTAAATGGAGGTTCTGTTAGGATAGATGATGTACTATCAGGAGATATAAATGCCGTTGATATTTTCAGAGTTTTGCCTTATGGAGGTGAAGTTTTAAAAGTGGAAATCAAAGGAAGTCTATTAAAAGAAGTGTTGGACTTTGGAGAAGCTGCTTCAGGAACAGGAGCCTATTTACAACGATTCAATGCTAAAAAAGAAAAAGGAGAATGGGTGCTTAAAAACGGTAAACTTCAAGAAGATAAAACCTATACAGTTGCTTTTTCAGATTATTTATTAAGAGGTCTTGATATACCTATACTTTCAAATAAAAGTAAAGATATAATACATATTTATAAACCAAAAAAAGATGAAATGGCTTATGATATCCGTAAAGCCGTTGTAAACCTTTTTGAAAAAAATAAATAGATTAATTTTACTTCATGTGTAACTAAGTAAAATATGTTAAAAATTATTTAAAATAAGTCTTAATAAGATTTGGTAAAATAAATTTCTTACATAAATTTGCCAGTAAATTTAATTAAAACTTAATCTAAATAAAATGAAAAGAGTATTTCTTTCAATGTTAGCTATATCAGCTCTAGTATTTACATCTTGTTCAGACGATAATGATAATGATGTAAAACCACCAGTGGAAGCTCCAGCTACCTACGCTTTTAATGGAAAAGATAATAAATCTAACGTTAGTTTTTCAGGACAAGTAGCACGTTTAAAAATGGCTAAAGAGTTAAAGGATGCACTTGGAGATAACGTTAAAACTCAGGCTCAGTTAGAAGAAATGTTTAAAGATGGTACAGGGTTTGAAGATGCATCATTAAACACTTCAGGAAAAAAACTTAGAGGTACAGTGGCTTCAGCTACAAACTCTAATGTGGATGCTGTTGAAACAGATGAGTTAAGGCTAAAAATGGATGGATGGATTAAAGATCATGCAACAGAGGTATATGCTAATTGGAATACAGATGCTGCTGCTGGTACAGCAGGAAAATTAACTACAGGTAGTAGAACAGTTTATGTGAGTGCTAAAGGAGTTGAGTATAATCAAGCAGTAGCTAAAACATTAATAGGTTCTGTGATTGCAGATCAAATGATAAACAAGTATATTTCTCAAAAATTTATTGATGATAATAAAGCAGATCATGAAGCAGGAAAACCATACAAAGGAGATGATACCAAAAATTATACAGCTTTACAACATGGTTGGGATGAAGCTTATGGGTATTTATTTGGTTTAGAAGAAGATCCTGCAAAACCAGTTAATTCTTTAGATGACAGAAAAGGCTTCCTAAACTCATATATTAAAAGTGTTGATAATGATAGTAAGTTTAAAGGAATTTTTGATGATGTTTATAATGCATTCAAATTAGGAAGAGCAGCAGTAGATGCTAATGATTATGAATTAGCAAGTAAGCAAGCTGAAACTATTAGAGCATCAGTATCTAAAGTAATAGGGGTTATGGCTGCACATTACCTATTAAAAGGAAAAGGAGCTAAAGATGCAAATAGTTTACATGCATTATCAGAAGCATACGGTTTTTTACAATCTTTAAGATTTGTTGAAATTAATGGACAACAAGTTGAAAAAAACCAAATAGCAGGAACTATCGCAATGTTAGAAGCTGATAATGGTTTATGGTCTATTACAGACGATCAATTGGACCAAATTGCATCTAGATTAGGAACCTATTTTGGATTCACAACAGAAGATGTAGTTAGTTTAAACGATTAAAACCATTAAATTAAGATAAATTAAAATAGCCATGTATAGTTACATGGCTATTTTTTTTTATTTTTGCGTGTTTATTTAGATTAATAAAAAATTAATTAAGACAAAATGAAAAAAATCGTATACATATGTGTACTTTCTTTAATCGTTGCATGTAGCTCAAGTAGTAGCGATAATCCTAGTACATCAAACCCAGATGATTTTAATAGAAAAGAGATGTTGACTTTTTGGGCTGATCAAATGATTATTCCAGGATACAATGATTTTGTAGAGAAAACACAATTATTAAACGAAGCAATAAATAAATTTACAACAACAGCAAGCACAGCTAATTTAGTTGAAGCAAGAACTGCTTGGAAAAATGCTTACGTAACTTGGCAAAAAGTTTCTTTATATCAAGTAGGTAAGGCTCAAGAGATAAACATGGTTGGTTATATGAACACAATACCAACTAACGCTACTCAATTAGATGATTATGCTAAGTCAGGGACTTATAACCTAGAGTCACCTAATTTAATAAGTGTACAAGGTTTTCCAGCTTTAGACTATTTACTTAACGGGAAAGGGACTGATGAGGAAACTGTAACTTTTTACACAACAGCAGAAAATGCAGCTAAGTATAAACAATACTTAAAAGATGTAAGCAACAGAGTTTATAATCTATCTAAACAAGTTAAGGATGATTGGAACGGAGGTTACAAGCAAACTTTTATTGAAAATGATGGATATTCAATATCAAGTAGTGTAGATAAATTAGTAAACTTTTATGTTGTAGCTTTTTTTGAAAAACAATTAAGAGACCCTAAAATAGCCAATCCATCAGGAGCAAGAACAGGTATACCAGATGTAACCTTGGTTGAAGGATTTTATAAAAAAGACATTTCTAAAGAATTATTTATAACCGCATTAACAGCAACAAAAAACTTTTATAAAGGAATAGGTTATAATGGAAATAATGGTAAAAGTTTACAGCAATATCTTGAATTTCTAAAAAGAAAAGATTTAGCAGATTTAATAAACACAAACTTTACAAATTTAGAAGATAAGGCAAGTTTATTAAAAGATGATTTTACAGATCAAATTCAAAATGACAAAAACGTGTTTTTAAATACTTATGAGGCTATGCAAACAGTATTAAAAAACTTTAAACCAGATATGATGAGTGCTATGAGTATTAAAAATACTTCGAGCGACGCTGATAATGATTAATACATTACAAAAATATTTCAAAAAAAATACGGAAGCTGCTCCACTTGCAGTATTTCGTATTTTTTTTGGTTTTATGATGTTTTGTAGCATACTACGTTTTTGGTTAAACGGATGGATAGAAGAACAGTATATAAAACCAAAATTTTTCTTTTCATACTACGGATTCGAGTATATAAAACCATTTGGTAACTACACTTATTTATTATTTTTAATTTGTGCAATAGCTGCACTATTTATAATGTTAGGTTATAAGTATAGAGCAGCAGCAATTACTTTTTTTTTAAGCTTTACCTACATAGAATTAATGGATAAAAGCTATTATTTAAACCATTATTACTTTGTAAGTTTAGTAGCATTTATTCTAATTTTTTTACCAGCAAATGCTTATTTTTCTGTAGATGCAAAACAAAACGAGAAAATAGCCTATCAAAAAATACCTAATTGGACTATAGATGCTATAAAGTTACTATTAGGTATTGTATATTTTTATGCAGGATTAGCAAAACTAAATTCTGATTGGTTGTTTAGAGCATCACCATTAAATATATGGTTACCTGTACAAAACAATTTACCGTTAGTAGGTTTTTTAATGGTTAAAACATGGTTTCACTTTGCTATGAGTTGGGCAGGAGCCATATACGATTTAACAATACCTTTCTTATTATTAAATAAACGAACACGCACAATAGCGTTTATTGCAGTAATTATATTTCATGTATTTACAAGAATATTATTTTCAATAGGAATGTTTCCTTATATAATGATTGTCTCAACCATTATATTTTTCAATCCAAAGCTACATCATAAAATACTAAATAACATAGCAGCCATATTTAGAATTTCTAAGGATTATTTCGATCAAGGAAAAACCTTAGTAACTACTCAAAAACTAACATTAACAAGAAAATTTTTAATACTATTTTTTGTACTGCAAATAATTATTCCTTTTAGGTATTTGTTGTACCCTGGAGAATTATTTTGGACTGAAGAAGGATACCGTTTTTCTTGGCGTGTCATGTTAACAGAAAAAGCAGGCTATGCAGAGTTTAAAATAATTGATGAAGAAACAAAAAAGCAAGTATATATTGATAATAGCGATTATTTAACAACATTACAAGAAAAACAAATGAGTTTTCAATCAGATTTTATACTTGAATTTGCTCATTTTTTAGGAGACACCTACAAGAAAAAAGGAATGAAAAACCCTAAAGTATATGTAGATAGTTATGTAACATTAAACGGTCGACTTAGCACACAATTTATAGATCCAAAAGTAGATTTATACCAACAAAAAGAAAGTTTTAAACATAAAAATTGGATTATACCATTTAATCATGAAATCAAAATTAAAGGCCTGTAGCATTATTTTTACCTTATTTTTAGCTGTGCAAACAGTAGTAGCACAATATACCATTTCAGGAAAAATAATTGATGAAAAAGGAAACCCTATTAATAATGTTGAAGTTTTTGATGCTTCAGGCGGAAAGTTAGCAATATCAGATGCTCAAGGAAATTATAAAACCAAACCATTGCAATCAGGAAACTATTCATTGGTATTCTTTTCTTACAATTTCGAAATAAAAGAACATGCACTAACTATTACAAATAAAAATATTGTAGAAAACATAACACTTTTAAAGTTAGATGAAGAATTATCAGAAGTAATTATCAATCAAAGACTAAGAAAAGTGTTTAGTTTAAAAAGATTAAAAGCAGTAGAAGGAACTGCCATTTACGAAGGAAAAAAAACAGAGGTAGTTTTATTAGACCAAACAGTAGGAAACAAAGCAGCGAATAACGCACGCCAAATATATAGTCAAGTAGTAGGACTCAATATTTACGAAAATGACGATGCAGGATTACAGTTAAATATTGGAGGTAGAGGTTTGGATCCTAACAGAACATCAAACTTTAATACACGACAAAACGGTTACGACATTAGTGCAGATGTATTAGGATATCCAGAAAGCTATTATACACCTCCAGCAGAAGCCTTGCAAGAAATACAAATTGTTAGAGGAGCTGCTTCATTACAATACGGAACACAATTTGGAGGCTTATTAAATTTTAAATTTAATGAACCTAATAAGAGTAAAGAGTTTGAGTTCATAACAAGACAATCTACAGGATCTTTCGGTCTTTTCAATTCTTTTAATAGTGTTGGAGGTACAGTTGATAGAACAGGTTATTACGGTTACATAAATTATAAACGAGGAGATGGTTTTAGACCAAATTCAGAATTTAATTCAATAAATATTTATGGTCATGTAGATCATAAACTATCAGAAAAAACAACTTTAACAGTAGAGGCAACATATTTAAATTATTTAGCTAAACAAGCAGGAGGGTTAAATGATAAAATGTTTAATGAAGATCCTTTTCAAAGTAACAGATCAAGAAATTGGTTTCGTGTAAACTGGAATTTGTGGACGGTAAAACTAGACCATAATTTTACAGAAGACACGCGCCTAAGTGTTAACTTATTTGGGTTAAATGCTTCGAGAAAAGCCATAGGGTTTAGAGGAAATTATAAATCAAGTAATGTAAGCCCTATAACATATGTAGATGAACCTTTTGCAGATGGAAATTACGCTACGAGAGATTTAATTAACGGACAATATAAAAATTGGGGAACAGAAATTCGCTTTTTATCAAACTATGATTTTAGAGGGCAAAAGAATACTTACTTATTGGGTGTAAAATATTACAAAGCAAATAATTCTGAACAACAAGGAGCAGGATCTAATGGTGTAGATGCAAACTTTACATTTGCAGATGTAGATGCCTATGCCTCATCTAATTTTAAATTCCCAAATACGAACGTAGCATTATTTGGAGAACATATTTTTAAACTATCAGATAAATTTTCAATAACTCCTGGATTTAGATTAGAATACATAAAAACAGGAAGTAATGGTGATTATAAAACAGTATTGTGGAATAATGAAGATCTACAAAACGGAGTGCCGTTACCTAACGGAATTAATACGTTTAGAGACGATAGAACAAAAGAAAGAAGCTTTGCTTTATTTGGTATTGGAGCAAGTTATAAACCATCAACAAAGTTAGAAATTTATGCAAATGCTTCTCAAAACTACCGTTCAGTAACCTTTAATGATATCCGTACGGTAAGTCCTACTTTTAAAGTAGATGAAAACATAGATGATGAAGAAGGAGGCACAGCAGATATTGGAATAAGAGGAAAAATTAAAAACATAGTAACCTACGATCTAAGCGGATTTGGACTGTTTTACAATAAAAGAATCGGAATTTTCTGGGTAAGTAGCGGACCCGATGCAGGAGACAGGTTAAGAACTAATGTAGGAGACGCTTTTATTTATGGTTTTGAAGGTTTTACAGATGTTAGTTTGGCAAATGCATTTAAACTGTCACCAAACTACGTGCTAAATACCTATGTAAACCTAGCGTTAACACAATCAGAATATACAGATTCATTAGAAAAATCAGTAATAGGAAATCAAGTAGAGTTTATACCGAACCTAAACTTAAAAACAGGAGTGAAGTTTGGATATAAAAACTTTTTAAGTAGCTTACAGTTAACGCATTTGTCTGAGCAACAAACAGATGCTACACATGCAACAGTAGATAGCACACATCCTAGTTACGGAACAATAGGTCCTATACCAGCATATACAATTGTAGATGCTTCTTTTTCATATTCGTATAAAAAATGGAAGCTAGAAACAGGAGTTAACAACCTGTTAGACGAAAAATACTTTACACGTAGGGCAACAGGATATCCTGGACCAGGTATTATACCATCATCTCCTAGAAACTGGTATGTAACATTACAGTTCAAGATTTAAAATAAAGGGAGAAGCTTCGGTTTCTCCCTTTTTTAGTTACATGGTATTAATATAACGGCTTTATCGTGTTAATAAAGGCTTTCGAAAACTATTAATAATATTTGTTTTGCTTGCGGAAAAACTAGGAGTTTTATAGAGGAGTATTTATCTAGATACTCCTCTATAAATTATTAACAAACTATTTTTTCTTTTCTTTTTATAATTGTAAATTTAGCCAATAACCAAATTAAAATTATAAAAACATGGGAAACCCAGTAAACGTTAACGGAGTTACATTAACATTAAAAGATTTTAGAAAATTTGACACCAATATTAATTCAGAAAATGTACCTAAAGGTCCTTTAGTTAATATGTCAGGTCTTGAAGGTAGTACAAGTAACCTTTTTACTGTAACGGTTTTAGCATACTTACCAGATAACCCTTTGAAGCCAATTGAAAATACCACTGGTTTACAACTTCAAGGAAACGAAATCTATTTAAACTATTACGGGATTTCACCAATAAAAATACTAAATAAAGATGGTGGGTATACTACAGTAAGTGGTAGAGATTTTAGAGTAGATTTTAATTGTAAAAAAGAAGCTAGCCACTTTGATTTATATTATTTACAATTTACTTACCAGTTAGAAGCTGGGACTGAATTAGCAGATATGATTTATGTTAGAGATAATAATACAACCCCAATTTTAGGTGATGTAAATAACGATCCAGAGTTAGAAAGAGGAACTGTTACAGCACCAGCAACGCCTCCACCTCCAACAATGCCAACAAAATAATTTTGAAAAAAAACTATCTTTTATTTTTTATATTTATGTTTCTTTTGGGAGTAAATGTTTACTCTCAAAAGTCTAATTTTTTATATGAAAAGGGAAGTACAATTTGTAAAAAGTCAAATAATGAAATCTTTTGTAAGGCTATAAAGTTTTATAAAAATAAGCAATATGATTCTTGTTATGTCTTTAGTAATAGAGCTTTAATGATGGCAAAAACAACTGAAGAAAAAGATTTTTTTAATTGTATTCAAGGCTATAGTGCATTTACAAATAAATTATATACAAAAGCTCTTTTTAATTTAACTGAAATATCAGATGATGAAGATTATAGTCAAATTAAGCTATACTTATTAGGTAATGCTTATCTAAAAAGTGAAAAGTATGATGAATCAGTTAGGAGTTTTGAAAAATGGATAGAAAACGATTCAACTTCAAAAAAAAATATAAGAAAAGCTGTCTTTCATAATTTAGGACTTTGTTATGTCTTTAAAAAAGAGTATGCAAAAGCTAAAAAATATTTTGATGAAGAATTAGATTTAATTAAAGACCAAGATACTGTAGCTATAATTAGAACTAAAATGGATTTGGCAAATGTATATTATCATCAATATTTAGATGACGATGCTATTCCTTTGTTTAAAGAAGCATATGATTTGGCAAAGGTATTTTCTGATGTTGAACTAAAACAACACACAGCTAAAAACATGGCGGTTATAGAGAAGAATAGAAAAAACTACCAAAAAAGTGTAGAGTATTATATAGAATATGGTCGTTGGAAAGATTCTATTTGGAACCGTGATAAAATTTGGGAGCTTACAGAAAAAGACAAACAATTAGCCGTAGCCCAAAAGCAACAGGAAATAGCATTACAAGAAGAAGAATTAAAGCGTCAAGCAGTAGTGCAAAAGAGTTTAGTAATTGGAGCTTCGGGTTTATTAGTTTTTCTCGGGTTTTTAGGTTATTTTTATAGAGAGTTAAAAAGTAAAAATAGGTTTATTACCCAACAAAAGGAAGAGTTAAACGTAGCTAATAAAACCAAAGACTATTTGTTTTCTGTAGTGTCTCATGATTTACGTTCGCCAATTAATACAATTAAGCGACAACACGAAAAGCTAAAACGACAATTAAAAAACAAAGAATACGATGTGGTAAGTGAAACGACCAACAATGCTATTGCATTAACAGAAAGTACAAGTCACTTATTAAACAACGTATTGCATTGGTCGTTAGAGCAAAACAATCAGTTATCGTTTAAGGCAGAAGAATATCCTTTGAAACCATTGGTAGAACAGGCTGTTTATAACTTTGAAGAAATTGCAGAAGCTAAAAACATTGCACTAACTACCATGTTAGAGGCTACTATTTTGGTAAAGGCAGATAAGGAATCCTTGAAAATAGTATTGAGAAATTTGTTAGATAATGCACTAAAATACACAGGAGAAAACGGCAAGATTGAAGTAAAAACCTATAACGACTCTAAAGAATTTAGTACAATTGAGGTTAAAGATACAGGTTTTGGAATTTCAGAAGAAAAATTAGCGAAAATAAAAAGATTAGAAGACTTAAGTATTGACAAAATTAACAGATCTGAGGGCGTAGGGCTAGGTATGTTACTATGTCAAACACTTATTAAAAAGAATAATGGAAAATTACTCATAGATAGTGAGTTGGAAGTGGGGACAACTATACGAATTTTGTTACCCAACGCAAGCGCATAAATTATGAAAAAACTACAATTACTATTGCTAGAAGACTTAGAAGAAGAAGCTTTAGAACTTTCTTCTTTTTTAGAAGATAATGACTACGAAGTATCATTAGCAAAAAATGCGGTAGAAGCAGAAAAGTTAATTAGAAGCCGCTTTTTTGATGTTATTATTTTAGACATCATGATAAACGGAAGACCAGACGGAATTTCGTTAGCACACCGTTTGAATAAAGAAGGAATTAATGTGCCTTTTTTATTCCTAACAAGTATGCAAGGAAGAGAAATTTTTGATGAAGCAAAACTAACCAATCCGTTAGTATATCTTTTAAAGCCATATAACAAATTAGAATTGTTATTTTCTTTAGAATTGGCAATTGAGTCGTGTTATCAACAAAACAACAGTATTAGTTTAGCATCAGACAATGGTGTAATAAGTCCGTCTTTTTTATTTATAAAGAAGAAAAGAAGCGTGGTTAAAGTAGATGTAGCTGCTATTAATTATGTAGAAGTAAAGGAAAAATACTGTAGCTTAATTTGTGACTCAGGAAATTATCTAATAAAGTTATCGCTAACCAAGCTAAAAGACATGCTATCTAATCCAGATTTTAGACAAGTACATAGAAATTACTTAGTTAACGTAAAGAAAATCAAAGAAATTTACTTTGAAGATAATCTTATTGTCTTAGATAATGATGAAAAAATACTCTTTAGTGAGCGTTACAAAACAGCATTTATAAAAGACAATACAATTTTTAGGTAGTTATACCACTTTAGAAACTAAACTTATAACAAAGCCAAAGCCATTTTCAATATTAGAAATAGCTTTGGCTTTTTCATTATTACTAATAGTAGCATCATCAATAAGTTTAAGTGTTTTTATGGCGTTTGCATTGGTAATTTTACTTTCCTTAATAAAAGCATCCACTTCGCTAAGCTTTAGGTTTGTTAAACTAGCCAATTGTTTGTTAAACTCAGCATCAGTTTGTGAAGCAGCTTCTTTAGCTATATTGTTCCAGTCTATAGAATTCATAATCGTTATTTTTCTGTAATTACTTTTTCAATGGTTATCAATTTATTTAGGGCACTTCCAGTTTTATCAATACTCTGATTAATGGTGTTTTCAACCTTTTTTATATTAATTTTATCACCTGTAAGTTGATCTATTGCCGACAAAGCGTCACTTTCTGTAGTTTTTATGTTTACAGCAGAGTTAATTAAGTTTTGAAGCGAAGTAGTAGCTTTACTATAATCGCTATAATTAGAGTTTAGTTGGTTTAAAATATCTTGTCTTTGTAAATCTAATACACTTTGAAGCGAATCTTTTTTATGATTAATAATAGGAACAATACTATTTAGAATATTAGGTAATTCTTTTTTATAATCTAAAGAATCTGGTAATAAACTTTCAAACTTTTTTAATAGCGTAGGGGTGTACTTATTTTCAATAAATAAATTGATTTTTTCTTTTCGCTCATCAAAAAGTTTATTGACTAAAGCTACATTTAGTTGATGCATATTATCAGCTTCTTTAATAACTTCTTTAGTAAGTGTTACAGTAGAGCTTGGAATACTGGAGCAGGAAAAAAGAAAAAAAGAAAAAACAGATGCATAAAAGTATTTCATAAGTATAGTTAGTTTATAATAAAAAAGAGGTTACTACAGTATTGAGCTAAGTTTGGTTAGTATGTTGTAAGCTCTATTATAATCACTTAACAGTGCAACCTCTTTTATTTTTAGTAATAGTTATTTATTGGGTTTAGGTACAATAAAAATAGATTTAACCCTATCTATAATGCCTTGTAATATGCTAAAAATAGCTTCTGAAGAAAACCCTCCAATCAGAGCCAAAACTCCTTTATTGAAAAGGTTGATATCTTCAGGGCTTTTGGTGTAAAATGAAATAATTTCCGACATGATAAGTCCAGCAATAATACCAAGTACTATTTGAGCCAAATAAGAAATAGACTCCTCTGAAACCATGGTTGATTCTCTAATAGAATCGCTAACCCTTTTCAATAAATAAAAAATAACACCTAAACCAGCAACAGAGGCTAAGTAGGAGAGGTTTAAAAGAAGTGGTAATCCAGAGTTATTCATTAAGCCTTTATCTAATGAGTTATTATTTACATCAGGAGAAAGTGCAGTAACAATAAACAAAACCAAAAAGAAAAGAGCTAAAAAAATAAGGTTCCTAACCACAGGAAGCTTGCTAAAAATTGATTTGTTTTGTCCTTCTTCACGCAGTGCTTTAGTGTATTCTATCGATTTTGGCGTTGCAGGAGCAATGTTTTTAACAAGAATATTATGCGCATTTATCAAGTCGTTTAAACCCTTACTTTCAATGAGAGAATTGACTTCTGTATTAATAGTAATACCATTGTAAATAGCATACGATAGCATGTTGTTAATTTCAGTAATTAATTCTTTAAATACCTTAGGATAAACATCGGTAGTGTTAACTATTTTCTTGGTATCTTTTATGAGGGTACTGTTCTCCATTAGTTGTAGGTTTATGAATAGGAATAGGGTAAACACATACTAAAATTAAGAATGATATATAAAAGAATAAGCAGAGAAACCTTGAGCGTATAAAAGTTGATTATTAGCGTTATTGATAGAAGGGTAAAGCAATAAACAAAAGATAAAATATAAAGCGATTTACTTAACTTAAAATTAAAGGTAGTTTTTGCATTATTTGTAGTATATTTGCATGCAATTAATTAACAACACACTAAATTGATTGCATATGCAAGCTCATCAAGCTAAAATATTAGGAGAAGGATTAACGTACGACGACGTTTTATTAGTTCCTGCCTACTCAGAAGTACTTCCAAGAGAAGTTTCAATCCAAACAAAATTTACAAGAAACATAACAATCAATGTTCCAATAGTATCAGCAGCTATGGATACGGTAACCGAATCTGCTATGGCAATTGCTATTGCAAGAGAAGGAGGAATAGGAGTGTTACATAAAAATATGACAATTGAGCAACAAGCTCAAGAAGTTCGTAAAGTAAAACGCGCAGAAAGCGGAATGATAATCGATCCGATTACTTTGTCGTTAAGTGCAATCGTTTTAGATGCTAAACAAGCAATGCGTGAGCATAAAATTGGAGGTATTCCAATTGTTGATGAAGCAGGAAAATTAGTAGGAATTGTAACGAATCGTGATTTGCGTTTCGAAAAAAATAACGAGCGTCCTATTGTTGAAGTTATGACCTCTGAAAACTTAGTAACTGTTGCAGAAGGAACTTCTTTAAAAGATGCTGAAGTTATCTTACAAGAAAACAAAATAGAGAAGTTACCTGTTGTTAATGACGATGATAAGCTAGTAGGATTAATTACTTTTAGAGATATTACAAAGCTTACACAAAAACCAATAGCTAATAAAGACTCATATGGACGTTTACGTGTAGCTGCAGCATTAGGTGTAACGCATGATGCAGTTGATAGAGCAGAAGCCTTAGTAAATGCAGGGGTAGATGCTGTGATTATTGATACAGCTCATGGACACACCAAAGGAGTGGTCTCTGTATTAAAAGAAGTAAAAGCTAAATTCCCTGAATTAGATGTTGTTGTAGGAAACATAGCAACACCAGAAGCAGCTAAATATTTAGTAGAAGCTGGAGCAGATGCAGTAAAAGTAGGAATAGGACCAGGATCTATTTGTACAACTCGTGTAGTTGCAGGTGTAGGATTCCCACAATTTTCAGCAGTATTAGAAGTAGCAGCGGCTATTAAAGGAAGTGGAGTTCCTGTAATTGCTGATGGAGGTATTCGTTATACAGGTGATATTCCAAAAGCTGTTGCGGCTGGAGCAGACTGTGTAATGTTAGGTTCATTATTAGCAGGAACCAAAGAATCTCCAGGAGAAACCATTATTTACGAAGGAAGAAAATTCAAATCGTACCGTGGAATGGGATCTGTTGAAGCAATGAAACAAGGATCAAAAGACCGTTACTTCCAAGATGTAGAGGATGATATTAAAAAGTTAGTTCCAGAAGGAATTGTAGGACGTGTAGCTTACAAAGGAGAATTACAAGAAAGTATTCACCAATTTGTAGGTGGGTTACGTGCAGGTATGGGATACTGTGGAGCAAAAGATATTGAAACACTAAAAAACACAGGAAAATTTATCCGTATTACTGCAAGTGGAATTAACGAAAGTCATCCACACGATGTTGCTATTACTAAAGAAGCACCTAACTATAGTAGACGATAAAAAAAGGTATTATTACCTTAATTAAGGTAAAGGTAAAAGCTGTTAATTTAAATATTAACAGCTTTTTTTATTCATTTAATAAGCCTTCATCTTTCAGAATAGTTCTTGTTATGGGGGCTAATTCCTTCAAAGTTTCAGGGTGAATGCCTCTAGCTGTAAAAAACTCTCGTTTACCATCTTTATTACTTCCATACCAAAAATTTTCCTTACCGTTTGTAAAAAACTCCATATCCTTAGTAAGTGTTACTTTTTTAAAACGGTCAATATCTATATGGTAGGTTGTATTATCTATTGAATTAAGATAGTAACAAGGGGCTTTTGTATAATGGTCTTTTTCCCAAACAATGCAATTACTTTTTTCAAACAAAATATCTTTATAAAAAATAAATACAGAAACTAAAAGAATGGCACCAATTAAAATTGGTGTTTTGTTTTTTAAGAGAGTAGTTGAAACCCCTAACTTATTTTCTTCTTCCTCTTTTCTCCCAGTTAAGTTAATTTCTTCACCTATTGTAAAAGGTTTTACAGGATCTATAGCAATATTTTCCTTATAGTTTTTAAAGTCCTCAAATCCCAAATACTCAGCCATTACATCTTTTAGAAAAGGGTCTTTTACATTAGCACTAACTGTATTATCCTTTTCAACATACTTTTTATGAATTCTGGTAGCTTTCTGTATACTTATATAATGAAATTTTCCGTGTTTTTCCTCTAACAGAGAGTTTACAAAAAAATTAGCTTTTCCATTTCGACTATCAATTCCTTCATCTGTCTCAATCTTTTTAAAAAAATCAACAATTAGTTTTTCAATCATAGTTAATCAATTATTAGACAAGTTGGAGTCAAAAGTAAAGCTGTTGTACAAAAATTGATTACGGTTATCCATAAACTAGACAAATACTGCTAGATTAAGAATTGAATAGATTTTGATAAATGGTAAAACTCAGATTTTCAGAATCTTTGCAATGGCACTGATCGAGAAATTAAAAAGAAAACAAATTGATTGGTTCTAATTAAAAGATGAACTATTGGTAGAATTTCTTAGAAGGGAAGCTACTTAATAATACCGATGTTCATCTCTACTTCCCGCGAAAGAGGCGCGCGACTCTTTTAAAAATTCTACACCCAACATGGTGTAACTGTAGCTAAGCAAAGTGCTTGGACAGGATAAATATTATCAATTTTTAAAAGTAACAAAATGAACAAGGTTTTATTAATTATAACATTTTTAGTAACAAATGGAATCTATACTATAAATACAAACTCAACCACTGTAGTACCACAAAAAGACTCTACAGAGACAACGACAAGTGATACAGGTGGAGAGGAAGATCAAGATCCTGACGAAGATGAGGATGTACCTACTCCAACAAATGGATAGGTTGGTTATAAACTCTTAATTAAAGCTCTTCTTGTTGAAGAGCTTTTTTTCTGTTAAAAGAGTTTATATTTTAGTAGCATGAAAAACCTCTATAGAATATTAATTGTTATTACTACTCTTTTATGTTTATTTAATTGTAATAATTATGATAAAAATAAGGAAGTCGATGCTGATCTATTAAAGAATGGTGGTATCGAGGAAAAGAGAAAAAAATACAAAAGATTAGATAGTTTAGCTAAAAATTTTGTTAGAAAGAACAATCTAGATAGTGCTTTGTATAATACGAAAAAATTAGTCAAACTATCTTATGCTCTTAAAGATTCAGTTTATATAGCTCATGCATTTTATCAATTAGGGTTGAACCATAAAAGAATAAATAATATAGATAGTACATATTTTTGGTATACAAAATCTAAAGAAATTTCAATTTCAATTGGAGATAGTTTAATGACTTCAAAGAGAATATTATCTTTAGCAAAACTTGAGTCTAATTTTGATTTATTTCTAAAAAGTGATTCTACTGCTATTCAGGGCTTGAAGTATGCTAATAACAACCCCAAAGCTAATGAAGTAATATGCTCCATTTACAACTGTTTAGGGATAAATTCCAGAAATCAAGGTAGTTATGATGATGCTATAAAATATTATAATCAGGCCATACAAATAACAAATGATAGTTTAAAAAGAGTAAGGTATATAGCAAATAAAGTCGTTGTTTATAAATATGAAAAGAATTATAAAGAGGCAGTAAAAGTATATGAAGAATTAATTAAGAATAAGTTTTTTGATGAAATAGATTTAAAGCTGAAATTTAAAATATTAGATAATTATACTTACACAAAGTATTTATTAGGAGAAAAAGTTGATGTTAATGATTTTTTAAAAGTTCAAAGGTTAAAAGATAGTATAAATGATTATGCGGGCTTAATAACCAATTATTCATATTTATCTGATTATTTTAATAATCAAAATCCTGATAAATCTCTATTCTATGCTCAAAAAATGTATAATTTATCGAGAGAAAGAAAAAGACCAAACGATAGAATAGAAGCAATAGATAAGCTAATTGAACAAATAAAAGAAAATGAGATTAGAAAGTATGCCATTGAAAGAAACTATCTAAAAGATAGTATAGTTGATGCTAGAAGAAAGTCAACAAATAAATTAGTTAAAACGATATATAACTTTGATCTGTTAAAAGAACAAAAATTAAAAGCAGAGATTAAAACAGAACAACAAAAATCGCAAAAACAACTCTGGATTTTTGCAGTAATTCTTACGATTTTATCCTCAATAGTTTATTTCTTTTACAAAAGAGAAAAAAATAAAAAAGAAAAAGCCATAGAAGTCTACAACACAGAAACCCGCTTAGCTAAAAAAATACACGATGAATTGGCAAACGATGTATACGCGGTAATGAATACACTACAAAATACATCAATAACAGATGAAAGGTTACTCACAAGAGTAGAGAAAATATATGCACAAACCAGAGATATTTCTCACGAAAACAGTCCTGTACTCACAGGAGAGCACTTTGAGAGTTTCTTAAAACAACTGTTTTTAGATTTTACAAACGATCGTTGCAAGGTAATTCACAAAGGATTACAAGAAGTAAGCATAAACCAGTTAGCCAAAGAAAAACAAATAGTAGTATATAGAGCCTTACAAGAGCTCTTAGTAAACATGAAAAAATATAGCGAAGCAACGTTGGTGCTTATCACTTTTTCAGTAGAAAAAAACAAATTATCGATAGCGTATCAAGACAATGGAATAGGTGTAGAAAACCTCTCTGTAAAAAATGGTTTGCAAAATATGGAAATCCGTATTAAATCAGTAGGAGGGTTTATTACTTTTGAATCAAAGCAAGAAAAAGGATTTCAAGCAAAGTTTCAATTTAAAAAGTAGTTATGTTTAAAAAAGTATTGATAGCAGAAGATGCTGATTTTATGTCAAGCGGAATAAAAGTAGCCTTAGAAAACATGCAAATTCCTAATGTTGAATATGCACAATATTGCGACGAGGCTTTTTTAAAGCTAAAAAAAGCATGGTTAGACAATGAGCCGTTTGATTTATTGGTAAGCGATTTATCATTTAAAGACAACATACATGAACAACGATTAGAATCAGGAGAAGATCTCATAGCCGAAGCAAAAAAACTACAGCCTACTTTAAAAACAGTCGTATTTTCTGTAGAAGATAAACCCTACCGAATTCAGCAATTATGTAATGAGTTAGCAGTGAATGCGTATGTATGGAAGTCTAACCACGGACAAAGAGAGCTAAAAAAAGCAGTACAAAGTGTGTTTAACGGTGAGTTTTTTATCACCCCACAATTAGCACATGCCTTACGAGATAAAGAAGCCTTCGAAGTTACAGACTACGACGTGTTTTTATTAAAACATTTAGCAGAAGGCTTAGATCAAAAAGAAATTAGCGAAGCATTAAAAAACAAAGATATAAAGCCCAGTAGTGTTAGTTCAGTAGAAAAACGCTTAAAGCTATTAAAAGAAAATTTTAACGCCAATAACCCTACACAACTAATTGCCATCACTAAAGACTTCGGACTTATCTAAAATAAACCATTATTCTGAACGGTAGAAGGAATCTCATTCAAAAGAGAAAAACGATTTAGTCTGATAGTAATAAAAACAAAGCGGTTTAGATAAACATCCAAACCGCTTTTGTTTATAAGGTTATTCTACATGCGTAAAAACCTTAGCTACAATTTTCCATTCATTCTCTATTTTGTTTAGAGATAAATAGTCATAGTAATTATAACCCAACATAGGTACATGTAACTTTGCCATGGCAACTTTCCCTAAAATATCAACTCCTACAATTTTCATGTTAAAAGTTTCTTTTAAATCATTTGGACTTTGCCTGTTAGCAACCCCTTCAATATAATTTTCAGAACTTTTAAAATAGTCAGCGCCTTTAATATCTCCATAAATAGGAGTATTGTTATGAAAGCATGATTGAAGTTTTTGAGTATCTCCATAAAAAATACCCTCAAAGTAGTTCGTTACTAAAAGTTCTATTGCTGTTATATTCTCTTTATACATCTTTTTTAGTTTTAAATGGCATGACCAACGGTGTGACCACCAGCCACATTCATAGTTTCACCTGTAACAAAATTTGAAAAAGTTAAATAGTAAGCAGCTTCAGCAATATCAGTTACCTCACCAATACGGTTTAACAAGTGTAACCCAGCTAAACTATCAGCGTCTTCAATACCTATTTTGCTTTGTAGCGGACTTCTAATAATACCTGGAGCAATAGTATTTACTTTAATATTATCATTACCAAACTCAGCAGCGAGTTGTCTGGTTAAGGTATGAATTGCACCTTTACTCATTAAAGGAGCAGTAGCAGGGAAACCAGCTATGGCATGATCTACTAAAACAGTTCCTATATTTATAATAGCTCCATTTTTTTGTGCTACCATACTCGGAATAACAGCTTGAGAGGCAAAATAAGTTCCTTTTAAATTCACATTCCAGTACAACTCTAAATCGCTTTCTTCAACCTCTAAAAAAGGTTTAGGAGCAAAAATTCCTGCATTGTTAATCAGTACATCTATACTGTTGAATTTTTCTAAAGCTAAGGCTACTAATTGTTTACTTGTTTCTTGTTTACTAATGTCTCCAACAAGAAGCACAGCGTTTAACGGACTACCTAACTCTTTATAAGCTTTTTGTAGGTTTTCTTCATTAGAAGCATTCATTACTACATTGCATCCTTTTTCTATGAAAAGTTTAGCAATTTCTTTACCAATACCTGTTGAAGCTCCTGTAATAATTGCAGTTTTGTTTTTCATGAGTCTTATTTTTTAGTTCCTAAATATTGTTTACCATCGTGCCCCCAATTACCCATAGGAACTTCTTCAATAACAATATGGGTAGTTGCAGGATTTTTTTGGAGTACATCAACTAAAAGCTGCGTTGTTCCTTCAATAAGTTGACGTTTTTGTTCTTGGGTTATCTGTTCGTCGGTAACTTTAATGTTTACAAAAGGCATAATAATATGTTTTAAAATTATACTACAAAGTTGCAGTGGACGTACAACTTTAGACAGGAGCTATGTCACACCTTTAAAGTGATGTATGTCACATGCAAACAATAAGAAATATTAAAAACTAAGAATTAAGCCTGCTAAGAGTTTCTCTAGAAACCCCTAAATAAGCAGCAATCATTTTTTTAGGAACCCGTTGAAAAAGGGTAGGGTATTGTTCTAACAGTTGATCGTATCGTTCTTTTGCAGAATTTTGTAAGAGCGATACAATTCTTTTTTGAAGAGCTATTCTGCCCATTTTACTCTTTTTAGCCCAAAAACGTTCCATTTTGTGCAAAGAGGCAGTTAGTTTATCACGGTTTTCATAAGTGATATACAACAATTCACAATCTTCAATACAATCAATTGCTGTTTTAGAAGGTAGTTGCTTTACAAATGATTCATAATCGGTAATCCACCAATTTTCCATAGCAAATTGAAGAATATGCTCTTTACCGCTATCTTCAATAAAATAGCTCTTTACACAACCTTTAACCACCCAATATTCTTTATTGGCAGTTTCGCCCTCTTGCAGTAAATATTGATGTTTACGTTTAGTAATAGGCTGAAAAAAACTTAGAATATAGGCGAATTCCTCATCAGTAAGAGGTATAATTTCTTCAATATGTTGTCGTAAAGGATGTGTCATTAAGACAGTACTATTTTCTTTTTACTATATGCAAATATAGCTGTAAAGTAAGTAGTATAAGTAAAAATACTTTTACAAACCATCATTCCGAGGAAGGTATGACGAAGTAATCTATTTATTTAGAGTCCCAAACATAAAAACTACACGTTTGTCTCATAACAACGTTATAAAGAGAAGTTTTTCCTCAAAGATTATTGTGGTATTCTTTTTCTTGATAAAAAGAAACAAAAATCAAGACTTACAATAAAATCGTGAGAAAATACTACGACATCCTCCACTGATAAAAAGAACTCGCTATCGCTCAAACAGCTTTTTATCTTACATCCATCACTGCTGTCTTGATTTTCAAAGATTTTCTTGTAGGTCACAAGACATACAGTTATTCCGAACGTCACTGAAATTAAGATATATTTTAATTGAAAGTATGTTGCAAAGCAACTGAGAAGGAATCTCATTGAAAAGTGTTACTCTTTTTTTATTGTAATCACTGTCAGTTCGAGTGATTTTTATTGAGTGATAACGAAATAAAAATAGTATCGAGAACTATTAGAAAACTTCTCGATACAAAATTATTTTTATTTCATTTCAATAATTTTACTCGAAGTGACACTGGATGATAAAAAGAATATAGAAAAAAGAGAATAGAACAAAGACCTATAAATAAGTCTTTACTCTAACAGCGAAGCGGTCCATTCTCTTGGCTCTAAAAAACAACCGTCATAACGAGTAGCAATAGCGACGTAGTTATCTCATTATTCAAAATCCATACGCTAACAACTAAGCATTCTTTCATAGTGTTTAACCCTAAACAAAGTTAGTAGAAGTACTTATTAAGTACAAACAAAGTACACGATCCGTATTTGCTTAGTACAAAGAGATTTAATAATAAATATGCTAGCTTTTTAAATAGAAAAATTGTAGGTTTGATACGTTGAAATTGCTAAAGATTACTTCAACAAGAAAAAAATATAACTAAAAACGATGCTATGAAATATAGAACTATGCTGTTGTTTAATAACAGAGAGATAGAGGTACTAACCTATAACTTTGGTTTTAATAGAAACATAAACGTTTCTGACCAACCCACAAGCTCCGCTAACTTTGCAGGTTTAGAATTAGAAATAGAATCAGGTAGTAATACTGATTTTGAAGAATGGGCTTGTAAAGAAAATGCTATAGACCAACTAGAGTTAAAAATATACTACCCATATTTAAAAGGGGGCTCTAAAACAATGACTTTTTTTGATTGCTACCTAAAGAAATACGAAACAGTATTTTCTAATACAAACGATCAGCCTATAAAAGACCGATTAATTATTACGTGTGCAGGAGTAAAAATGCCTAATTCTTCGCTAGAATATTCTACGTACTGGAGAAAAACGCTTTCTGGAACGCAAACAGAAGTAACTAAAAATGGTAGTACCGTTTCTAGCGACGGTACAAACTTTAGTGTAACCCCAAAATTATCGTAATATGCCAAGTTTTGTCCCCCTAGGAATAGCTGATTACAGCGGAAATAGTGAAAGAGGCTTTGTACAATTTACTTACCAAATAGCCGATAATAACGCCAAAGAACTAACGCTACAAATTAGAGATGGAAGCTTGGTTATTTATGAAGAAAAAATAACTGATGCTAACAAACTAAAACAAGGAGAACACATTTGGAAATGGGATGGGTTTGATAGCGGAGGAATTTTAGACACTGCTAAACTAACACAATACGAAAATTTAAATCTGTATACTATTGGCGTAGATAACTCAAACAATTACAGCAGAAAAAAGTTAGATTTTAGTATGCGTTACGATGAAGTTAAATGGGTAGATGTAAAGATTGATAAAAACTCTAAAAGAATAGATGTTACATTACGTGTTAACTTAAAAGATGGAGGAGCAAGAGGGGTAGAGTGTAAAGAGGTTATTCACAGAGATCATCTTAACCCAGGAATGAGAACTTCAAAAGAAGTATGTCCTTGGGATAAAATACCACAAAAAACATTGTCAGATTATGGTAAAATTCCTATTAAGAGTATAACAAAAAGCTTTGAAGATTTAGAAAAATTAGCTTTGGAAGGGTTAAACTATCATTGGGGTAGAAACAGGAATCACTACATAGCAAAAGATGTTGATATTGACGGTGAAAAATATGAAGTTTATGTAAACGCAATAAATACAACGCAGAAAACAATGGATGATGTTAGTTTAATTTTTAATACTAATAATTCTTGGATGCGTTCAGGAAATCCAGGAACCGTTGAAGATCCAATATCTTACGCGGGAAATATTTTTTCTAGAGAAGCTAT
Organism: Tenacibaculum sp. SSH1-16; assembly: GCF_040104435.1. NCBI lineage: Bacteria > Pseudomonadati > Bacteroidota > Flavobacteriia > Flavobacteriales > Flavobacteriaceae > Tenacibaculum > Tenacibaculum sp. SSH1-16. The sequence goes on from NZ_JBECOV010000007.1 coordinate 124,560, forward strand.
TTGTTATAATGTAGGTTATATTAAATATTCGAAAAAGTGGGCATACCAGAGAATAGGAAATGAAGATGTTCAATTTAAGGATACATCAGCTCACGAAATAGGACACACTATTTTAAAAGCATATGGAGGAACTTTTTACAGCTACGGTCATAAAGGAAGTGTAAATACGGTATTTCAATTTCGTAAATCATCAGCACCAAGAATTCCTTTAGAAGGAGAAATAGATATAATGCCGTATTATAGAGAAAACGAGCTAGGAGAATGGTATAACCAACCCAATTATCATAAAAGAAGAGTTGCATCTACAAAAGATGTTTTAAGTTTAATATGGTTAACTAAAATAAAATTAAAATGAAAATCCACCACTCATTATTAGCTTTTATCTTTTTAATACAAAGCTGTAATACTAACTATAGCGGATATATCTATGATATAGATACAAAAGAACCCATAAAAGGTGTTAAAGTATGTAGTTTACAAGATGATAAATTAACTCAAACAGATGAGAAAGGTTTTTTTACTCTAAAAGAAGAAACATTAATAGGGAATGAAATCATCTTAAAAAAAGATAACTATAGGATAGATACATTGCCTGTATACAGTACTCATAATGGAGAGTTTATAAGTAGAAACTTTACTGGAGATACTATTTATTTAATTAGTCATAAAAGTAAATACATCAAGTATTTTCAATAAAATAAAAATGAGATTCTATTACTTACTATTAATAGCACTTATTTTGAATTCTTGTTCGTCAAGAATAGAAAGACCCGAAATTAAAGGAACACTATACGATTCTTTAACATACAAACCAGTTAAAGGTGTATTAATACAGATTGATGATGAACAGATAAAGTCCGATAACCAAGGAAAGTTTACCATACAGAGAGTAAAGAAAAGAGTGATGTTTAATTTTGAAGGTGGGCATGTTCCTTTATTTTATTCAATGGAATTAAAACATCCAAAATACAAGAGTATCAAAATAGAAAAAGGAACAAGAGGGAGTTTTGGAGAAGAGGCAATATTGTATGATTCAATCTTCCTAAAACCACTTGAAAAGTAAGCGTATTCTAGACATGTTATGTAGCTAAAATGAAAAACGTATTATTACTAACATTATTACTTTTAACAGTTTCTTGCAAACAAGAACTATGTGATTGTTACCACGGCTATGTATTAGATGAAAACAAAGAGCCAATAAATAAAGTAAAAATAATAGAAAGCTCATCTTATTCAAAGCATACCTATTCTAAAAGTGATGGCTATTTTTATCTAAATAGAAAAGCAGATTTTATTAGTGAATTAATTTTTGTTAAAGAAGGTTATATCTCAGATACTATTTCTCCTTATACAGCGAACAGAAGAGGAGATAAATCGTTATTCGTTCATAGAAAAGACACTTTATTTATGAAGAGGATAGAATAGGATGAGAAACTCAATATATATAGTATTAGCAATATCTTTATTATGTTTTGCATGTTCTAATAAGACTAATAAGTATAAAGGGTATGTGTTTTATAATAATAAGCCTTTAATAAATGTGACCGTTATAGAAGATGGAGTAACAGAAAATTTTACGAAAACGAATGAAGACGGGTATTTTATTTTAGAAAGAGCATCAAAGAAAGTAACTAGAGATTTAGTTTTTAAAAAAGAAGGCTACTTTACAGATACATTGAGGATATTACGAGGAAAAATGGGAGGCAAAATTTATTTTCTTTTTTTACGTGAACAATCAGACACTTTATTTATGAAGAGGAAAGAGTAAAATGAAAAAAGTAGTATTCATATTTATAATAGTAACATTAACAAGCTGTTTTGTTAAAAGAGTTAGTAGACCTCCTATTATAGGTTATATATATAACTCTGAAACATTACAAAAAATAGATAGTGTTGATGTGGTAACTTGGGATTCAGCAAAAAAAGATTATTCTACTGAAACCAGTAGTGATGTAAACGGAAGTTTCTTTTTAAAAATGAAAACTTACTACGATAAAATGGCTATAGGAGGTGAAGCTCCTATGGGCTTTTTTAAGTTTAGTTTAATAAAAAAAGGATATGAAAAAAGAAGTATTGAGAGAAGAGGTAGGTATGGTTTTACAAAAGACACTATAAGATTCGACTCAATCTTCCTAAAGCCACTTGAAAAGTAAACGTATTCTACAGATGTTATGCAGCTAAAATGAAAAACGTATTATTACTAACATTATTACTTTTAACAGTTTCTTGCAAATAAGAACTATGTGATTGTTACCACGGCTATGTATTAGATGAAAACAAAGAGCCAATAAATAAAGTAAAAATAATAGAAAGCTCATCTTATTCACAGTATACCTATTCTAAAAGTGATGGCTATTTTTATCTAAATAGAAAAGCAGATTTTATTAGTGAATTAATTTTTGTTAAAGAAGGTTATATCTCAGATACTATTTCTCCTTATACAGTGAACAGAAGAGGAGATAAATCGTTATTCGTTCATAGAAAAGACACTTTATTTATGAAGAGGAAAGAATAAAATGAGAAAACCTCTATTCATATTTTTCATTGCTTTATTACTATTCTGTGAAGAAGAAAGCAATACTTCCTTTAGAAGACTAAAGTTAGGCTCTAATTTGTTTATTAAATTAAATATAACATGGTAAAAATTTTCCTCATACTATTTGCACTAGGTTCTTTAATATTAATTCTTAGTTCTCGATTTAGAAAACAAAAGCTATATTTAAAAGTACTTATTTACCTCTCTTTTACTATTGTATCAGTTTTTACATTCTTTATAACAATTATATATTTATGGAACTCTAGTGAAGATTATCACCAACGAAGGCATTTTATGGGGATTTGGAATATACAAGTTTTAAATACTACGGAAACCCCTATAAAAAAGGTTAAAGTAATTAATCTAAGAGAACCAACAGATACAATTATATCAGATATTGATGGAACTGTAAATCTATATGAGTTTAGAGAAGGCTTGGTAGTACTTCAGGCAGAAGGCTATATTCCAGACACCATAAATGTAGCTGAAATGCCAAGTACAAAGGTGTATTTAAATAAGCTAAAATAAGTTTCTTTTTATCCTCATTACGAGGAGGATACGACGAAGTAATCTGTTTATTTAGAACTCAAAACTTAGAGATTGCTTCGTTTTAGCCTGTCTTGAGCCTTTCGACTTCGCTCAAGATAAACTTAAATCGAAAGGCTCGCAATTGTAAAGGTTAACAAACAGTAAACCGTCATTCCGAACGATAGTGAGAAACCGTAAGGTTCAGCGTAGCTAAACCTCACTCAAAAGTGTTACCCTTATTCTTTTATTATAATCACTGTCAGTTCGAGTGATTTTTATTGAGTGATAACGAAGTAAAAATAGTATCGAGAACTATTAGAAAACTTCTCGATACAAAATTATTTTTATTTCATTTCAATAATTTTACTCGAAGTGACACTAGATGATAAAAAGAATATCGAACAAAGACCTATTAATAAGTCTTTACTCTAACAGCGAAGCGGTCTATTCTCTTGGCTCTAAAAGAACCGTCATAACGAAGAACGATAAAACACCCTATAAAACATTGAGAATTTTGTTAGTTATACTAGTAAACACCTCATACCCATTAAAAACCATAACAAAAAGAGTATATAACATAAAAAAGTACGAGCATATAGCTCGTACAGATTATAAAATATAGTTTTTGTCTTAACCTTCAGACAGTAGTGTCTGAAGTCACAGGATAGTACTGTCTGATGTCAACGGACAGTAGTGTCGTGTGTTACGATACAGTAAGGCTAAATGTAGATTCAGATACCTTAAGTTCTTTTAAGAAGCGATCTAATTTAGAAGTAGCCTGCGTTTTAATTCTAACACGGTAATTACCCGCAGCAAGAGCAGGAGCTTGACCAATAATCTTCTTATAGCTGTTTTGAGCTAAATAAGATACCTTAGTTTCGGTACCATCTTCGGCAACAAAATACAAGCCAACCTCAGGTAAGTCACCAGCAACTTTTAAACGCAAACCATTCAGCTCAAACAATCCGTTGGCAGATAAGGTAGTATTCGTAGTTGCTGTGGTAATATCTTTTAAATTATTAATAACTGTGTTGGTAATAGGAGCAGTTACTTTTTGTAGCGGAATATCGTCCTTAATTTCGTTGATTAACTTTCCGCTGTTGAGGTTTACGTGTAGTTTATGAGTATCAGGATTAAAACCATCTTCCTCAGTATCAAAAACCCCAGAAATAGAATACCCAATATTTAGTAAGGGGAGGTTAATATTATCGCCGTCTTCTATCGACTCGATAATCTCTTCATAGTAAGAGTTAAGCACCGCTACAATATCGGTTTTACTTACTAGGTTACGTTTACTCAACATTTTATCAATCAACTCGTCTTGATTAATAGTACGCTCTGTTAATATGCGTGCTGAGTAGTTGGTTTCATCGGTTAACTTGTTTTCAATTAAATAGTACTTCATCATATTGATTTTTAAATTATTTACTTTTCCTTTTGAATCCTTTTTTGGGTAGTAACAGCTAGCATACTGGAGCAATAACCAATACATGCAAAACCATTTACTAACCTTGGTGTTATTCATCACCAAACAGTCAGGTACAAGCGTACCTTTATAGCATTAACTTCGTAAAGATGTTGTAAAATTGAATGTGATATAATAGTAATAAGGGATAGCAATTTACTTTTTACAAACAATTTTTATAGCTGATACTAAAGTAGTTGTTTTTCGTTTTAACTCTCTGACTTTATGAGTTTTTTAACGTTTTAGATAGTATGTAAATAGAAAACACGGATGTGGAATCCGCGCAATGAAGTTCTTTTAATCTAGTTTAGTTATTTTAATTATTTTTTCAGCGACTTCTACTAACTCATTTAAGCTTGATTCTTTAGAGTTATTAGTAGACCTTCTACTTTCCCTTTTCCTTAAAGGATCCTTATGAATTTCTTCAAGAGCTGTTTTAATATAATGTACATATTCTTTATTATCATCAGTTCCGTTTTTCTTTAATTGTTCAGAGAATCCAACAATTGCTTTTGATAATACCATTTTATATGCATAATCTTCGATTATATTTTTTTGTTTAGTATACTGATTGGCACAAAAAACTGTACCAATTATGGGTAATGGTAAAAGAGAAATTCTACCAATTAAAATATTAATATTTCCTGAAGAAGCTTCTAATACCCATATACCTAAAATAACTGTTAGGACTAAACATATAGCTGCACCAAAAACCCAACTTCCAAAGATCCATTTATTATCAGCTTTTTCGTATTGGCTTTGAAAAGAAGCACTTATACCTTCTGCTGTAGTATAATTAAGAGCTTTTTTAGAAGAGTTGATTAGTTGAACAGCTTTTTTCAAAACAACTTTTCTTTCTTCTTCATATTCATCAAGTTTAGCGTAGTATTTTTGTGTTCTTTGCTCAAGAGTATCAAGTCTTGATTCTCTTTCTATAACCTTATCACCAAAAGAAGTAATTAATTTTTCATTAGACTTACTTTCATTAAGGGACTCGGCTATTTTATCTAAGTTTTCAGTAGCCTCGTCTTTTATTGAGTCTAATTCTTGATTTATTTTTTCAAGTCTTTCTGATTCTTTGATTAATTCATCTTTATGAATTAATAATTGATCTAACTCTTCCTTAATTTCTTGTAATCTGTCATTACTTTTTATTAGCTTTTCTTCAATTGATAGGTTATTAGTGTTTATATTTTCCTTTAGCTCTTTAGACTCTATTAATACTTGTTGAAGTTGGGTTTTAATTTCCTTTACTTCTTCAATTTCCTTTTCAAACTCTCTTAGTCTTTCAGAAGAGTTTCTGATATTGTAACTCCTAAGGAGAGCTTTTAATTCTTCAAATACAATAATATATCGACTAGGTAAGCTTATGTCATAGGCTATTTCTTCTAGATAAGAAAAAATTCGTTCGCGTTCATTATAAGTTGATATTTTAATAAACTTAGAAGGATGTTTAGTAAGAGTGGAAATATCCGTCAATAAAGATTCAATTTCAGTAATTAAGAGTTTTAAAGTATATTCTTCTTCGTTGCCATACCTAATATTATCATATTCTTTTAAGTCTAGGTTTTTTATTTGTTCTCGAATATTATCTCTTTCTTCTCTAATGTTTTTAATTGTATCTAGCTCCATGCCTTTATTATAAGTAACCTTTATTATAAGTAAATATAAGAACCATATTCCACTCATTTCTACGGTTTTCCGCAACCCAAATTGCGGTTATCCGCAAAACATACATTATTACACATATAATTACCATTTAATAACACAATAGTTGTTATTACTAATGATATTTTACTACTTTTAAATTGTTAATATGCAGTTATATAGGGTTTTAACTAGTGTTTTGCTGCTGGTTTTAAAGACTGTTGTAACTGTATGTGCACAAAAAAATAACTAACCAAACTAACTAAAAATTATGAAAACCCTAAGCACTTGCTTAGCACTCTTTTTTTATGTGCTATGCATTAACGGACAAACACAAACTATTAACTGTGAATTTGAAATTAAAAAGCTTAACAAAGCTTATGAGAATCATTTAGACTTTATAGAAGATAATAAAGAAGAAACTAGTCTAGTAAAAAAGGTTATAAATGAAGAAACAGTAGAAGAACTTAATAAATTAATTGAAGAAAGAAGAAAATATCAAAAAGCACTACATAAAATTTATAATAAGTTTACAAGTTTTAAAGATGTGTGTACCAGTATTCCTATAGATTCTATTAAGGAATGGTTTCCTCATAAAAAACCTCTTGAGTTAGAAGAGGTTAAAGAAATAGAGAAAAAGAAGGAAAAGGAGGAAAAGAAGGAGGAAAAAAAGAAAGATTGTGAATCTGAAATAAAAAAGTTAATTAAAACATTTGAAGATTATGAGAAAGCTAAAGAAGCAAAAGAAAAGGAGATAAACGAAGTTAAAAAAGTAATAACTAGTGAAACTTTTACAAAGTTAGGTGTCTTAAAAGAAGAGAGAAATAATATTATAAATTCGTTAGGAGAAACGTACTCTAAACTTGAAGCGTATAAAATAGATTGCCCTTCAGTGACTTTAGAAAATATAAAAGAATGGTACAAAGAAGAAAAACCTTCTGTATTAGCAATTCTTTTTAAAGGAGAAGAAAATGAACCCGTAACCTACAGCTATTTTAATGAGAATGTAATTATAAGCGAAGATATAAACGGAAAGGATACAAAACAGAAAAAGATATTTAATCAGGTATTAAAGCAAGTAAATCAAGAAGCCTATTTTGGAGACATTACCATACCTAAAGATGGGCAAGAGTTTTGTTTTTATAAAAAGAAAAGTAGTAATGACACTATAAATAAAAGTGACCCTGTACGATTGCCATTAAAGAAATACAAGTTTAAAAAGATAGATATTGAAATACGCGATGGTAGCTTAGCTGATATTCAGGTATTGGTAGAATATAAGGGAAGTTTACTATTGTTTGAAAACTATGTAGGGGTAAGCTTTTTACGATATGGGTATTGGGCATCTGAAAACTTCCTTTTTTACTCACAAAAACAACCAACAACCAATGTTGATGAAAAAGAGTTTGAAAACCTTCGTATTCGTTTAAGTGATGTACTAATGTATAAGTATAAAATAGGAAACAACTACATCCCTCATGACTTAACGTTGGAACTGCCTAAAGAAGATATTGATGGAAACAAAACCAACTTAACAGCCCCAGCAACCTATCAAATAAAACAAGATACTTACTTAGATAAAATAGTAGAGCTACGTGCTTATACCGACTTTTTAGCACTCTTTGGAGAGTCTGACAACGGATTGGTGCAGTTAGAAGGAAGCGCAAAGTTTTATGTATTTCCTTTTTCAAGGCAAATCTTTAGTTCTTCAATGCAATACGAATTTTTAAAATCAATTACACCTTATGTACACTATGCTAAGTTTGAAGAAGACAAAGGTTTAGTTACCGCAACAGGTGGTGTAATAGGAAATACGTTAGACTTGGTAGAAAAACGCTTTTTAACCGTAGGTGGAGAAGTAAACTTCTTTGAAGTGTATCAAAAAAACTATCCTATGAAAATGAACTTTTTTGGTACGATAGACTATAATCTAACGAGAGTTCAAAACGATACCCAAGGAGTAGAAAACTTAAAAGCATTGAGTTATGGAGGAGGAATAAGCTTATCATCAAAACGATTTAACAACTTCGGTTTCAATTACAAATTAGGACTTCACTGGTTTGATTATAAAAGCTATAACGGGTCTAGCACAATAGATTTAGACTTTAAAGTACCTGTATTAAAGAATCAAGCAGAGGTGTTTTATCACCCTAACAAAAACCCAAATCAAGCTATTTTTGCAAGATTAGTAACCTACAATTACAAAGGAAGTGAAAGCGATGAGGCTTTTTACCAGTTTCAATTTGGATATAAGTTCTCCATAGGCTCAAGAACAGTAAAGAAATAAAGTAAAAAAGAGGTTATTTGTTAAGAATAACCTCTTTTTATATAACAGTTTTATGAGTTCTATTAAAATCTAACAAAATTCTAATTTCATTGTGTCACCTCGAACCTATGTGAGAGGTCTCAAGGCAATGAGTTACACCTTTTAATAAGATTCCTCCTCGTGCCTCGTTCGGAATGACGATTGTTTATTAGAATCAAGAAACAAGACCGCTTCGCTGTTAGAATATAGATTCACAAGCGTCATTTCGACCAGCGGGAGAAACCGTAAGGTTCAGCGTAGCTAAATCTTTATACTCTGAACTCTCAACAAACAGATTACTTCGTCGTATCCTCCTCGTAATGACAATGGGTTTGTCATTTCGACCAGCGGGAGAAATCTTATAATTGTATGTTAGGAACTGTTAAGAATGTTCTAGGCTTAAATTAAACAGATTCCTCCTCGTACCTCGTTCGGAATGACAGTATACTATTGTATAGGTTTACGTCATTGCGAGCCTTTCGACTGTTGCTCAAGACAGGCTAAAACGAAGCAATCTCTAAGTTTTGAGTTAACTACTTACAGATTACTTCGTCGTATCCTCCTCGTAATGACGACTTTTTTTTAGTATCTACCACTAACCAAGCTTCTCACGTATTTTATCCAAACACAAATTATCTATACTACCCACATGCGTATGTTTTTTAGAAGTATCAGGAGTATATGTACCGTTGACAACTTCACTACCAATTTTTTGGTAAGCCTCTCTAAAACTCATACCATTTTCAACCAAGGTATTCATATTGTCTACTGTAAATAGATATTTGTACTTTTCATCATGTAGGTCAATATCTTTTACAATAATTTGCTGAATAGCATAGTCAAAAATATCTAACACATCTTTTAGCTCCTCAAAAGCATTGATGATATTTTCTTTTAATAACTGATAATCTCTATGATATCCACTTGGTAAATTGTTGGTGATTAACAAAGTTTCGGTATACAACGCTTGGATTTTATTGCACTTTCCTCTAATCAATTCAAACACATCAGGATTCTTTTTATGTGGCATAATGCTACTACCTGTAGTTAATTCATCAGGAAAAGAAATAAAATCAAAATTCTGACTCATATACAGGCAGATATCCATCGCAAAACGAGCTAGTGTATTACTCACACTACCCAACGCCATGGTAAGGGTACGCTCACTTTTTCCTCTACTCATTTGTGCTGCCACCACATTGTATTTTAAGGTTTCAAAACCTAGTTCTTTAGTGGTGAATTCTCTATCAATAGGGAACGAACTACCATATCCAGCTGCAGAGCCTAAGGGGTTTTGATCTACTGTTTTTAGCGCTGCATTAACCATGTGTAAATCGTCAATTAGCAATTCAGCATACGCAGAAAACCATAATCCGAAAGAAGAAGGCATTGCCACTTGTAAGTGGGTGTACCCAGGTAATAACTTGGTTTTATGTTCTTCTGCCAACTCTAATAACGTATTGAAAAGTGTTTTAGTTTTATCTGAAATCGATTGCAGGTTGTCTTTATAGTACAATTGTAACGCTACTAAAACCTGATCATTTCTTGAACGTGCGGTATGAATTTTCTTACCAACTTCACTGCACATGTTGGTTAATTCAAACTCAATTTTAGAATGTACATCTTCAAATTGAGCATCTATTATAAAAGTACCTTCTGCCACTTGTTGTTGTAGCGTAGTAATTCCAGCAGTTACTTGTGCTAATTCTTCCGAAGTAATAATACCGATGGAAGCCAGCATTTTTGCATGTGCTAATGATGCTTGCAAGTCGTACGGTGCAATGTGTATGTCTATTTCTCTATCGTTTCCAACAGTGAAATGTTCTATTTTTTTATCTATGGATAATCCTTTGTCCCAAAGTTTCATGTTTTTATGTTTTTTAATTAGTACTGAGTATTGAGAAGTTAGTATTGAGTGTTAAACACTATAACTAACAAAATTCTCATTGTTTGTTTGTCACCTCGAACGTATGTGAGAGGTCTCAAACTTATGAGTTACTCTTTTTAATGAGATTCCTCCCTCTGGTCGGAATGACGATTTGCTTTAGAAAAAGAGGTCTTGTATCTCTTTTCTATGTTTTTTATTTGTTATTTATAATGTCACTTCGAGTAAAATTATTGAAATGAAATAAAAATAATTTTGTACCGAGAAGTTTTCGAATAGTTCTCGATACAATTTTTACTTCGCTATCACTCAATAAAAATCACTCGAACTGACATGTGTACAGTAGCTAATTCTTAACTCCTTTTAATACGTTCTCTAAAAGCTTAACATACAACTCAATTCCTTCCTCAATTTCTTGAAGATAAATAAACTCATCAGCGGTGTGTGAACGTGTGCTGTCTCCAGGTCCTAATTTTAATGACGGACAGCTCAACACTGCTTGGTCAGATAGGGTAGGAGAACCATAGGTTTTTCTTCCTAAAGTAATACCTGCTTGCACCAAAGGGTGTTCTTTTGGTATTGATGATGAATTCAAATTCAAACTTCTTGGTTGTATGTTACAAGGCGCATTTTGCTGTAAATAGTCGCTAACTTCTTGATTGGTGTATTTATCGTTTACACGAACATCGACCACTAATTTTACTTCGGAAGGAACAGCGTTGTGTTGTTTTCCTGCATTGATTTGTGTTACCGTGAGTTTTACGTCTCCCAAGATTTCAGAAGTTTTTTCAAACTCAATATTTTTAAACCACTGCAATACTTCAATGGTGTTGTAAATAGCATTATCATGGTTCGGATGTGCTGCATGACTAGGGGTTCCGCTTACCTCAGCGTCAAAAACGACTAGACCTTTTTCAGCAATAGCTAAATTCATTAAAGTAGGTTCTCCTACGATGGCTACATCAATGTTAGGTAAGGTTTTTAGTAATCCGTTTAAACCGTTAGGACCGCTGCTTTCTTCTTCGGCAGTTCCTGCAAATACCAAATTATACGCTAAGTTTTCTTTTTGATAGAAATAGGTATAGGTTGCTAGTAATGATACCAAACAGCCTCCCGCATCGTTACTTCCCAAACCATAGAGTTTTCCTTCTTCCACAATCGCTTTAAAAGGATCTTTGGTATAGCCGTTATTAGGTTTTACCGTATCGTGATGCGAGTTGAGTAACAGCGTAGGTTTGTTAGCATCAAAATGTTTGTTTACCGACCACACATTGTTCTGAGTTCTAGTGTATGGAATATCATACTCTTTAAACCAGTTTTCTAGCAGTAGGGCAGTAGCATCTTCTTCCGAAGAAAAAGATGGTGTTTCTATTAGGTTTTTTAACAGATTGATGGCTTTTGTGGTAAGTCTTTGTATCATGATAGTTGTAATGAGGTGTGTTTGTTTTTTGAGTTAAATACCATAGCTGTATTGCCTATGTGTACTTTTTGAACGTTGTTTTTTAGGGCGTGAAAGCAGTTATCTAGTTTAGGAAGCATTCCTTCAAATATGACTCCGTCAGCTTTTAATTGCGCGTAGGATTCTGAAGTGATTTGTTCGATAATAGAGTTGTCATCGGTTACATCACTTAGCACTCCTGATTTTTCAAAACAGTAATATAGTTCTGTACTAAAATGAGCAGAGAGACCTATAGCAATTTCTGAGGCTATGGTGTCTGCATTTGTGTTCAATAACTGTCCGTTAGCATCGTGCGTAATGGCACAAAACACAGGCGTTACTTCGTTATTAATTAATACGGTTAGTACTTGCGGGTTCACGGTAACAACGTCGCCTGCAAATCCGTAATCTATAGGTTCAGCAGGACGTTTGGTTGATACAATGGTATTTCCGTCAGCCCCTGTAAAACCTATAGCGTTGGTGTTATGCGCTTGTAACTGCGCAACAATTTGCTTGTTGATTTTACCTGCATATACCATAGTAATCAAATCTAAAGTTTGCGTATCGGTTACACGTCTGCCATCAATCATTATCACAGGAATATTCAACTGTTTAGCCAATTCAGAAGCTAGTTTACCTCCACCATGAACTAACACTTTCGGATTTTTTAACTGAGCGAAATTAGTTAAGAAACTATGTAAGGCTTTCTCATCATTAATGATGTTTCCGCCTATTTTAACAATCTTTATGGTTTTCATTTTTAGTTTTAAGTTTAATTTATTGTTCATTTTTTCTTGATAAAAAACGAACCAAAAAATCAAGTCTGTAAAGAGGAAATTGCTACGCACCACTCACTTTCAAAGCTTCATGCTTAAAGCTACGCTTAGCACTTTCACTTTTTCACTCGTTATTTCTTTATACAGACAGTTTTCATATTTTAATTCTCTTTTAATTAAATGTCACGTCGAGTGATTTTTCGTACTGAAAGGAAGAAAAATTGTATCGAGACGTTTTCAAGTAGTTCTCGATACATCTCCCTCAGGTCGACACTCGAACTGACAAGTCAAAATTTAAATTCAGCTTAAATGAATTAAAATCTCTTTTAGTACTATCTGTGCAGCAAAGGTTCTGTTGTTGGCTTGTTCAATCACAAGAGAATTTTCACCATCTAAAACAGCGTCTTCCGCTACCACATTTCTTCTAATAGGTAAGCAGTGCATAAATTTAGCAGCGCCTAGTTTTTCCTGAGTAATCATCCACTTAGGGTCTTCATTTAGTATTTTACCATATTCATTAAAAGAACTCCAGTTTTTAGCATAGATAAAGTCGGCATTTTCAAAAGCTTTCTCTTGATCGTATTCGATAGGAAACTCTTGAGTAATTTCTGGATCTAGCTCATAACCTTCGGGATGCGTTATAACAAATTCTACCTCCATGTTGTGCATGAGGTGTACAAAACCATTGGCAACCGAATGTGGTAATGCTTTTGGGTGTGGAGCCCAAGACAACACAACTTTAGGTTTACCAACTTTTTTAGTTTCCGTAATAGTAATCGCATCTGCCAAGGCTTGCAACGGATGATCAGTAGCGCTTTCCATATTAATAACAGGAACTGAAGCGTATTTTATAAAACTGTTGAGTACAATTTCAGAGGTGTCTTTTTCTTTGTCTTTCAACGTCGGAAAAGCTCTTACCGCAATAATGTCGGTATATTGAGAAATTACTTTGGAAGCTTCTTTAATATGTTCTGAAGTACTTAAATTCATCACAGTACCGTCTTCAAACTCCATATTCCAAGCGTTGGTAATGTTTAACACACTTACTTCCATCCCTAAGTTTTTAGCCGCTTTTTCGGTACTTAACCTTGTACGTAAACTAGCATTAAAGAACAACAAGACTAAGGTTTTATGTTTTCCCAAATCAGCAAACTGATAGGGACTTTCTTTTAATTGAATAGCCTTTTGAATAGTTTCTGAAAGGTTTTCAATGTCTTTTAGGCTGGTGTATTTCTTCATGACAGTTCCTTTTTTAAAGCTTCAAAAAACATATCGATATGTTGCTTTTGAATGGTTAATGGTGGAAGGATTCTTAATAAGTTCGGATTCTTAGCGCTTCCTGTAAAAATTTGATGTTTGAATATTAGGTTCTTTCTTAGCTCAGCAATAGGAAAATCGAATTCTAATCCTAACATAAGACCTCTTCCTTTTACAGCTTTTAGTTGTGGAATTGAAGCTGTTTGTTCCATAAAATATGCAGCAATTTGCTGTACATTTTCCATCAATTGTTCTTTTTGGATGGTTTCAAGAACAGCTAAGGAAGCAGCACAGGCTAAGTGATTACCGCCAAAGGTAGTCCCCAACAAACCGTAAGAAGCCTCAATACTTGGATGGATTAAGATTCCACCCACAGGAAATCCGTTCCCCATTCCTTTTGCCATGGAAATAATATGCGGAGTAATGCCGTGTTTTTGAAAAGCAAAGAAATCACCCGTTCTACCAAATCCGCACTGAATTTCATCAGCAATTAATAGCGTGTTGTATTGTTTACATAGTTTTTCTAACCCTTGGTAAAAAGTAGTTGATGCTTCGTCTAATCCACCAATACCTTGAATGGTTTCAATAATAATGGCACAAACATCATTGTTTTGTAAGACTTTTTCAACACCTGCTAAATCTTCAAACTCTAAAAAGATAACTTCTTGTTGCGCATTGATAGGCGCTACAATCTTAGGATTATCGGTTGCTGCTACGGCTGCAGAAGTACGTCCGTGAAAAGAATTCTTAAAAGAGATTACCTTTTGCTTACCAGTGTGAAAAGAGGCTAGTTTTAACGCATTTTCATTGGCTTCTGCTCCTGAGTTACACAAGAATAACTGATAGTCTTTACAACAAGAAATGTTTTCTAGTTGGTCAGCCAATTCAACCTGTAACGGATTCTGAATCGCGTTGCTATAAAAGCCTAGTTTGCTCACTTGTTCACTAATGTTTTTAACATAGGCAGGGTGTGAGTGCCCGATAGAAATTACGGCATGTCCGCCATATAAATCTAAATATTCTGTGCCTTTATCGTCGTATACATATACATTGTTGGCGGTTACTGGGGTTATATCAAATAGAGGATATACGTTAAATAAACTCATTAGTTTTCTTTTTTTATGGTGTTAATTTTGTTGAATGAAGCAACCATTCCCTGTATTAAAGCAGCACTTAAACCTTTGTGTTCCATTTCATTCAAACCTTCGATGGTACAGCCTTTTGGAGTGGTAACTTTATCGATTTCTTCTTCAGGATGATTTCCTGTAGCTATGAGTAAGTTGGCAGCACCTTCACTAGTATGCATAGCGAGTTCTTGTGCTTCTTTTGCATCGAAACCTAACTGAATAGCGGCTTGTGTAGTTGCCCGTATTAAGCGCATCCAAAAAGCAATTCCACTAGCACATATTACGGTGGCTACTTGCATTTGATCTTCAGGAATAATCATAGAAGTTCCTAGTTGATTAAAAATAGTTGTAGCTATTTCTAAATCTTCCTTCTTTTGAGTATTACCACTAAGACAAGTCATAGATTTTCCAACGGCAATAGCAGTGTTAGGCATGGCTCTGATAATAGTAGTATCTGAACCAATAAGCGCTTCCATTTTTTGAATAGAGAAACCAGCAACTGTAGAAATCACTAAATGATTGTCTGATAATAGAGGAGCAGTTTCTTTTAAAATAGTTTCTAAATGTGTTGGTTGTACTGCAAAAATTAGTACATCAGATGCTGTGATTGCTTCCTTGTTATTAGAACTAATGAAAACGTTGGGTGCCTCTTTAAATTCATTGAGTTCTTCAATATTTCTTTTGGTTAAGAAAAGTTGAGAGAATGATTTGTTTTGTATCAATCCTTTAGCGATTGATTTTCCTAAGTTACCTGTTCCTATAATTGCTATTTTCATTTGAGAAAGTTTAGTTTAGATAATGTATTTTGTATTATTCACTTCTTGTATTAAGACATTCATTTTGGTTTACTTAATCCCTCTGTGAGGGTTAAAAATAGTTGGCTTTTAATTGTAATCCTGTATTCTCTTGAAAACCAAACATCAGGTTCATGTTTTGGACTGCTTGCCCAGAAGCTCCTTTTAATAAATTGTCAATGATGCTTGTTATTAGAAGTTTATCTCCGTGTTTATGCAGATGAATTAAACACTTATTGGTGTTTACTACCTGTTTTAAATGTAGCTCTTGGTCTGCCATATGAGTAAAAACAGCGTCTTTATAATACTCTGCATATAATTGTTTCGCTTCGTCTAAGGTTCCCTCAAAATGTGTGTACTGCGTAGCGTAAATACCTCTTGAAAAATTTCCTCTGTTTGGTAAAAACAAAACTTCAGAATCAAAACTGGTTTGAAGTGTATGTATAGTTTGATTGATTTCTCCTAAATGCTGATGGGTAAAAGGCTTGTAGTACGAAAAATTATTATCTCTCCACGTAAAGTGCGTGGTTGCTGATAATGAAGTACCTGCTCCAGTAGCACCAGTAACCGCATTGACATGTACATCATTCTGTAATAAACCAGTGTCAGCTAATGGAAGTAAACCTAATTGAATAGCCGTAGCAAAACACCCTGGGTTGGCAATATAAGAAGCATTTTGTATAGCTTCCTTTTGAAACTCAGGTAAACCATACACAAACTCTTTTCCTTGAAAATTACTATCTGCTTTTAGTCTGAAATCATTTCCTAAATCAATAATTTTTGTATGATTTGAGAAGGTATGCGTTTCTAAAAACTTCTTAGAATTTCCGTGTCCTAAACATAAAAATAGTACATCTACAGTTGTATTAATTTCATTAGTAAAGGTTAGTTCAGTGCTTCCTACCAAGTCCTGATGTACATTCGCTATTTTATTACCGGCATTAGAAGTGCTATACACAAAATTAATAGTTGCTTTTGGATGTTGTAATAAAAGCCTAATTAATTCTCCAGCTGTATAACCTGCACCTCCGATGATTCCTACTTGTATCATATTGTTTGTTGTTTACTCACTAAGTGAGATTTGTCATTTGTTTGTATTGTTATCAGTTAATTTTTAGAGATCATCACGTCGTTATCACTCCTCATAATGACGTGTCATTGCGAGTGAAACGTGGCAATCTGTTCATTGATAACTGATAATTGTTTACTGATTCACCTGTTGATATATTTTATTCTGATTTCCTAAGATTTTGATGAAACCTTTAGCATCTTCAGCAGTCCAACCTTTGTTTAGTTCACCGTAGCTACCAAATTTGGCATTCATTAAATCATGTGGAGAATCAATTCCATCTAGTGTAAAATGATATGGTTTTAGCGTTACAAAAACATCACCCGTAACTTTTGACTGACTGTTTTCTAAAAAAGCTTCCATATCTCTCATTACAGGATCTAAATACTGACCTTCATGTAAATGCATCCCATAAAAGCTAGCTAAATACTCTTTGTGTTGCAATTGCCATTTTGTTAAGGTGTGCTTTTCTAATAGATGATGTGCTTTGATAATAATTAAAGCGGCAGCAGCTTCAAAACCAACTCTTCCTTTAATTCCTACAATAGTATCGCCCACGTGAATATCTCTACCAATTCCGAATTTTGAGGCAATTTCATTCAATTGCTCAATGTTTTGCACAGGAGCTTTTTCATCATTATTAATAGCCGTTAATTCACCCTTTACAAAAGAAAGCTTTACTTGTTTAGGTGCTGTTTTTGTTACTTGAGAAGGGTAGGCGTGTTCTGGTAACGGATGTTCTGAAGTTAAAGTTTCTTCACCTCCCACACTGGTTCCCCACAAACCTTTGTTGACAGAATATTTAGCTTTTTCCCAAGACAAATCAATACCGTTACTTTTTAAATACTCGATTTCTTCCAGTCTTGAAAGCTGTAAATCTCTGATAGGGGTTATGATTTCAATTTCAGGAGCAATGGTTTGAAAAATCATATCAAACCTTACTTGATCATTCCCAGCACCTGTACTACCATGAGCAATATAACTAGCACCAATACTCTTAGCATAGTTTACTATTTCTATAGCTTGTATAATTCTTTCAGCACTTACCGAAAGTGGATACGTATTGTTTTTTAACACGTTACCAAAAATTAAGTACTTAATTACTTTATCGTAATAATCAGTTACGGCATTGATATTTTTATAGGTAGCCACACCCATTGTGTAAGCGTTGTGTTCAATCTTTTTAATTTCTTCGGAAGAAAATCCGCCAGTATTAACGCTAACAGCATGAACTTCATATCCTTGTTTTGATAAGCTTACCGCACAGTACGAAGTATCTAATCCGCCACTATAAGCAATTACTAATTTTTTCATTTTTTGTCTTTTTTTAGGAAGATGGTTTCCTTGATTCTTTTTAGTCTTTTAAAGACTTTCTCTTTTACTTTTATGTTCTGAGTTTTTTTGTTAGGATCGTATAGCATACCAGTACACAAACACATTCTTTGCTGAGTGCGTTGTAAAACATCGTAGTTTTTACAGGTCTGACAACCATTCCAAAAAGACTGATCTTCTGTAAGTTCAGAAAAGGTAACAGGTTTATAGCCTAGTTCGCTATTGAGTTTCATAACTGCCAAACCAGTTGTGATACTAAATATTTTGGCATTAGGAAACTTGGTTCTAGAATGCTCAAAAACTACTTTCTTAATTTGTTTGGCTAAACCAATGCCTCTATAGTTTGGGTGAACAATTAACCCAGAATTGGCTACAAATTTGCCATGACTCCAGGCTTCGATATAACAAAAGCCAGCAAATTGATCGCCATCTAAGGCAATAACAGCGTTGCCATTTTCTAGCTTTGTAATGATGTATTCTGGTTTTCTTTTGGCAATTCCTGTGCCTCTAACCAGAGCAGCTTCGTCAATAGTTTGACAAATAATTTCGGCATACTTACTATGCGATTGATCAGCAATAACAACTCTCATTGAAATTGATTTTAGATAAACATTTTGTTAAAAATCGGTGGTTTAAAAAGAAGAACCGGACACACCTAGGTTCCCAAAATGAAGTAGTACCCTTACGGGCGACGTCGGATAAAAATAGGTCGTACAACAGTAATGTTATTGAAAACAATAACAAGAGTTAATAACGATATAAAAATGTAGATTATAGAAATCAAAAGAATGAAAATAAAATTATACAACACTCAGTTTAGGACAAAAGGAAGACTAGCGTCGGTTGAAAGACCGCACTAAAAAACTGGGTATATAGTTGTATATTTTATTTGTTTGCATAACGGCACAAATCTATAAAATAAATTTTGATAAATGCTAAATAAAAAATAAAAACTTTTATAATGTTAAGTAAAACAGTGGGTTAGGAGGTGTGTTTTTAAGGGGAGAAATAAAAAAGTCAAAAAAATATTAGGATAACTAAAAAATAATTTCAAATATTTGTGATATCAGATGAAAAAACAAATATTAAATATCATTTCTATTATTATTGTCATTGTGATTATTTCACAAGGATAGGGAAGCGGTACTTAATATTTAACATATAAATTAATAAAGAAGGCTTCCTAAATTTAGGAAGCCTTTTTTAGTTGCAAAAAACATGAATCAAATTTTTAACATCGTGGTAATTATTATTGTCATTATTAGCTCTCCACCGAGTTGATACAGATAGTTATTGCCTATAAGAAAGCCTGTATCTAACTCTAGATACAGGCTTTTTTTATTCCGTGAATATCATAATGATTTGGTTTTAAGTAATTGGTTTTGAGTTTTTTGCTTGTTTTTTGGAGTCAGTGAAAATCATCAAAGCCTTACAAAACAAGAAAGTAAATTAAAAAGCGAAAAATAATTTTGAACAGCAAAACAACTGAAAAAATGTATTACAACGAAGAAACAGTAATCTATTACAACGGAGAGTTTATCAAAGCCGTAGACGCAAGCGCTAACTTGTATAGTCAAAGTTTACACTATGGAAATGGGGTTTTCGAAGGTATAAGAGCATACAATACCAACGAAGGAACTAAAATTTTTAAGTCATATGAGCATTACAAAAGGCTTAAGTATGGAGCAGAAGTCATGAATATTCAATTGGAGTATTCTGAAGAACAACTAACGCAAATTACTTATGAATTATTGGAACGTAATGGTTTAAAAGACGCATACATCCGTCCGTTAGTCACTACAGGATCAGATATGAGTTTGTTAACTTCTAAAGAGACGAATTTAGTAATACAATGTTGGGAGTGGGGCAAGTACATGGGAGATAAATTACTTAGAGTAAAAACATCATCGTTTCAGCGTCCGAATCCGAAGTCATGTTTTGTAGAAGCAAAAGTAACAGGGCACTATACAAACTCAATATTATCAACTAACGAAGCAAAGAATAATGGGTATGATGAAGCATTGTTATTAGATATGAACGGCAATGTAGCTGAATGTTCTGGAGCAAATGTTTTTATGCAGAAAGAAGGGAAGTTATACACGCCACCTAGAGGTCATATCATGGCAGGAATTACTCGTGCTACGGTTATCGATTTATGTAAAGAAGAAGGAATCTCTGTTGAAGAAAAGCATTTCACTTTAGAAGAATTAAAAAATGCTGATGCTTGTTTTTTTACAGGAACTGCAGCCGAGGTAGTTGGCTTACAATCGCTAGACGACTATCAATTTCCACTAGCGTGGGAAAAATCACACGGGCACAAACTAATGAAATTATATAAAGACGAAGTATTAGGCTTACGTCAAAAACGTAAAGCAAGCTAACATGGAACTAAACAAATTTAGTAAACAAGTAACTCAAGACGATACGCAACCAGCAGCACAAGCTATGTTGCATGCTATAGGTTTGTCGAAATCAGATTTAGAAAAACCGTTGGTAGGAATTGCAAGTACAGGATATGAAGGGAATCCGTGTAATATGCACCTAAACGATTTAGCAAAATTGGTAAAAGAAGGAACTGAAAATGCTAATTTAGTAGGATTAATATTTAATACCATAGGCGTTTCCGACGGAATTTCTATGGGAACTCCAGGGATGCGCTATTCTCTACCATCTCGTGATGTAATTGCTGACTCTATGGAAACGGTAGTGCAAGCGATGTCGTATGACGGATTGGTAACCGTAGTGGGTTGTGATAAGAACATGCCAGGAGCCTTAATGGCAATGTTGCGTTTAAATCGTCCATCAGTTTTAGTATATGGAGGAACCATTGCCTCAGGATGTCATGAAGGAAAAAAGTTAGATGTGGTATCAGCTTTTGAAGCTTGGGGAGAGAAAGTTGCAGGAACTATTACTCAAAAAGAATATCAAAGTGTTATTGAGAAAGCATGTCCAGGAGCAGGAGCTTGTGGAGGAATGTACACCGCAAATACGATGGCATCAGCAATTGAAGCCTTGGGTATGAGTTTGCCTTACAATTCATCCAATCCTGCAATTAGTGATAACAAAGAGCAAGAAAGTATTAAGGCAGGAGAAGCACTACGCGTATTACTAGAAAAAGACATCAAACCATCAGACATCGTTACTAAAAAATCGTTAGAAAATGCAGTGCGGTTGGTAACGGTTATGGGAGGTTCTACCAATGCAGTATTACACTTTTTAGCCATAGCAAAAGCAGCAGATGTGCAATTTACTTTGGAAGATTTTCAACGTATTTCTGATGAAACGCCATTCCTAGCCGATTTAAAACCTAGCGGAAAATATTTAATGGAGGATGTGCATAAAGTAGGTGGTACACCGGCAGTTTTAAAGTATTTACTAGAAAAAGGGTTATTACATGGAGATTGTTTAACCGTAACAGGAAAAACACTAGCAGAAAATTTAGCAACAGTTCCAAGTTTAACGGAAGGGCAAGAAGTAATTAAACCAACAGAACAACCTATCAAAGCTACGGGACATTTACGAATGCTCTATGGAAATTTAGCTAAAGAAGGCTCTGTAGCGAAAATAACAGGAAAGGAAGGGTTGTATTTTTCAGGAAAAGCAAAAGTTTTTGAAGGTGAATATGAGGCTAATGATGGAATACGAGACGGAAAGGTTGAAAAAGGAGATGTTGTAGTAATTCGTTATGAAGGACCTAAAGGAGGACCAGGAATGCCAGAAATGCTAAAGCCAACAGCTGCTATTATGGGAGCAGGGTTAGGTAAAGATGTTGCTCTAATTACAGATGGTCGTTTCTCGGGAGGAACGCACGGATTTGTAGTAGGGCATATCACACCAGAAGCACAAGAAGGAGGTGTAATAGCTTTGGTAAAAGATGGAGATACCATAACTATCAATGCAGAAACGAATACGATTAATCTAGAAGTTTCAGAAGAAGAGTTAACTAAAAGAAAACAAGAATGGATAGCTCCACCTTTAAAAGTGAAAAGGGGAGTGTTATATAAATATGCAAGAACAGTAGCATCAGCATCTAACGGATGTGTAACCGACGAATTTTAATCGCAGGGCGATAGCCAGAAGATAAATTTCTTGAGGCTTGCCTAAAGGTGTTTGATTTTTAGATAAAGACGAGAGAATTAAGATTCAAGACTACATATAGTAGCACTAAAAATTTAATAAAAATAACTAAGCATATAGCTAAAAGCTAAAAGCATAAAGCTGAGTTTATGGAAACAAAAACGAAACAACAAACAGAACAAGAAATCACACAAAAAGTAACCATTACAGGTGCAGAAGCTGTAGTAAGATGTTTATTAGCAGAAGGAGTCGATTTATTGTATGGGTATCCAGGAGGAGCTATTATGCCTGTATATGATGAGCTGTATAAATATCAAGATAAATTACATCATGTATTAACACGTCACGAGCAAGGAGCAACTCATGCAGCACAAGGCTATGCGCGAGCTACAGGTAAAGTAGGAGTTGCCATGGCAACTTCGGGTCCAGGAGCAACTAACCTAATTACTGGTATTGCCGATGCACAGATAGATTCTACGCCAATGGTATGTATTACAGGACAAGTAGGAGCACACTTATTAGGGTCTGATGCTTTTCAAGAAACAGATATCGTAGGTATTTCAACTCCAGTAACGAAGTGGAATTATCAGATAACCAAAGCAAGTGAGATCCCCGAAGTAATGGCAAAAGCATTTTACATCGCCCGTTCAGGAAGACCAGGACCTGTTTTGGTTGATATAACTAAAAATGCGCAGTTTGAAGAGTTTGATTTTGAATATAAAAAATGTACTTCAGTGCGAAGTTATCAACCTGTTCCGAGTATGAACATCCAAAGTGTTGAAGCAGCTGTTGAGTTGATTAATAACGCGGAAAGACCATTTATAGTTTGGGGACAAGGAGTAATACTAGGAGAAGCAGAAGAAGAATTTAAAGCTTTTATAGAGAAAGCAGGAATTCCATCGGCAAGTACGTTGTTAGGCTTATCGGCTTTACCAACCAAACACCCTTTACATGTTGGAATGGTAGGAATGCATGGTAATTACAGTCCGAATAAATTGACCAACGAATGTGATGTGTTAATAGCTGTTGGAATGCGCTTTGACGATCGTGTTACTGGGGATTTAAGCCGTTATGCGAAACAAGCTAAAGTGGTGCATTTTGAAATAGATCCTGCGGAAGTTGACAAAAATGTAAAGACAGACGTAGCTGTTTTAGGAAATGTAAAAGAAACCTTAACGGTAGCACTTTCTCTTTTAGAAGAAAACTCACACAAAGAATGGTTACAAGAATTTAGAAACCTTGATGCTGTAGAGTTTGATAACGTGATAAAAAATGATTTGTTTCCAACGAAAGAAGGGTTAACAATGGGAGAGGTTATCAAGCAAATAAATGAAGCTTCTGAAGGAAAAGCCATTGTAGTTACTGATGTTGGACAACATCAAATGATAGCAAGTCGTTATGCAGAATTCAATCAAACGAAAAGTAATATTACATCAGGTGGATTAGGAACTATGGGTTTTGCTTTACCTGCGGCAATTGGAGCTAAAATGGGAACCCCAGAGCGTGAGGTAGTTGCTGTTATTGGTGACGGAGGTTACCAAATGACCATACAAGAACTCGGAACTATTTTACAAACCAAAGCAGCGGTAAAAATTGTAGTGCTTAACAATGAGTTTTTAGGAATGGTACGTCAGTGGCAACAGTTGTTTTTTGACAAGAGATATGCTTCTACAGTAATGACAAATCCTGATTTTGTAGCAATTGCAAAAGGTTATCATCTAGCAGCTAACAGAGTAACTAAAAGAGAAGAATTAGCAAGTGCTGTAGTAGAAATGATGGCAAGTAAAGAGGCTTATTTCTTAGAGGTTTGTGTAGAAAAGGAAGATAATGTATTTCCAATGATTCCAACAGGAGCGTCAGTATCTGATGTTCGATTAAAATAAGAAAATATGAGTACAAAAAACACTTATACAATTTCAATATATACTGAAAATAACGTAGGCTTGTTAAATAGAATATCAGCAATATTTCAACGAAGACATATCAATATTGAGAGTATCAACAGCTCTTCTTCAGAAATTAAAAGTGTGTCGAGAATTACACTTTTGGTTAAGATTACAGAGGAACAAATGAAAAAAATAATTGGTCAAATAGAAAAGCAAGTAGAGGTAATCAAAGCTTTTTATCATACCGATGAAGAAACGATTTATCAAGAATCGTGTTTATTCAAACTAAGTACCGATTTGTTAACGGATAATGATGAAATTCAAACTATTATCAACCAAAGTAAATCAAGAGTCATCAATGTAAATAAAAACTTTTTTGTTTTGGAAAAATCAGGACGTAAAGAAGAAGTAGAAGAACTCTATCACATATTAGATAAACATGGTATAAAGCAATTTGTTCGTTCAGGAAGAATTGCGGTTACTAAAGAAGAAATGCCAGTATCGCAACTATTACAATTAATACAGCAATAAACAAACAACACAAATACAACAAGAAATGGAAAATTATTTCAACCAATTATCATTAAGAGAACAGTTAGAACAGTTAGGGAAATGTAGATTTATGAATGCTGAAGAGTTTTCAGAAGGAATTGAAGCATTAGAAGATAAAAAAGTGGTAATTGTAGGGTGTGGAGCACAAGGATTGAACCAAGGATTAAACATGCGTGATTCTGGTTTGGATGTTTCGTATGCTTTACGTGAAGCAGCCATTAAAGAGCAACGTCAGTCATTCAAAAACGCAACCGAACACGGTTTTGAAGTAGGAACATACGAAGAATTAATTCCTATTGCTGATTTGGTATGTAATTTAACACCTGATAAACAGCATACACAGGTAGTAAATGCAGTAATGCCATTAATGAAGTCAGGGGCGACGTTATCATATTCTCACGGATTTAATATTGTTGAAGAAGGTATGCAAGTACGTAAAGATTTGACCGTAATTATGGTAGCGCCAAAGTGCCCCGGAACAGAAGTTAGAGAGGAATACTTGAGAGGGTTTGGAGTACCAACATTAATCGCAGTGCATCCAGAAAATGATCCTGAGAATAAAGGATTAGCACAAGCAAAAGCCTATGCGTATGCAACAGGTGGGCATAAAGCAGGAGTGTTAGAATCATCGTTTGTTGCTGAGGTAAAATCAGACTTAATGGGTGAACAAACCATCTTGTGTGGAGTGTTACAAACAGGATCAATTTTGTCTTTTAATAAAATGGTTGAAGAAGGAGTAGAGCCAGCGTACGCTTCTAAGTTAATTCAATACGGATGGGAAACGATTACAGAAGCATTAAAGCACGGAGGGATTACCAATATGATGGATCGTTTATCAAATCCTGCAAAAATTAAAGCTTACCAACTTTCTGAAGAATTGAAAGAAGTGTTAGCTCCGTTGTTTAATAAACACATGGATGATATCATGTCAGGACATTTTTCAAAAACCATGATGGAAGATTGGGCAAAAGATGATGTAAATCTATTAACATGGAGAGCAGCTACTGGAGAAACGCAATTTGAGAAAACAGCAGCTACTTCTGAAGAAATCTCAGAACAAGCCTATTTTGATAAAGGAACTTTATTAGTTGCTTTTGTTAAAGCTGGAGTTGAGTTAGCTTTTGAAACGATGGTGAAATCAGGAATTATTTCGGCATCAGCATACTATGAATCGTTACACGAATTACCATTAATAGCCAATACGGTAGCACGTAAGAAGTTGTTTGAAATGAACCGTATTATTTCTGATACTGCTGAATACGGATGCTACTTATTCGACCATGCAGCAAAACCAATATTGATTGATTTTATGAAATCGATAAATACTGATGTTATTGGAAAAGAGTACAGTGCTACCAACGAAGTAGATAATCTAGAATTAATTAAAGTGAATAGAGCAATTCGTAATCATCCTATTGAAAAAGTAGGAGCAGAATTGCGTGAAGCAATGACGGCTATGAAGGTAATAAAAACCAATGTAAGCAAAGAAGAACCCGTTTTAGCATAATCGTATGGAAGTTCAAAAAGAAACCTATTTTCCTAAATTATCTGCAATACAACAAGCTGCTACGACTTTACAAGAAGTCGTAGCAGTTACACCTTTGCAAGAAAATTTTAATTTATCCCAGCAATTCAATGCTACTATTTTATTAAAAAGAGAAGATTTACAACAGGTCCGTTCCTATAAAATTAGAGGAGCTTATAATAAGATAAGTTCATTAACAGAAGAGGAACTAACTAATGGAATTGTGTGTGCTAGTGCAGGAAATCATGCACAGGGAGTAGCCTTAGCATGTAGAAAAAAAGAAATCTATGGAACTATTTATATGCCTGCACCAACACCTAAACAAAAGGTAGAGCAGGTAAAAATGTTCGGTGGTGATTTTGTGGATATTCGATTGATAGGAGATACATTTGATGATGCTTACAAGGCTGCAAAACTTTTATCGGATAGTTTGCAAAAGACATTTGTACATCCATTTGATGATGAAAAAATTATTGAAGGGCAAGCCACAGTTGGTTTAGAAGTTTTAGAACAATCACAACAACCTATCGATTATGTTTTTGTGCCTGTGGGTGGTGGAGGATTGGCTTCTGGTTTATCAAGTGTTTTTAAATTGTTGTCTCCGAAAACAAAGATTATAGGAGTAGAACCTGCTGGTGCACCTTCTATGAAAAAATCCTTCGAAGCAAACAGGAATATTAAACTTGAAGACATAGATAAGTTTGTTGATGGAGCGGCAGTACAACAAGTAGGTGAGTTGACCTATAAAATTTGTCAAGAAAACTTAGCAGATATGCTAACTGTTCCTGAAGGGAAAGTATGTCAGACCATTTTAGAAATGTATAATAAAGAGGCAATAGTAGTTGAGCCTGCTGGAGCTTTGACGATAAGTGCACTTGATTTTTATAAAGAAGAATTGAAAGGTAAAAATGTAGTGTGTGTTATTAGTGGAAGTAATAATGATATCACTCGTACTGCCGAAATAAAAGAACGCGCATTGTTGTACGGTAAATTGAAGCATTATTTTATCATTCGTTTTCCACAACGTGCTGGAGCTTTAAAAGAGTTTGTAGCTGAGGTATTGGGAGAGAATGATGACATCACTTTTTTTGAATACTCTAAAAAAACAAACAGAGAAAACGGACCAGCTGTTGTAGGAATAGAACTAGAGAAAAAAGAAGATTTACAACCGTTAATTCGTAGAATGAAAGAACGTAGTTTTTATGGTGAATACCTAAACGATAAACCGAATTTATTTGAGTTCTTGGTGTAAAATAGATAAAACTGTCTAAGGTGTTATTTCGAACAAGGAAAGAGGAGGAATCTCTCAAAAACGAGTAACAAACAAAAGATTTCTCCCTTTGGTTGAAATTGTAAAGGTTAACTAATTCGTTGACAATTTTGGTTAAAAATATTAGGAGCCACACCATTTAAACTTTGGTGTGGTCTTTCTTGATTATAATAATAAATATATTGTAATATTTCCTCTTTCAAATGTTCTTTAGATTCAAAATAAGTTCCGTGGATTACGTCCTCTTCAATTGTTCTCCAAAAACGTTCAATTTTTCCATTGGTTTGTGGTCTATAAGGTTTAATATATCTATGCTTTATTTCTAATTCAGTAAGCATTCTTTCAAAAGGATGTCCTGCCTTAGATTTACTTTCTTTTTTACCAAACTCAGGACCATTATCAGTTAAAACTTCCTTGAACTTAATATTATAATGACTAGCAAGAATATTAAAGCTTCTAAGCCCAGAAAACATAGTTGTTA
>NZ_JBECOV010000008.1:0-131036 GCF_040104435.1 Tenacibaculum sp. SSH1-16
GGTTTTGCCAAATTCCTCCATCAATCCTAAATTGGTAATCATTATTACCTGATGTAACTTCTACACGAATCTCACCATTCCCACTTCCATCATAACATAATGTAGGTGTTAAATCAAAATCTACTGTATTTGGTTCTATAACAGGTACACTTACAGGTACACAAGTTGTACTCGCAATATTAATTTGTACGTCGTCTATAAAATTCCCTACAGTGTTATTTCCTCCAGCTGTTGATAATGCATCAAAAGCAATTATTGTGGTTGATTGCCCTACTGGAACGGTATAACTTCCTGTATAAACTTTCCAAGCGGTGTTATTTGTTTCCATGGTTTCAACAACTCCAGCTGTGGCTAAATCACCTCCTATTTTCACTGTTGCTCTATCTAAACCACTTCTTCCTCTATGCGCTACAGACCAAGTAATTATATCTCCTGGTTGTGTACAATACTCTTGGTATAAAGAAGAAACTGTATTAGCATTTAATTCTGCAAAAGAATTACCTTCATGAGCTGTCACACCATTATATCCATTATGCCAAAGCTCTATTAAATTATCAGACGCCGTAGAGTCCCAACCAGGAATTTCATCTTCATTATACCATTTAAATCTTGTTACTGTTTCTGCTGGTCTTTCAAAGCTTCCATTTTGGAACAATTTGGCTGTACAGCCACATTCGTTACAGTTTCTACTATCTCTAACCATTACAACATAATCAGTTGCTCTTGGTGGTACATTATTAAACACGTTACTAGTTTCCCAATTAGCACCTCCATCAATACTGTATTCGTATGGAGGGATTCCTCCTGTAGCAGTAGCTGTAATAGTTCCTGTTGCAATATTACAAGTTACTTCTTGAGTTACCGATGCTGCCAAGGTTAATTCTTCTGGTTGGCCTATTGTAACATTACCTAAATCAATTACACAACTTGCCACTCCTCCATCAGCTTCTCTTATAAACACATTATATGTTCCTGCTGCTAAACCTACAACTCTATAAGGGTTATCGGCTGTCATTGACCAAGTTGCTCCACCATCTGTCGAATACTCAAAACTTCCTCCTATAACGTTATTTGCTGATATTGTGATTGCCCCATTATCTGAACCATAACACTCACTATCTGTAGAGCCTACAATACTTCCTGAAAATTCATTTCCTGCATTTACCCTAACTCTAATGTCTTCTACACAACTACCTCCATAAGTTACTTCAGCGGTATACCCTCCTACCGGTACATTATTAAATACACCCGTAGTATTTGAGTTTCCGTTTAAAGTATAAGTATATGTTCCTGCAGGAGTAGCTGTTATTGTTACGTTTCCTGTACCATCACAATTATATACCATAGAACTTGTTACATTTGGTGCTGATGGTAAACCATTTATAGTTACATTGTTTAAATCTATTATACATCCACTTGCGTCTATTGCTCTTGTGTTGTATGTTCCTGCAGGGAGCCCTGTTACTGGATTATTTGCTGCTAATGTATAAGTTGCAGCTGAACTTAACTTATAATAATATGTATAATTAGGAGTACCTCCTGTTGGTGCTGTATAGGTTATAGTACCAAAGGTAGTTCCTCCAGAGGTGTTACATTCTAAATCAGTTTTTGTAACACTTCCTCCATTAAGTGGTGCTGGCTCATTTATTACTACATTAGGAATTTCATATAAACACTGATAAGAATTTTTTGATGCCCTTATATAAATGGTATAAGTTCCATCATCTAAACTATCAAAAGCACCTGTAGTGTTCCATGTAGCATTATCAATGCTATATTCTACTGCATATCCTAAATTATCTCCATTAACACTAACATTAATAGTTCCATCTGTTAAACCATTACAAGTTACATCTGTTTCTGAATGAGTAAAAGCTAATTCTGGCTCTACAGTAATTTCTACCGGGTCTGAAATTGTATAACAGTTATTATCATCAATAACAATAAATCGATATATTCCTTCACTACCAACAGGCACATTGTAGGTGTATGGGTTTGTTGCTGGTGTTAAAAACGCAGTATTAGGAATGTCTGATGGGTTTGTATATAAATCTGTTCCCTGACTCGTCCATACAGCAAAATTATAATTATTACCTGACGATGTGTCTAATGTTCCTCCACTTGCAGTTAACTGAATAATTCCGTCTGAACTTCCTGATTCGCAAGTTATATCTTTAGTTTTTAATGCTGTAAGTAATAACTCATCTGGTTCATTAATAACAATCGTTTCTGTAGCGGTACACTGAGGTGTTGTAACTCTCACTGTGTAAGCCCCACCATCTGTAACATTAAAAGTAAAATCGTTATTAGCAGTTGGACCTTCTATTCCTACTACACTTCCACCTTGTAATAATTCATATGTATAATCTCCAGAAACATTATTTACTTGAACTCTTATTTGTGCTGAATCATTAAAACACTGCATAGGTGTTGTAATGACGTCCATATCTATGTCATTTTCCTGAATATTAATAGGAGGAAAAGTATATGTACATGAAGCAGCAGACGCACTGCTTACACGAATTGAAAGGTTATAGTTTCCTGCAGCTGTTAAATTTGAAAAAACATTACTATTTTGAAAAGGAGCATTATAACCTCCTGGACCTGTTAAACTGTATTGATAACCTGCTGGTATATTGTTTACAGTAATAGACCCATTGTTACCACATAAAATATCCTGTGTAATAAAGGTAGGATTTAAAGTTGCTTTGTACACATTGAAGTAGTAACTTTTAGGGCATCTTCCATCATATAAAACATCTAATCGATATTCTCCAGCATCTGCAAAGTTTCTAGAAAATTCTCCGCTTCCTACCTCATTCCATGTACAGCCTGTATTTATATTAGGACATCCTGATTCTGTTACATCGGTACAAGAAGATTCATCCAATTTAAACCATTGTACTGTTGTAGCTGAAGAGGTATCAAATGGTAAATTAATAGTTCTAGAACCACTATCACCACATAAGTAAACTTCAGCTAACTCTTCTCCGTTACTTGCACAAGTTAATACCTGGTCTGCAAATGGTTGTAATGGATTTGGTTCTGAATTATATCCTACAACATGTATGGTTTCTTCAGCATTTATACATCCTGATGCTGCTGAAGCTATCTTATTAACTGTGTACGTTCCTTCATTAGTTACATCAAAAGATGGTACTGTAGTAGTTCCTAATAAAGTGCCTGAGGCATCTCTCCATTCGTATGATTCAAACCCTGCTCCAGCAGTTAATGTTATACTAGAACCACACATTACTTGTGTCGTTTCAAAAGAACATCCTCTTGTATCAACTAAAAAGTTTGAAGTACCAACTATACCAAAATTACAATCATCTAATCCCGAAAAACTAGGCTCATTATTAACAACTACTCCTCCTCTAACTCCTTCGTATCTGGCAAAAGCCTGATTTCTAACCTCATTAGAACACACATCTCTTAATTGACTACAGTGTGTTACT
The DNA here is from genome assembly GCF_040104435.1 of Tenacibaculum sp. SSH1-16. Taxonomy (NCBI): domain Bacteria; kingdom Pseudomonadati; phylum Bacteroidota; class Flavobacteriia; order Flavobacteriales; family Flavobacteriaceae; genus Tenacibaculum; species Tenacibaculum sp. SSH1-16. The sequence goes on from NZ_JBECOV010000008.1 coordinate 3,459, forward strand.
ACTTGAACGTGCATACGAATATTATAAAGGGCACCTCCCTCTAAAACCATATTATCTGGTACTGAAATCTCTAATTCAGCTCTATTATCATTAGCTGCGCTTGGTGGATCGTATGCTGTTATAGATACTCCTGGAGGTAAATCTATATCAAAACGTGTTCCATCTGGAGCAACAGAGCCATTTGGTGCTGTAGTTGTCAATAAATCTACATTTTTTGGTAATCTATCTGTAATTATTGTATTTCTAGCATCATCTGTTCCTACATTCTGAAAGCTTATATTATAAAATAATTCACTCCCTAAACCTACAGGTCTACCCTGTATATCATTTCCGCTAGCATCTTCAATTGTTTTTATTAACTGTACTTTAGGCTCTATAATTTCAACCGTCATAGCATTTAAAAATGGAAAATAGGCATCTTGAGCTGTAGTAAATCTTACATCTATAGATGTTTGTCCATTAGCTATTAAAGAGTTTGCTGGGTTATTAAGGTTAAATAAATCTATATCAAACCCCAATGTATTCGTGCTTCGTGGAGTTCTTGTATTAACAAAATTGTTATATTTAGTAATAGAACTATTAAAAAAATTATTCGTTTGATTATTAGATCCTGTTGTTATATTCTCATAGTTATTCGATTGGTTTAAAATTTGAAAACTATCTCCAGTATAGGGCTTATCACCTTCTAAAGCAGCTGTAAGTAACTGAACTCTAACGGGTCCTAAATTTTTAGTTGTAAAACCAGAAAAAGTTACATCTGTATCTACAACTCCATCAATAGTAGAAAAACCGTCAAATAATGAAATGTTTTTACTTGATTCAGTATCGTTTTCATAAACAACTACCATTACCCAACCTGCTGATGAACCAAGTCTCTGTCCAACAGAATCTTGACCAAGAGTTGCTTTAACATTTGCCCCAAAATAATCTCCATTTGGGTTTCCAAGAGTTTGTACTAAAGACGTAACATCCCTATAACATACATATGGCTTTTGAGTAGCTTCTCCATCATCATAAATTATAGTTCCAGTAATATCTTGATAAGGTTGTCCCGGTATTTTAAACTTCATAGTATTGAAGTCATTATCTCTGGTGTTTACTCCATAAGATTCTTCATTCCAATTGTCATAAGGATAAATAGCAGCCCAATACAATCCTGCATATACAATCCTTGAACAACTAGGTAGGTTAAGAGTTGACATACTTGATGAAAAGGTAGTGTTATTGCCTGGTATGCCCATTACATCATCAATATCAATATAGCCTAACTTAAAATCTGTATTAGCACTTCCTCCATAATTAAAGTCATCATTTGGGCCTATGAAACTATAATTATTATCATCTATGCTTAAAATATTATTACCTACGTATGTTATATTTCCTTTAACATTAATACCTCCAACTCCTAACCTGTTATTGAATGGTGTGTCTGACAACTTATTGGCTGTAGATTTCTCTTGATTTTTTTGTATTTTTTTAGCACTCTCCTTGAGTCTTTTTGATACTCTTGCATCTTCGAATAGACTAGATTTTTCTTGTGAAAAACCAACAAGTGCATATAATACAATTATTAGTAGGGTAATTATTCTCTTCATAATATCAATTGGGGAAATTAATTAATCAAGTTCTTTTATTATATTATATTATTTAATTTGAATGATTGCTTTACGATCATAAAAAGCACCATTTAAATTTGTATTGTACATTTTAATCGCTTCCGATCTATCTGTTGTTTTAAAAATGTAGATATGCATGTAGCCTGTTTTTGGATCTACAAAATAATCTGCATCTATGTCATCGTTTCTTAATTCATCTACATTTCTATCAGCTAATGCTTTCTGAGAATTTACGTATACTCGTAAATAATATCCGGGCTCAACTCCTTCGGCCTGCATTGGATAAACCCTTGCTGGTGGTTGAGTCTTTGGCTCTTCATAACTACTAAGCTCTCCTCCTAAGGTAATTTTAACTACGTACACAGGGTCTTTAGTAGTCTTATTAACCTTTATTGTAGAATTATCTTTTTTCTCATCATTCTTTTCAAATAAACGTGTTTTATCATTAAAATCGTCTACCTTTTCTTCTGCCTCCTCTTCTTTAGCAAACCTATCTATGTATACATAGTATAATTTTTTATTAGGTTCAAATACATACTTAGCTTCAATATCTAATCGGGCCCATTTATCTATCAAAGCTTCTGCATTTTCTTTACTTCTAAATTGGTCCGAAACCACATAATACATAGTTCCTCCTCCACCAGAGCGAGTTACAGTACTCTTACGCCATGGTTTATTTGATCTTCTTCTTAATGTGGTATCTTTTGTTTGAGCACTATCTTTAATAATTACTGTATTAGTATTGGTAATTACTTTAGGAGCCGGTTGATTTTTCAGTATTCGTAATACTTCATCTATCTTTTTATTTAGTATATCAATAGAATCCTGTGCTTGTTGAATCTCGTCAGATAAATCGTTATGTTCTGGGTTTTTATATTCTATTTCTTTTTTAGGTGTTCTTTCTGGAAGGTTTACTTTAATATTTCCTGTTCTCCTCTTAGGTCGTTCTCTTGTAAACCTTTTTTTACCAAAATTATAAATAAGTCCAACTTCATTTGTTGCTGCAAAACTACTTTTTTCGTAACTAAATCCTATCGCTAAATTTTCTGAAAGGTTTATTCCAACACCAGCTGAAATTCCATATGTCTTGTCATAACCAGCTTTAACCCAACCTGCTTTAGGTAAATCTACTATAGCGCTCCCTCCAAAGCCAAAATCATCATTCCCTGGTTTTCTAGCGGTTGCTAGGAATCTTACATCAGCTCCTTCAAAAAGCCCTGATGCGTAAGTAAATTCATGAGAGTACATTAGATGTCCCGAAAATGTTTTTTCTCCAAAAGAAGTTGCCATCTCACTTTTTTTAAGATTAAAGTCTACTAAATTCTCGAAAAAGACACCAACATCAAACTTTCCAATAGACAACGTTACTGCTGGTTGAAAATTAACCACAGGATCATCTTGATAATTACTTAAAAAAGTATCGTCATCATCAGTTACTAGAACCTTCCCCCAGTTTAAACTTCTTCTACTATATAAAAAGTTAAATCCAAAAGTTAAATCCATCGTTTCATTTAACTGTAAACGATGTGCATAATTTGCTATAGCTCCAAAATCTTTTACCGACCCTACATCTTGTTGATATACAGCCACTCCTGCTCCAACATTTTCTCTCATTTTCCCTGAATACGTAAGCACATATAAACGGGGATTATCCTCAAAATCTATGTTACTGTTTCTTACTATAGCTGAAAGAGATGTTTTGTTTTCTCGTAATGCAGAAAATGTTGGCACGGTTAAAAAGCGATTAAACTTCATAAAGTTACGAGAACTGAAACTATTATATTGCTGTTCATTACCAGAAGTTTGCGCTTGTATAACAAACACATTTAATATCAATATAATAAGTAAGGTAATTTTTCTAATCATTCTAACCTTTTTAGTGTAAAACAGATATCGTTCCAGCTTTAATCAATTTGTCTTCTCTTATTATTTTATAATAAAAAACTTTTTGATTTCCTAAATCTTCTGTTGGCCAATCATTTTTGTACTCAGTTGTTTTTAAAATCTCTTTACCATTAGCATTATACAACATTACAGTTACTAGTGGTTGAAACGCATATTTGTTTGATATCTTCCATGTGTCATTTTTACCGTCTCCATTAGGAGTTAAGGTGTTGGGTACTATAATTTGATCATCTGGCTCTACAACTTCTACCGTTCTTGTTACCGAACAGTCCCCTACTTTTACTAATACTGTGTAAAAACCTAGCTCTGTTACTTCTAACTGTTCTGTTGTTGATAATGTGGTTCCTGATATACTCTCTCCTTGATACCACTCATATGACTCTCCCCCTGCTGCTGTTATAGTTGCTGAACTTCCTTCCTCCATTACCACAATCTCAGAAGGAGTTATGGTTACCGCAGAATCATCAAACATCACTACGTTTATAGGCTCTAGTTCATTATCACAACCAAAACCTGAATATTTCAACACATATTCTCCAACTTCAGTTACTATTAAGTTTTCAGGATTAGCAGGGGTAACATCATCCGTACCATCTTTAATCCATTGATACGTATAACCTGCTACTACATTATTTATTGTATAAGTTATAGAAGACCCAGCACAAAGTGAGTTTGAAGTTGATGTGCTTCTTATTTCGGGTACTTCAGCCAACTTAACATCCAGCGCTTTAGACGTTCCTGATATAGCCCCTACATTTATAGTTAAAGTATACGAACCATTATCGGTATAGCTACTTAAAAACAGTCCATCACTAGTCTCACCAGATATAGGGTTTCCGTCCAAATTCCATTGATAATTTAGCATCCCTATTTGAGCTGATGTTAGGTCATACATATTACCATCTTCTGCCTCTACCTTAACACCTACTATGCTTAACTCTGTACTTCTAGTATTACATTCCTCATAATTAGTTTCTGTTCTAATGGTTGGTTCAAAAGACGTTACATTTAACAATGTAAACTTTTCAGAATCTACTATGGCATCACATGAAGTTCCTGTACTCTCAGTTACTCGCGCATAATACACTCCTGACTCAGTGGCATTCATACATCGTTGAGTTTTTGCTGTTAAAGGAGTATCAACCTCTTTATACCATTGTATCGTTCCAGAAGATGCATCATGATTTATACATAACTCAATAGTTTCACTGGGTAAAATCACTTTAGTCAAAGCTCCTTCTGCATTTACACTAAAACCTGCTGTTGTTTGTTGTTGTAACACTACATCGTTTGACTTGGTAGTACAGGTTCCTGTATCAATTATCAAATGATACGTTCCAAACTGCCCTGTTGTTGGTGTTGTATAGATTGAAGAATTAGATGATTGTACTAATTTATTGTCTAAGTACCAATTATAGGTTAAACCTGAACGATTTGTGTTAGCTTCAAAAGTATGTGACTCATCTCCACATATTTCTACGGTTGAAGGCCCTTTAATTTGTTTAGCTGTATTATCTAAGATAATTACAGAAGATATTGTTGAAGTTACACTACCACATTTTCCATAATCAATTTTCACTTCATACTTCCCAGGTAAAGTGACCTCTAGTTTAGGTTCCGTTGTAGTGGTAAATAATACATCATCTTTATACCATTCGTAATTACCATTCTGATTAGTATTTAATATAAGTTCTGCTGATCCACTATCACAAAGTATAACGTCTTTATAATTATTTAAAACTAAAGTATCTGTTGAAAATTTATATGCTGCAAACGAATCTGAATCTGGACTGGTCATTACTGGTGAACTAGCAACCAAACGTATCTTGTAATTAGTTCCGTAAGTATTATCAGGCAATTGAAAAGTTCTAGAAAAAGTATGTGAAGAATTTTCAGTAGTTACTGTACCTACATTGATCGGACTTCCCCAATTTCCATCTGCATCAGATAATTCTATCGTAAATACATTATTGGAGTCAAAATCTGAACCCGAGTATTTAAAAACCACATTAAAATCTGTAGCTGCACCATTACAAGCATTAGAAAACTGAATCTCAGGCTTAAGCAGCGTCTGAGATACAGCACTTGTTGCACAATACAGAAGTGTCGCTAAAAGTAATAAAATGCTTTTAGTGTAATTTTTCATCTAAGGGATCCTTTAAGGGGTGTCAAATTTATAGTTTTTCTTAACAAAAACGGTATTAAAATTAACAAAATTTAACGCCGAAATATATAAAATCTATGTGTAACCCACAACTAAAGTTTAAAAACACAAAAAAACAACCAATAAAACACTACAATACAATACTTTAAAAAAAATCAACAATCTTAAACTTAACCACAAAAAAGCAACCTCGTAATATTAAAAATCCACCGTATATTTGCTATCTATTTTTTTGAATCATGACAAAGAAAATCACCATAGCCATTGACGGTTTTTCATCTACAGGAAAAAGTACTATTGCTAAACAATTAGCTAAAGAGCTTAGTTATATTTATGTTGATACTGGCGCTATGTATAGAGCTGTTACTTTATATGCTATGCAGCATAATTATATTTCTAAAAACCATTTTAACTCAGAAAATTTAGTTGCTGATTTACCTAACATTTCTCTGTCTTTTACTTTTAATGAAAAACTTGGTTTTGCTGAAATGTTTTTAAACGGAACCAATGTTGAAAAAGAAATTAGAAGTATTGAAGTTTCTAAATTGGTAAGCAAAGTTGCTGAAGTTTCTGAAATTAGAAAAAAGTTAGTTAGCGAACAACAAGAAATGGGCAGAAACAAAGGGATTGTTATGGATGGTCGTGATATTGGAACTGTAGTTTTTCCTAATGCTGAACTAAAATTATTTATGACTGCTTCTGCCGATAAACGCGCTACGCGTCGCTATAAAGAATTATTAGATCGTGGCGATAATGTAAATTATGAAGAAATTTTACAAAATGTACAAGAGAGAGACAGAATAGATTCTACCCGAGAAGATTCTCCTTTAATTATGGCTGATGATGCTATTGAGTTTGATAATTCTGACATGGGACTTAAAGAACAATTTGAACGTATTATGAGTTTAGTTAATGCTAGAATTCAATAAAAACTTCATATACTATTGATTATAATAAACCCACAAAGAATTTTGTGGGTTTATTTTTGCTTTTTTTATGTAAAGTTGTAAATTTCTAACATGGAAAATCTTCAAAAAATAATCAACGTTACACAAATACGAAAAGCTGACGAACATACTATTAGTAAAAAAGGAATTACTTCTTTTGCTCTGATGGGACAAGCATCTTTAGCCTTTGTAAAAGCTATTGAACCTTTACTAAACCGTTCTCTAAAAATTGCTATTGTTAGTGGGGTTGGTAATAATGGTGGTGACGGATTTGCTATTGCTAGAATTTTAAAAAGTAAGAAATATACTGTACAACCTTTTTTAGTTCAGTTTAAAGATGTACTTAGCTCAGATTGTGATATTAATTTTCAAAAACTTGATGATACTATCACTATAAAATCAACCAGTAGAATTCCTGATTTTTCTGAATATGATGTTATTATTGACGCTATTTTTGGTTTTGGGCTTTCCAAGCCTGTTACTGGTTTTATAAAGCATGTTATTGAAAACATTAATAATGCTAAAAAAACCATATACGCTGTTGATCTTCCTTCTGGTTTATATTGCGATAAGCTTCCTGATTCTGAAACTGTTGTACATGCAGATATAGCAGTGAGCTTTCAAAGACCAAAACTTTCATTCTTTTTTCCTGAAAACGGAAACCATGTAAAAAATTGGAAAACAGTTGATATTGGTTTAGATGAAGATTTTATTCAACAGCAGAAAAGTAACTGTTTTATTTTAAACGAAAAGATTACTGAAATTTTAATACCCCGATTACGTCAATCACACAAAGGAAGTTACGGACACGCTTTATTAATTGCAGGTTCTTATGGAAAAATGGGAGCTGCGGTACTCTCTTCAAAAGCTTGCTTACGAAGTGGTGTAGGTCTGCTAACTAGTTACGTACCAAAATGCGGGTATCAAATTATGCAATCTTCCATTCCAGAAGCAATATGCCTAACCGACGAGAATGAAGAATTCGTGACCCAACTCCCAGAAATTTTCAAATACGACATTCTCGCGATAGGTCCAGGATTGGATGTTAACGAAAAAACAACACAACTTGTAAAAAAATTAGTATCGAAAAGTAGTAGCCCGTTAGTTATTGATGCCGATGCTATTAATATTATTGCTCAAAACGAAGAATTAAAATCGTTACTTCCTAAAAACTCTATCTTAACTCCACATATTAAAGAGTTTGATAGGTTGGTAGGAAAGTCTGACACCTCAACCGAACGTTTTCAAAAGCAACTTGAGTTTTCTGCAAAATATCAATGTATAGTAGTTTTAAAAAATGCATATACTGTGATTTCTTCTCCTGAAGGAAATTTATACTTCAACACTTCTGGAAACCAAGGAATGGCAACAGGTGGTAGCGGTGATGTACTCACAGGAATTATCACAGGCTTATTAGCACAAAACTACACTCCTCTACATGCCGCTTTATTAGGGGTATTTTTCCACGGAAAAGCAGGCGATGATGCCGCTTGCAAAAAAGGATACAACGCCCTAATTGCTTCTGATATTATTGATGCATTACAAATAGAAAAAAGTTAGTTTTCTTTAGACGTTGATTGAATTAGTATTGCTAATAGCATTACTAAACCGCACCCTAAAGCATTCAACCACAAATACGGTAGCCAATCGATGTACCAAACTGCGATAATAATTAATTGCGTAATTATCGCTGCAATAAATACTGCATTTCCTTTTACAAACTTTATAAAAAAGGCTAGTAAAAAAATTCCCAACACATTTCCATAAAAAATAGAACCAATAATATTTACAAGCTGAATTAAATTATCAAATAAATCTGCTATACAGGCGACTAAAATTGCCAAAATCCCCCAACCTAGGGTAAACCATTTTGACATTTTTACATAATGCTCTTCACTATATTCTATTTTCGTATTTCGTTTGTATAAATCAATAGCTGTAGTACCTCCTAAGGCGTTTAATTCAGATGCCGTAGAAGACATGGCAGCTGATAAAATTACTGCTAACAACAAACCTATCAATCCTTTTGGTAAATTATTCAGAATAAAGTGAATAAACACATAGTCTTTATCGTTTGTTTCTACCAATGGATCTACTTTTGAAATAATAGTTTTTGCTTCTTCCTTTAGTACCTTATCTTGTTCATTAAACTCTTGAATCTGCATTACATTTTCAGGTGTTAACCCTTCAAAAATTAGCGCTTTTTTTCTTCCTTCAATAAAACGATGTTGCTCTTCTAATTTTACATATTGTTCTATTGTTTCAAGGTTGGAATTTGCTATTGCTTCTCCTGATTTTGGATTAAAATTTAACGGTGACGGATTAAACTGATAAAATACAAACACCATCACTCCTACTAACAGAATAAAAAACTGCATAGGTACTTTTAACAGTCCGTTAAAAATCAACCCTAATTGACTTTCTCTTAATGATTTTCCTGACAAGTAGCGTTGGACTTGGCTTTGGTCTGTTCCAAAATACGATAACATTAAAAATGTTCCTCCTAAAATACCTGTCCAAACCGTATAACGGTTATTTAAATCCCAAGAAAAATCAAGCACTTTCATTTTATCGGAAGCTCCTGCTATTTCTAACGCCTTAGTAAATGTTATATCATCTGGTAAATACTGTAGTATTAAATAAAATGCTACAAACATTCCTGCGAAAATTACTGCCATTTGTTGTTTTTGTGTAACACTTACCGCCTTTGTTCCTCCTGAAACGGTATAAATAATTACCAAAACCCCAATGATGATATTTAAAGTAATTAAATCCCAACCCAAAACAGCAGACAAAATAATAGCTGGCGCAAAAATGGTGATTCCTGCTGCTAATCCGCGTTGAATTAAAAATAGAATTGCAGTTAAGGTTCGAGTTTTTTGATCAAACCTTCCTTCTAAATATTCGTAAGCTGTATAAACTTTTAATCGGTGATAAATTGGAATAAACACCAAACAAATAATCACCATGGCTATTGGTAATCCGAAGTAAAACTGTACAAAGCCCATTCCGCTATGAAATGCTTGTCCTGGGGTTGATAAGAAAGTTATCGCACTGGCTTGTGTTGCCATAACTGACAAACCAATCGTCCACCATTTACTTTCGTTTCCTCCTTTTATGTAATCTTCAACATTTTTACTTCCTTTGGTTTTCCAAGCTCCATATAAAACAATAAACAATAAGGTTACCGAAAGAACAATCCAATCTACTAGCTGCATGGTTTATTTTGTATATATGTTAGTGATTATGTAAAATAACACGATGTATACTAAATTAGCCACTAAGACTAATGTATACTCTTTTTTCCATACATACTTTTTATCCATACTTTGTTTTTTATTAGTTGATTATTGTTTTGGTTTTTCGTAAAAACTATTGGCTAATGATGCTTCACTTAACAAAGGCATTTTAAACTGAATTGGTTCTCTTCCTGGTTCTGTTGGTTGCCCATTTTCATCTTTAGCATACCAAGTTATGGATTTTGGCAATAACAAACCGTTAACATTTTCCCAATCGTTATATCTTATAATTTTATAAGCATCAGTTGATTCTTTGCTAAAATAAGTAACCGTATACCCTAACCATGCCATTTGTTTTGTTTCTGGATGGTAAAATATAAAATAATTATCATCTGGTGAAGTTCCTACTTTGGCTTTGTATGAAATTTTTATTCCTGGATAGCTAACTCCTTCAAAAGTCAGCGGTTTTGTTTCTGAATACACAATGCCATCATCAGCTAATACAAAAGGCATTGCATAAAAATAAAAATATAGATTGTAATAAAACTCAGGGTTTCCTTTAAACGCTGTTGAATCTTGTTGTTGTAACCACACTTCTTTTCCATCAAACCCTAAAGAATATTCTGGTGAATTCACTACTGTTTTTCGTGAATGTAAATCTGTAGTATGTTCTTCATTTTTTAGTGTGAATGACAATGTTTTCATTTTTTTCCATTGTTCAATCCCTCCATGTTTTTCAAGAATTTTTTCTAATGTTTTCGGGTATTTTAATGTTGCTACCTCTTCTTTTTTAATTGTTTCCTTTTTAACTTCTTTTTTGCATGCTATTGAAACAAGAGCTATAGCGATTAGTACTACTATTTTTTTCATGATAATTGATTTGTTCTAATTGGTCGAAACTACCATTAGAAATTACAGTAAAAATAAAAAACTCTCTAAATATATATTAGAGAGTTTTATGTTAACTATAAAAATTGAATGAATTATTCATCCGTTAAGGCTTCCATAAAAGCTACTAGGTCTTTAATTTCTTTTTCTGACAAATTCAATTTATCTGATGGTAACGTTTGATTTGGTACTTTATATCCTAATCCTTGTCCACCACCTTTATTATAAAAATCAACTACTTGTTCTAAGGTTTCATACACCCCATTATGCATATAGGGAGCCGTTTTGGATATGTTACGAACGGTAGAAGTTTTGAAAAAGTATTTTCGTTCTTCAGTTTTAAATATATCATAAGCTCCTAAATCATCATCTAACCCTGTTTCTTTCATATTTGGAACTCCTATAGACTCTACTTCTGTTTCCGTAAAATTAGGTGGAACTGTCCCGTTAAACACAGGTGGAAAGTGACAAGTGGCACATTTTGCTTTCCCCATAAAAAGATTAAATCCGTTGATTTCAGAAGTTGTTAAAGTGTTTTCTTTATTGTTGATATTTTTATCAAACTTAGAACTAAAATCGCCTAAACTTCTAATATAATTTGCTATTGCATTTCGGATGTTAAAATCAGTTACTTTTCCATATAGATTAGCAAACGACTTTGTATATACACTGTCATTTTTTACAGTTTCTGTCAAGTTTTCTAAATTGGTATGAAACTCATTCTTGTTTTCAACAACTCCCACAATTTGCCCCTCTAAACTACCTGCTCTTCCATCGTGAAAAAAGGTTTGTTGATAAGCAGCATACGGTAAGGTTGGTGTATTTCTTTTTTGTTTTGGAAAAGTTGCTAATCCATCTGTAAAAGCCTTATCTTTAATATGACAAGTAGCACAGCTCATCACACCGTCTTTTGATAAATTCTTATCATTAAATAGTTTTCTTCCTAAAGCTATTTTTTCATTAGACATTGCCTTTTCTAACTGATGATAATCGTTAAAGAAATCAATATTAAATGTTTCTTTAGAAAATAATGAAGTGATGTTGTTGTTGAACGCCATAGTTAAAGGGAACTCTACTTTCCAATCTTCTGAGGTTTTTGCCAACAGCTCCAATTGTTTATGTGTATGATTTTTTATAAAATCATAGCGATTAAACGACTCAAAATTGCCTTCTTGTAACATTTTTTGAGCTGTCTGCAACTCATTTACAAAATCAGTATACAATTTATCTTTTGAAAACTCACTTTTATACGTATTTATAATAAAGAGTAAGGTTTCGTAGTTTGTTTTTGCTTCTAATAAAGATTGCTCTAATACTGGTGAATCAAAACCTGTTATTCCTACCAAAGCTATACGGGCAATTTGATCGCGTAACAGCCATAAAATATGATGCTTTTTTAAATACAACGTGTTGTTTGCCGCTATTAGTTTAAGTCTATTTTTGGTAATATTTACAGCATCTTTTAAAGCAATAACGTCAACCTCGTCTTCATGTAACAGTTCTTCAATAACCTGAAATCCAAAAGGGTTTCTTATTTTTATGTTTGTAGCATCTTCTTCGTCAATTCTTAAAAGATTAGGGCTATTTAAACTCTTATAATTTTCTTTATCAACAAATGATAAAATAGGCTCAATTAACTTAAACTCTTTTCTTGCTAATTTGTATTGATTAAGTTTTTCTGAAACCTCATCAACAGCATTAATTTCTTCTAAAAGAGTAATACAACTATCTAAATGGTGTGAGTAATATTCTTCAACTTTTACTACTAAAGCTTTACTATCAACTTTTGTGTAACTCGCTGTTTTTTCTTGTTTACAACTAATTATAGATACCAGAAAAAGACACATGATAACATGTGCCTTTTGTATTTTTTGAAAATTGTTTGTCATTATCTATCTAATCCTTGAACTACATATAATTGACTTCCTTCTTTTCTTGTTTCCGCTGCATCGTTTGCCATAGGGTCAGTAAATGCTCCTCCATCAGCAGGTTCCCAGCCATGATTTTGAGTAATTAATAAAAACGTATTGCTTACTCCAATAGTTTCAGAAACATCAATCATACCAGTAATTTCCCATGCTTTATCTTGATAAGACGCTCCGTAACCTTGAGCAGAAGCTGCAACCTGATCGCACTCTAACACTTTCTTTACCTCTCCTGTTTTCAAGTTGTATTGATATAAGCTAGCTGCGTGATTCTTTTCACCATCAAAATATCCGTTTGGATCTTCTTGAATATACGCATAGTTTTCTGTAACTACGATATTATCTGGACTATGGAAAGCTTTTGCTTTACCATCTAATTTATCTCCATCTAAAACACAGGTAATTTTTGCTGCTCCAGTAGGATCATTTTCATTTAACTCTACTTTATATACACGCCCATAGATAGTTCCTTTTCCTACTAAACCGTCTTTTTTACGACCTGTTACACAAAAATAAATTTCACGATTGTTTTTAGCAGAACCTCTTCTCCAATCAATATCTTCTAAACGAGAGAATCCCATCACTCCTTTTTCTTTAGCCTCTGCATCTAATAAATCGATATTCTTTTCGGTTAACTCAACAAAAGAAGCATTATAAGTTGTACCTTCTTTCATATCTACCTCATAAGTAATCCCTTCATCAGTTACCTTTAAACCATATAATTTACCTCCTTCTAAATCTCCTCTATCACCTACATACATTCCTAATTGACCTGAAGGTACTTCATTATCTGAATGATCATCTCCAATAAATACAACTGTTTTATCTGCGTACGCATCTTTACCAATTGCCACTGCATTTTCTGTAGACCATTGTCCCATAGCTGTTAACATTTTTGGAGTACTTGCTGCTGAAACATTTTTTAAAGGATCAGTTGCAAAAACCCCTTTAGAAGCTCCTCCCCATTCTCCACCAGATAAATATAATGGACCAAAACCGTGTTCTGCCTCTGTAATTAATGAACCTGAGCACTGTGCTGTACTAGCAGTAGCATTTGCATTTAAAATATATTCACCATGTACAGGCTTAAAAGTTTTATCTAATTTAATACGAGCAATTGAATAATCTGCCTCAATATTATTTATTAAAGTATAAGTTCCATCTGAATTTCTCATTAACCCAGCTCCATCTGCCATAGAACCGTATACAAAGTTTGGTGTATCTTCTAACTTATCTTCAGAAGACAATAAAGGAAAAATGTTTACTCCAGAAAACTCTGATTCTAATTTTAAAAAGTTTGGAGTTTTTGAGTGTGCTTTTAATTCAATTGAATCTCCGTGACTAGGTGTACTATCAGAATCGCAAGATGTTAAAGCTATAGCTCCGCAAACGCCTAAGAACCCTAATTTAAGTAAGTTTTTCATTATTATGTTAATTTTTGTGTTATGTCCGCAAATCAACAACACTTACTTTAAGAAGCTCTTAGCTGTAGTTTAAATCTAGCTCACTAAAAGGTTACCAACTTTAACTAAACTTAAACAACTATTTTTATTCCCACCTCTAAACACTTGTTATTAAAACACAGCTCTTAACTATTTATTAACTTACTTAACTCGTTTATCTTCTGACTATATAGCTTTTTTCTAATAAAAAAAGAGCGCCTTAAAAGACACTCTCAGTTTGAATATTTTACTTTGGTTAGAGTAAAAATCATTTTGTTTTTCTTTTTCTTCATAGAACTTTCCCTACGACGTGATATAATTCCCCATTTTATATCTTAACCTTATTGAAGGTCTAAATTTTAACCGAGACAAAAATAAGTCGTCTAATTTTCTTTTTGGTAAGTCAGTGACTTACTTTTAGTAAGTCACTGACTTACTTTTTCACCAAAATGAGGTAAAAAAGACCTCAAAAGCCAAAAATTTCGTTAAAACAGAAATTATTTAAAATTTTATATATTTGTTTTTTATGAAAAAAATGAATTTACATATAACACAAGAGCTTGTAAGCTTAACATGTAGTTTTCGTGGGAATCCTGATGAAGGAATCTTTCGAAACCGGACGTTGTATGTTAATTATAATGAAAACTCAGATATGATTTGATTATAAAACTAATGATATATAAAGCGTCCAATTAATTTTGGGCGCTTTTTTTATATTTTTTTTGAAAAATGGAATTTTAATTTAAACATACTAAAAACTCTTAATTGAACTCTAAGCTACTAACGTACAAAACGTTACAAAAACACTACTTATCTGGATATTATCCGGACAGTCCTTCTCTACCTTAATAACAACATAATTAACTGATTTACAATAACTTAAACCCAAAAAACACTTGTTTTATTGTAAAAATTTAGTATATTTGTACCATACTTATTAAGATACACTTAATTGGTATTATTAATAAATAAAAATTTAAAACGATGGTATTAACTAACATAAACAGAAGTATCAGCTTAGCTTATAGAAAAGGAGCAGATTACGGAACAAAAAAAGACAAGGATGTTTATTGTGGAGCAAAATATTTAATGAGGAGTTAGCAATTATTCTACACTTATATATAACAAAAAAGCGTCTTTTTAAAAAAGACGCTTTTTTTTATTAAAAAACACATTTTTAACAAGTTAAAACTTGTATAATTCGTTTTTTTTCATTATATTAAGAAGACAAAATAAATGCTATGAAAACATTAAAATTGCACATACTAAATGAAAAAGGACGTTTACTCATTCAACAAGAACGCTTACTAAAATCATCTTCATTATATATAATGTTGTCACTATTTTAGAATTAAAAATCAACTAGCGTTCATTTCAAAATTGCAAACGCTTCCTTTATGACAAAGTAGAATTCCCTGAAGTCTGTTGTACTCAATAGGCCTTAGTAGTAACGCATCTTCATGAATTGATGTTTCAATCAATTTAATTCTACCTACTAACCAAACACTTGGGTTAGATGACTATTGCCTCATTTAAAAAATGATGTAATACACACGAAAATTTATTTCGATGCTATACGAGCTGCACATGCGGCTAGGAAAACTATTGTCAAAATTTAAAAATTGAAATTATGAGAACTTTAAAATTTACACTACTAATAAGCACGTTATTTTTGTTAACTACAAGTTGTACAGACTTAACAGAAGATATTGTACCAAACAACAACGATAATCATATAGAGTTAGTTTATTCTATTGATATTGATAACCCTCTTAATCCACCAGTAGATGGGGATACAGGTGGTACTGGAAACGATAACGATGGAGGTAAAGGAAACTAACCTTTATCAATAAACTAAGCCTTTAACTTTTTGTTAAGGGCTTTTTTTTTAGATTTGTTTACTCTATAAAATTAAGATGATAAAAGATTTTATTCTATTTTTTTTGTTAATTATATTCTCTAAAAATTGCTTAGCAAACAACGTCGACTTTAAATTAGCTCAGAACGATAGTATTAATATTTGGATTAACAATTCCAGAAGTAAAAAATTGGAGGTTAATGACAAAAAAAAACTTCTTTTTAAGGCATATCAAAACATATTAAACTACAATTTAAACAAACCTCTTGAATTAAGTTCTATAGCTTATGAATATTATAAACTAAAAGATACATCGTTATTTAAAGAAGTTAATAATAAAGCTATAAAAAATTCTAGAAAAGGGAAAAACTATTATGCTCTAGGTGATGCTTATTGGAATTTTGCTACATATTATGTTAGAAAACAAAACTATCCTAAAGCATACTATTATTTTAATAAAGGATATGACGCTTTTGATAAAGGAAGCCATAAATATGAAAAAGGAAAAATGTTATTTGGTATGGCTCACATTAAAGGAAGGTATAGAGATTACTATGGAGGAGAAAACTTGACTATTAAAGCTATTGAAATTTTTAAACTTCTAAACAAAAACAAAGATCTTTATATTTCTTACAACCAACTTGCGTTATTGCAAGCAGATGTTAAAGAATATGATAAAGCTCTATTTTATTACAATAAATCTCTTGATTACTTTTCTAAAATAAAAGATAAAAAGAATGTCTATTTAGGAAGTTATAACAACATAGGTAATATATTCAGAGAAAGAGGTAATTATAGAGATGCAATTAAAACTTATAAAAAAGATTTAGATAAAAAAATAAAACCTCTTCATTATGCTACCCTTCTTGACAACATAGCATACACTAAACTTCTTCTAAAAGACACCACAGAACTTGAAAAATCTTTTTTTAAAGCTTTAACTATTAGAGATAGTTTAGGTAATAAAACTGCTATTTTAACTTCAAAAATTCATATTTCAGATTATTACAAATACATAAAAGATACTACTAAAGCTATACTTTATGCTAAAAAGGCTAATGACTTAGCTAAAGAATTAAAAAACGGGGGAGATTATTTAACTACTTTACAACAACTCGCCAATTTAGACACACAAAATTCTAAAAAATACTTAGATCGCTACATAGAGTTTAACGATAGTTTAATTAGTGCTGAACGTAGAATACAAAATAAGTTTACACGTATTGAGTTTGAAACAGATGAATACATTGAAGAAACCGAGCGATTAAGTCAACAACGTATATGGATTATAGTAACTAGTTTTGCTGGTCTACTAGTTCTTAGCTTACTATATTTTTTACGTGTACAAAAAGTAAGAAATGAAAAATTAAAACTAGAATCGGAACAACAAAAAGCTAATGAAGAAGTGTATGTATTAACACTACAACAACAAGCCAAATTAGAAGAAGAACGTGTTAACGAACGTAACCGTATCTCAGCAGAACTTCATGATGGTGTTTTAGGAAAACTTTTCGGTACTCGAGTAAATCTTGGCTTTTTAGCTATGCAAATGAAGCCTGAAACTCAAGAAAAACACCAAGCTTTTTTAGATGAGTTACAAGAGATAGAAAAGGAAATCAGAGATGTTTCCCATAGGTTAAGCGATAATTTTGATAGTTCAAATATTAACTTTACAACTATCTTAACCCAACTTTTAAAAGATAGAAGTACTATTGGTAATTTTTCTTATAAGTTTAACTTTGATAAGACCATTCCATGGAACGAAATTAACGAGGTTACTAAAGCTAACGTATACCGCATCATTCAAGAGGCTTTACAAAACATTATTAAGCATGCTAAGGCAAAAAATGTTACCTTAGACGCTTCTTTTAAGAGAGAAGAGCTTATTATTTCGTTAAAAGACGACGGAATTGGTTTTAATGCCGAGAAAAAGAAAAAGGGAATTGGAATAAAAAATATTACAGCAAGGGTACAAAAATTAGGTGGTACTTTAGAGTTTATTTCTAAAGAAAACCAAGGAACTACACTTGTTATTATAACCCCTTTTAATACTAAAAATGGAAAGTAAAAAGTATAACGCTTTAATAATTGACGATCATCCTTTAATATCAGAAGCTTATAAAAGTGCTTTTGCCTATATCGAAAGTCAAAATGAAAATATTTCTTTTCATATTCAAATAGCAAATAACTGTGGTGCTGCCAATGAAATTATAGAAACGTATTCTTCTTCTAATCGATCTATTGAAATTATTTTTTTAGATATTAGTTTACCCCCTCTAGAAGAAAAAGGTATTTTATCTGGTGAGGATTTAGGTTTGATTATAAACGAAAAACTTCCTGAGTCTAAAATTATTATCTCCACTACTTTTAACGATAATTACCGAGTACATAGTATTTTAAAAAACGTAAACCCTGATGGGTTCTTAGTTAAAAATGACATTACTCCCGTTGAGTTAGTTCATGCTATTGAAGAAGTACTTAACGACCCTCCTTACTACAGTAAAACGGTAATGAAAATGCTGAGAAATCAAGTGTCCAATGAGTATTTTTTAGATGATTTGGATAGAAAGATTTTGTATGAATTATCTATTGGTAATCGTGTAAATAAACTACCCAACATCTTACCCTTATCTTTAGCTGCTGTACAAAAAAGAAAACGACAAATGGCTAAAATATTTGAGGTTGACAATTCTGATGATCGTGATTTGATTTTAATAGCAAAAGAAAAAGGATTCTTATAAGAATCCCTTTTCACTATTTTACAATCTGTTATCAATTATATTCTGTACCACTTCAGGATTTAAGAGTGTAGAAACATCTCCTAAATTATCTAATTCATTATGTGCAATTTTTCGAAGAATACGACGCATAATTTTTCCTGAGCGTGTTTTAGGTACTCCTTCAGTAAACTGAATTTTATCCAACTTCGCTATCGGACCGATATGCTCCGTAATAATTTGATTTATCTCTTTACGTAAGTTATCTTGATTTCTTACCTCTCCGGTTTCTTTCAAAATCACATAACCATATAAAGCGTTTCCTTTTACTTCGTGCGGAAAACCAACTATAGCACTTTCTGCTACGGCAGGATGCTCATTAATGGCATCTTCTATAGGTGCAGTTCCTAAGTTATGTCCTGAAACAATTATTACATCATCTACTCTACCTGTAATTCGGTAATAGCCTACCTCATCACGAAGAGCACCATCACCAGTAAAATACATATTATCGAATGCAGAGAAATATGTTTCCTTATAACGCTGATGATTTCCCCATATAGTTCTTGCCATAGAAGGCCAAGGGTATTTTATACACAATCTTCCGTCAACCTGATTTCCTTTTACTTCTTTTCCGTTTTCATCCATCAATGCTATTTGAATTCCTGGTAAGGGCAACGTTGCGTAAGTTGGTTTTGTTGGAGTGATATAAGGTAAAGGAGAAATCATAATTCCACCAGTTTCAGTTTGCCACCAAGTATCTACAATTGGGCTTTTCTTTTTTCCAACATTATCATTATACCAGTGCCATGCTTCTTCGTTTATAGGTTCCCCTACCGTTCCTAACACTTTTACTGATGAAAGGTTATGGCTATCAACAAATTCTAAATTCTCTTTTGCTAATGCTCTAATTGCTGTGGGCGCTGTATAAAATTGATTTACGTTGTGCTTCTCTACAATTTCCCAAAAACGACCAAAATCTGGATAGCTAGGAACTCCTTCAAACATTACAGTTGTTGCTCCGTTTGCTAACGGACCATATACAATATAACTATGCCCTGTAATCCAACCAATATCTGCGGTACACCAATACACATCATTTTCTTTATAATTGAAAACATTTTTAAACGTATATGCTGTGTACACCATGTAACCAGCTGTGGTATGTAACATTCCTTTTGGACTTCCTGTTGAACCAGAAGTGTATAAAATGAATAATGGATCTTCAGCATCCATAATCTCTGGAACACAATCTTGATAAGCTTCTTCTAATAAAGGTGCTAACCACTTATCTCGTCCTTCTTTTAATTGAATATCTGAATTAATTCTTTTAGCAACTAATACATTTTCTATAGTAGGACAATCTTCTAATGCTTCATCTACAATACTCTTTAAATCAATAGTTTTTGTCCCTCTGTAGGAACCATCTGAAGTAATTACCATTTTTGCTTCGCAATCATTAACTCTCGTTGCTAATGCTGTTGATGAAAATCCTGCAAAAACAACTGAGTGTACTGCTCCGATTCGTGCGCAAGCTAAAACCGAAATAGCTAATTCTGGAATCATTGGTAAGTAAATACAAACTCTATCTCCTTTCTTTATCCCGTGGTCTTTTAAAACATTAGCAAACTTACAAACACGTTTGTGTAGTTCTTTATAAGAAATATGTTGAGCTTCTTCTTTTGGGTTGTTGGGCTCAAATAAAATAGCTGTTTTATCTCCTCTGATATGCAAATGACGGTCGATACAGTTTTCTGTAATATTTAGCTTTGCTCCTTCAAACCATTTGAACTCAGTTTTCTCAAAATTATAGTCCAAAACGGTATCCCATTTTTTCCTCCAAACAAAATGTTCTTCTGCTATTTCTTCCCAAAATAATTCTGGATTTCTAACGGACTTTCTATATACTTGAAAATATTCTTCTAATGTTTTTACGTGGTAGTTACTCATTCTTATACTCCTTTTTATTTTAGCTTAAGCTACTAAAATAAATCATTTTTAATTGTTTATCAATTTATTAATTCTTCTTCTTAAAACATATACTAACCTTCATCTTCCTGTTGCAATAAACGTGAATGTATAATGAAACGAACTCCTAAAGGAATTTCTAATGAAAAACTTGCTCCTCTTCCTTCAGTTACATCAATTGTTAAGTGCGTATGCTTCCAGTATTCATATTGATCTTTATTCATATAAAAGGGGACTTCATCTAACACACCTAACAGAATATCACTTTCATCTAAATACATTTCATCTTTAGGAAAAATCATTGGTGATGATCCATCACAACACCCTCCACTTTGATGAAAAATTAATTCGCCATATTGCTTTTTTAGTTTTTCAACTATTTCTTTTGCTGCATCTGTTATTGCTACTCTTTGCATATTACATTTTTTAATTATAAAATACTGAGCTTTAAAAAGCTCAGTATTTTCAAACAACTAAAAGAACCCTAACTTGTTTTTATCATACGATATCAACATGTTCTTAGTTTGACGATAGTAATCCATCATCATTAAATGGTTTTCTCTACCAAATCCTGATTTTTTATACCCTCCAAATGGTGCGTGGGCTGGATAAGCATGATAACAATTTACCCAAACTCTTCCTGCTTTAATAGCTCTTGGAATTTGATATAACTGATGTGCATCTCGTGTCCACACTCCTGCTCCTAATCCGTACATGGTATCATTTGCTATTTCTAGCGCTTCTGCTTCATCTTTAAACTTTGTCACACACACAACAGGCCCAAAAATTTCCTCTTGAAATACGCGCATCTTATTGTGTCCTTCTAAAATAGTTGGTTTAATATATAATCCATTTGCTAACTCTCCTTCTAGTGTATTAGCTTCTCCTCCACATAGCACTTTCGCTCCTTCTTCTTTTCCTATTTTAATATACGCTTGAATTTTTTCATATTGATCATTTGATGCTTGTGCTCCTACCATTGTGTTTACATCATACGGACTTTTTTGTACTATTGCTTCTGTTCTTGCCACCACTCGCTCCATAAACTTATCATAGATGTCTTCTTGTACTAAAATACGTGAAGGACAGGTACAAACTTCTCCTTGATTAAAAGCAAATAACACCGCTCCTTCAATTGCTTTATCTAAAAAAGCATCATCTTCATCCATTACACTATTAAAGAAGATATTTGGAGACTTACCTCCTAACTCCATCGTAACTGGATTTAAGTTTTTAGAAGCATACTGCATTATTAATTGTCCTGTAGTAGTTTCTCCTGTAAATGCTACTTTATCTATTCTTGGGCTTGATGCCAATGGTTTTCCTGCTTCTGGACCAAAACCATGAACTACATTAATAACTCCTGGAGGAAAAACATCGGCTATTTTTTCCATTAACAATGTTGCTGATGACGGAGTTTGTTCTGCTGGTTTTAATATTACACAGTTACCTGTAGCCAATGCTGGTGGCAACTTCCACGATAACATTAAAAGAGGAAAGTTCCAAGGAATAATTTGCCCCACAACCCCCAAAGGTTCTTTAATGTTCATTGATAAGGTATTTTGATCAAGCTCTGTTGCACTTCCTTCTTCTGCTCTAATGGCAGCCGCAAAATAGCGCCAATGATCTACTGCCAAAGGAACATCAGCATTTAATGTTTCTCGTATTGGTTTTCCATTATCACAGGTTTCTACTAATGCAAACTCTTCTAAATTTGCTTCAATTATATCTGCTACTTTATTTAGCAATGAAGCTCGTTCTGCTGCTGAACTGTTTCCCCAACTTTCCTTCGCTGCATTGGCTGCATCTAAAGCTAGTTCTATATCTTCTTTTTGTGATCTTGGATATTTTGCTATGATGCTATTATCAACTGGAGATTTATTTTCAAAATATTCTCCACCTAAGGGAGATACAAACTTCCCATTGATAAAATTTGCATACGTGTCTTTAAATTTTGGTTTCGTGTAACTCATAAAACTTTGTATTTTTGTTCTTTACTTAAATTAACCATCCCGAAATAACACTTCTCTAATTAACATATATTAAAAATGAATATTTCGTAATTTTTGTAAAATTAAAATATCATATAGTCAATATATTGAACGTATTTATTAAATTGTAACACATATCTATTATCTCAAAAAAAGGATAAATAGATTTTTGTACTATTGATTATGAACCATTTATTAAGTCGACATAAAGAAAGTAGAAAACTTACTACTTTAATAGAGAACAGAACTACGTATAATGCTGAATATGCTGAGTTGAATATTTTTGAGACTCATAAAAGTGCTGAACAGGTTTCTTTGACTTTTGATTTTCCTGTGATTGCAAGTATGCTCACTGGAAAAAAAGTAATGCATTTAGAAGGTATGGAACCTTTTGATTTTTTCCCTGGTGAATCTGTGGTAATGCCAACTAATAAAGAAATGATTATAGATTTCCCCTTGGCTGAAAAAAATAATCCTACTCAATGTTTGGCTTTAGGTATTGACTCTGATAAGATTGATGAGATAGTAGATAAGTTTAATCACAATGTTACTATAGAGCGCGAAAACAATAATTGGAAATTAAACGAAACTTCTTCTCACCTTGTTCATAATACGGATATTAATCATTTAGTTGGACGTTTAGTACATACGTTTACCGATCAAAACAAATCTAAAGACATTCTTCTTGATCTTATGATACAGGAATTGATTGTTAGATTATTACAAACGAAAGCTAAAGCTTTTATCTTAAACGATCCTTCTGACACGCTTACAGACACCCGCATTGGTATGGTTATTAAGTTTATAAAAAACAACCTCACAAATAAAGATATTACTGTAGAATTGTTAGCTAAGAAGGCTTGTATGAGTACATCTCATTTTCATAAAAAGTTTAAAAACACCTTAGGAATTTCTCCTATTGACTACATAAACTCTGAAAAAATTAAATTTTCTAAAAAACTTATAAAACAATCTAAAAACCTACGAATCTCTGAAATAGCTTACAAATCTGGTTTTAATAACATTAGCTATTTTAACAGACAATTTAAAAAAATGGAGATGATTACTCCTCAGCAGTTTAAAAAGTCTTTTATAAAAGAGTAAATCATTAACTTTTTAAAAAAAACTTTTATAGCTACATTTGTTTGATATGATGATATCTCTTTTTCTAGATGTTTTAAGTACTAATTTGTACATAGTCTTACTCTTTTTTATTGTGGCTATTCTATACTCTTCTGTCGGATTTGGTGGTGGTTCCAGTTACTTGGCTGTTTTAGCACTCACTGGCTTACTTTTTACACAAATAAGAGCTACAGCATTACTTTGTAATGTAATGGTTGTTACAGGTAATGTTTTACTTTATATGCAACAAAAACAATATAATTGGAAAAAGGTTATTCCGCTTACTTTATTTAGTATTCCTATGGCTTTTTTGGGTGGCTATTTACGAATAAGTCAAACTTTTTTCTTTATTCTTTTAGGTTTCACACTACTTTTTGCTGCTATTACCATGTGGAGTTCAAACAAAGTAGTTACCAACAGCAATAAAACTACCGATTTAAACATAGCAAAAAATGCAGGTTATGGCGGAATTATTGGTTTTATTTCTGGAATGGTTGGAATTGGTGGTGGTATTTTCTTAGCTCCGTTACTTCATTTAACCAATTGGGACACTCCTAAAAAAATAGCTGCTACAGCAAGCTTTTTTATTTTAGTAAATTCTATATCTGGATTGATAGGTCAATATGTGAACCCTGAATTTTCTATCGACTGGAAGCTTACTTCTATTTTATTAATTACTGTTTTTATTGGTGGTCAAATTGGTAGTAGAATGAGTAACCAATTCTTTAATTCCACACAACTGAAAAAAGCAACCGCTATTCTAATTGCCTTTGTAAGTATTCGGATTTTAATTAAGTATTTATATTAGCCAATTATTCATATTATTTTCTTCTACATAAAAAAAGCAACGTAAACACGTTGCTCTTTCATCCCCTAAACATAGATAACTATTTCTTAGCCTAACCAAGCATTCATCATCCACAATGTTTTTTCTTGTTCTGCAATAAAGTCACTCATCATTGAGTTTGTTCCTTCATCTTCTGCTTCATCAGACAAATCAAGAATTAAACGTTCTATTTTTAATAGTTCTGATAACGAATCAATAATTAATTTTACTGCTTCAACATCATTTGAAATATTTTTTCCTACTGGTACTTTTGATACACTAGTGTAATCTTCAAAAGTATGCAATGGTGTTCCTTGTAATGTTAAAATACGTTCTGCTATTAAGTCTACTTTTTCTTGTGCATCTGTATAAAATTCTTCAAACTTCATATGCAACTCAAAAAAGTTTTTCCCTTTAATATTCCAGTGTAAACCTCTTGCATTTTGGTAATATACTTGAAAGTTTGCTAGTAGGGCATTTAACTCTTTTACTAAGTTTTCAGTTTTTTGTTTATCTAATCCTAAAATTGTAGTTGACATATTGTTTTGATTTTAAGTTTTTTACTTTTTCTATTACAAATTTAAGGCAAGTTTTAACAGTTTTACTATAAACGTAATCGATTGTTTTAATATCTTTATCAAAAATTATTATTGAAATGACTATAACACAATTAAAATATACACTAGCCGTTGCTGAATATAAAAACTTCACCATAGCTGCAGAACATTGCTTTGTCACGCAACCAAC
Organism: Tenacibaculum sp. SSH1-16; assembly: GCF_040104435.1. Lineage (NCBI taxonomy): Bacteria > Pseudomonadati > Bacteroidota > Flavobacteriia > Flavobacteriales > Flavobacteriaceae > Tenacibaculum > Tenacibaculum sp. SSH1-16. The sequence continues at coordinate 28,814 of NZ_JBECOV010000008.1, forward strand.
GTTAAGTATGCAAATTCAGAAATTAGAAGAAGAATTAGATGCTAAAATTTTTAATCGTTCTAAAAAACCTATTGAATTAACTGAAGTTGGTAAGCGTATTGTAGAACAAGCTAAAGTAATTGTTGATGAAAGTAATCGTATTATTGATATTGTACATCAACAAAAAGGCTATGTAGGTGGTGAGTTTAGACTAGGAATAATCCCTACAATTATGCCTACACTACTTCCTATGTTTTTAAAAACATTTAGTAAGAACTACCCTAAAGTTCAATTAGTTATTGAAGAATTAACTACAGAAGAAATTGTTAGAAAGTTAATGGATGGTTATATAGATGCTGCTATTGCTGCTACTCCATTAGAAAATGAAGCCATAAAAGAGCGTGTTTTGTATTATGAACCTTTTGTAGGTTTAGTTCCAAGTGAACATCGATTATTTAAACAAAAGAAATTAAAAGTTGATGATTTAGAAGTTGATGATATTTTATTGTTAGAAGACGGACATTGTTTTAAAGACAGTGTAATTAATCTTTGTAGAACTAATAAAAGAAGCTCTACGCATCACTTTCAGTTAGAAAGTGGAAGTTTTGATACATTAATAAAGTTATCTAAAGACGGATTAGGAATGACCTTACTTCCTTATTTAAATACGTTGGATTTAAATGAACGAGACAAAACTCATTTAAGAGAATTTGAATCTCCATCTCCTGCACGTGAAGTTAGCTTGATTTATCACAAATCGCAATTAAAAATGCAATTGATTGAAGCTTTAAAAAGTACTATTGACAGTGTAATTAGAGGCGCTATTGCTTTTAGTGATGTAGAAATTATAAGTCCACTTCAGAAAAAATAAACCTCATTAAGCTAACATTTTAAAATAACTGACCTAGCTATGGGATGGAAAATATCATGCGTAATTATTAACTCTAACAAAGAAATAGAGAAAGAAAAACTCTTAAATAGTATCGGTTTTCATAATCTAAAAAAAATAGTTCCTAAAACGTTTGAAGAGGTTATGTTACCTCCTGGTAATACCGTTTATATTACAAAATACAAAGGAAATTGGATAATATGTGAACAAGAATTACCCATAAAATCATTTGAAGAAAATACTTCCTATGAGGAAAATACACTATCTGATTTTTTCCCTGATACAGAAATATGTTCTATTGCTCTTCAAAGCACTGTTAATTTTTGGGGATATTCTGTTACTAAAAATAATCAAAAATTAAGGGTTAAAGGAGGAACATCAGAACTAGGCACCTTTATTGATTTCGGTAAACCTCTTAAAGAGGAAGAAAAACTATTATCTAAGTCAAAAATAGATGAAAATGGAAATAGGTTTTATAATTTCGATGAATTTACTGAAGGAGAATTTACTGAAGATCAAGTAGGTGAAAATTTTGTATTTGAGTTATGTACAAGGTATTTTGGAAAGCAATTGGATTCAGATGATGAGTTATTATTTGATACTAATTTCGAAGGATATAGTTTTTCAAAAACACCTACTAACATAAGAAAAGTTTCTTCTCCTCTTGATAACTTAAATAAAAACACTCAACTAAACACGAAATTTCTAAAGTATCTATTATTTATAGTTGTAATAATCATTATACGCCTAATTCTAAAAAACACATAAAAAATCCCGCTAATAGCGGGATTTTTTATTTTTTATCGCTCTGCGATTTAAAAACTATATTCTGATAAAGGTTTTGGAAAATCTTCTGGATTTGCAGCTAAGTGATAACGAGGGTCATCTACTGCTTCTTCAATAACATCTGCAAAAATCGGGCTTGCTTTATATAACAATACCTTACAATCTTCACTTAAATGTTTTAAGGTTACCTTCTTCCCTGCTTTTTGATATTTTTCTACTAATATAAAAATAGCTTCAATAGCTGAATGGTCTGAAATACGCGATTCTACAAAATCAATTTCCACATTAGCAGGATCATTTTTAATATCAAACTTTTCGTTAAAAGCAGTAATACTTCCGAAGAATAATGGTCCCCAAATTTCGTAAATCTTAGTTCCATCTTCTTTAAAACGTTTTCTCGCTCTAATTTTTTTTGCATTTTCCCAAGCAAAAACTAATGCTGAAATAATTACCCCAACAAATACAGCAATTGCTAAATCAAAAATTACAGTTACCGCAGATACTATAATTAATACAATTGCATCCGATTTTGGAATTTTATTCATAATTCTAAAACTAGACCATGCGAACGTATCAATAACCATCATAAACATTACTCCTACTAAAGCTGCGATAGGTACTTGCTCAATATATTTATCAGCAAAAAGGATAAAAATTAACAAGGTAACCGCCATCATAACTCCTGATAAGCGTCCTCTACCACCTGCATTAATATTAATTACGGTTTGACCAATCATACCACAACCACCTGTTCCACCAAACAATCCGCTTAACATATTTCCAGCTCCTTGTGCCACACATTCTTTATTCCCATCACCTCTTGAGTCTGTTAACTCATCCACTAAATTCATCGTCATTAACGTTTCAATCAACCCAACTGAAGCTGCTAAAAAGGCATACGGTGCAATAAACTTTAAGGTATCTAAATTAAATGGCAAATTACTCCAAAGTTCTGCTAAATTCATTTTCTTAGAAATTTCATCAAAACCATTTAAACCAGCTCCTCCTCCATCTCTAATAAAATCTCCAACATTTATAGACTCTAATCCACCGAAAATAGATACAAACGTAACAATTAAAATAGCTGTTAACGCTGCTGGTACTTTTGTTGTTAATTTTGGAAGCAACCATATAATTAGCATCGTTAACAACACTAACCCAACCATAGTATATAGCTTTGCTCCTTGTAAAGTAGATTTTACTACCCCACTATCTTTTACTGAATAAAATCCGCCATTTTCAATATTATAAACAACTTTTTTTGTTTTTGCATCAAAAACTTGTGTTTCTGATTTTACAAAAACTTCCTGGTTTGTTTCATTATTAATAATTGAATTTCCTTTAATTGAAAACAATGCAGCACTTGATACTAGATCTTGTACCTCATTATCTGCAACTTTATACACCAACTCTTTCGATTCAGTTTTACGCATATTTTGACCAAAAATGTCCTTCTTATTTTCTTTGAACATTCCTAGTTGAGCTATAAAAATAACTATAGCTAAACCATTTACGAATCCCATCATTACTGGATGTGGAATTAACCGAACTAATTTCCCTAATTTAAATACTCCTGCTAACACTTGAATAACTCCCATTAAAACTACAGCTGCTAGTAAATAAAAGTATCCCATATTTTCTACAGGAGTATCAAACAGCAGTCCTTTTGCATGTCCTTCTTGTATCATGTTTACAAAAATTACAGCCACAGCACCAGCTGCCCCTGAAATTAAACCAGGTCTTCCTCCAAAAATTGCAGAAACAATCCCTACCACGAAAGCTCCAAACAAAGCTACAATAGGACTAATTTGAGCTACGAAAGCAAAAGCTACTACCTCTGGTATCATTGCTAACGATACCGTAATACCTGCTAAAGAATCATCTTTTATGTTAATCTTCTTACCTTTAATGTATTTCATCATAATTTCTAAGAGTCTTTTGTAAAAGTGCGCAAATGTAAAGATAATTTTATAGACCAAGTTTTAGGTTTCATTAAGTTTAATTTTGTCAGCGTAAATTTTTGCCTTAATTTTGAACGTTGAACTATCAAACCAATTTGGTAGCAACAAATGAGCAGAAAAACACTACTTACTTCGAAAGAAATTGAAATCATTCTGCATCGATTAGCGTGTCAGTTAATCGAGAATCACAACGATTTTTCTAATACCGTTTTAATAGGATTACAACCTAGAGGCTCTTATTTAGCAAATCGATTGGCTAAATTATTAAGAGAAGAGTATCAAATTAAAGGCCTAAAATTAGGCTTGTTAGATATTACCTTTTATCGTGATGATTTTCGCAGAAGAGAAGAACCATTAGAAGCCACCTCTACACAAATTGACTTTTTAATTGAAGGAAAAAAGGTGGTTATTATTGATGACGTATTATTTTCAGGAAGAAGCGTTCGAAGTGCTTTAACAGCACTACAATCATACGGAAGACCTGATAATATTGAGTTATTAGTATTAATAGATCGTCGCTTTAGCCGTCATCTACCAATTCAACCTAATTATAGAGGAAGACAAGTAGATGCCATCAATGAAGAAAAAGTAGTTGTGAACTGGCAAGAAACTCATAAAGAAGATACAATTTACCTTGAACCCAAGCCCTCAAAGCTTGATTAGTTATGATTAAAAAAACAAACTAAAATGAAGCAGTTAAGTGTTGAACATTTATTAGGAATTAAATACCTTAACAAAAATGACCTTGAGCTTATTTTTGAAACTGCCGCTCATTTTAAAGAAGTCATTAACCGACCTATAAAAAAGGTTCCTTCGTTACGTGATATTACCATCGCTAATTTATTTTTTGAAAATAGCACACGTACAAAGCTTTCTTTTGAATTAGCAGAAAAACGTTTATCTGCTGATGTTATTAATTTTTCTGCAGGGCAATCTTCAGTAAAAAAAGGAGAAACTTTAATTGATACTGTTAACAATATTTTGTCGATGAAAGTTGATATTGTTGTGATGCGACATTCAAATGTAGGAGCAGGAATTTTCTTATCAAACCATGTAGATGCTAAAATTATTAATGCTGGAGATGGCACACATGAACACCCAACCCAAGCATTATTAGATAGTTTTTCTATGCGGGAAGCTTTAAATAGCGACTTAAAAGGAAAGAAAATTGTAATTGTAGGTGATGTTTTACACTCACGTGTAGCTTTATCAAATATTTTTGCACTACAATTACAAGGAGCTAAAGTAAAAGTTTGCGGACCTAGTACGTTAATTCCTAGATACATTTCTAGTTTAGGAGTTGAAGTGGAAACAAATCTAAAAAAAGCTTTAGAGTGGTGTGATGTTGCTAATGTATTACGTGTGCAACACGAACGTATGGATATAAAATACTTTCCATCAACTAGAGAATACACACAACTTTTTGGTATTAACAAAGAAATATTAGACAGTCTTGGCAAAAAAATTGTCATAATGCACCCTGGACCTATTAATAGAGGGGTAGAACTAACAAGTGATGTTGCCGACAGTGATCAATCAATTATTCTAAACCAAGTAGAAAATGGAGTTGCTGTTCGTATGGCAGTTATTTATTTGTTAGCACAACAAATAAAAAGATAGTCATGAATATAACTGATAAAACTAATTACATCCTAGTAACTTCTGATGAAAGAACATTTTCTGACTTCTTTGAAAGCTTTGAAAATGAACATGTAAACCTTACAGATAAAAATTTAATTGTTGTAATTTCAGAAGAATTTAATCCCTCTAACAAAAATATTTTACTATTTTTGGAATACGCAGAAAAACATCAAAACAATGGCACATCTTTTGTTGTTATATCTAAAGATGTTACTATTGATGATTTTCCTGAAACTTTTAACATTGTTCCTACTTTAATTGAAGCAGAAGATGTTATAGAAATGGAAAACATTCAGCGTGATTTAGGTTTTTAACCTTTAATTTTAATAATTATCCATCCCCTAAACGATAATTTATGATAAAAAAAATACTTTTTATAACTTTTTTCTTAACTATTTCTGTTGCTTTTTCACAAGAAAAATCAATTAATAAGTTAATAGCATCTCCTAACCCTTTTACGAACAATACTACTATTTACTTTAATGCTAAACATAGTCAAACAGTTATTTTAACTGTTAGAAATGTACTAGGTAAAACTGTTTATAATAAAGAGCTTAAAGTGGTTAAGGGACGTAACTCTTTCCCTTTTCAACGTAATGATTTAAAGTCTGGTATGTACATTTATGCAATACAAAGTAATAAAGAAATAATTTCAAAACGCTTTGTAATCAAATAAATGAGTTTACACTTAACTGTTTTAGGTTGTCATTCTGCTACTCCAAGAGCTAATGCCTACCCTACCGCTCAATACTTAGAAATTAACAATCGTCATTTTTTAATTGATTGTGGAGAAGGTACACAACGCCAAATGCGAAAATACAAGGTTGGTTTTTCAAAAATAAACCATATTTTTATTTCTCATTTGCATGGTGATCATTTTTTTGGTTTGGTTGGACTCATCGCTACTTTTGGGATTCTAAACAGAGAAAAAGAGTTACATATTTACGGCCCAAAAGGCATAAAAGAAGTGACAACACTTCAGTTAAAAATTTCAAAATCGTGGACTAAGTACCCTATTACTTTTCACGAATTAGAATCAAAAGAAAGTGAGCTTATTTTTGAAGATGATAAAGTTTCTGTAAGAACCATTCCTTTAAATCATAGAGTGTATACTAACGGTTTTTTATTTACTGAAAAACCTAAACTTAGAAAGTTACACATTGAGAATATTCAGCAATATAACGAAATAGAAACTTGTGACTTTCATAACATTAAAGCTGGTAAAGACTTTACACTCTCTACGGGTGAAGTAATTCCTAATGAAGAGCTTACAATTGATCCTCCTAAACCTTTAAGTTTTGCTTTCTGTAGTGATACTGCCTATAAACCAGACATTGTCCCTATTATTAAAGATGTAGACTTGTTATACCACGAAGCTACATTTTTAAAAGACAGAGAAGATTTATGTGATAAAACTAAACATTCTACTGCAGAACAAGCAGCTTCTATTGCTAGTAAAGCAAATGCAAACAAATTAATTATTGGGCATTATTCTAGCAGGTATAAAAACATTAACGATTTTAAAATTGAGGCTCAAACAGTTTTTAAGAATACTGAATTAGCGGAAGCAGGGAAACGATATAGTACTAATTCTTTTCCTGTTGAAATTTTAAATTAATACTGCTTTGTTGATAGAAGTACCAAAGTACATGCTATTTCACTCTCAATACCATTTTCCTTTAACAACTCCATAAGCTCAATATTTTCGGTTCCAGGGTTAAAAATCACTCTGCGAGGTTGTAAGTTAATTATATACTCATAATAAGATTCCTGTCGCTTTGGATTTAAATATAAAGTTACAGTATCAATATTTTCGAAAAAAATATTTTCTGTTTTAATAGCTACATCTGCAACAATTCCTTTTTGTAAACCAATTGCTACAGTTTCTATTCCATTATCTCTTAGCCTTTTAATAGCTATATTCGAATATCTAGAGGATTTTAAAGAGGCTCCTAGTACCAAAGTTCGTTTTTTCATTTTCTGTTAATAATACGTTAAACTCTCTTAAGTTAAGTAACAAAGTTAGGTAATAAAGAGTCTATTAAGCATCAAAACAATTCAAAACAACAAAAATGAAAAACATATTACTAATACTTTTAGCTGTATTTACTACAAGTATTTATGCACAAATGCCTAAAAGTAGCCTACCCAAACCAGGAGTAGTTTCTGGTAAAGTAGTCGATCAAGCAACCAAGCAACCTCTTCCCTATGTAAATATTATAATCAAAGATATTGCCAAAAAAATTATTACTGGTGGAATTACTGATGACAATGGCTTATTCTCTATAAAAAATATACCTGAAGGAAATAGTATTGTTGAAGTTCAGTTTATAGGGTATAGAACATTCTCTAAACCTATTTCTGTAAGTCGTAAATCAAGCAATGTTAATTTGGGCACTATTCCTCTAGAGGAAGATAGCACTACTTTAGATGAAGTAGAAATTAGAGCAGAAACTTCTTCAGTAACTCAAAAAGTAGACAGAAAAGTTATTAACGTTGGTAAAGATTTGACCTCAGCAGGAGCTACTGCTTCTGATTTATTAAATAACGTACAATCTGTAAGTGTTGATAGCCAATCAGGTAACATTAGTTTGCGTGGTAACGAAAATGTACGTGTATTAGTTGATGGTAAACCTACCAACATTCCTGCTTCTGAATTATTAAAACAAATACCTTCATCATCTATTAAAAGTGTTGAGTTAATTACCAATCCTTCTGCTAAATACAACCCTGAAGGAATGAGTGGTATTATTAATATAATTCTTAATAAAAATGCCAATATGGGCTTTAATGGTTCTATAAATACTGGAGTTGAAGCTGGTCATTATGTTCGTTACAATGCTTCTACAAACATGAATTACAAAACAGGAAAAGTGAACTTTTTTGGTAACTATGGCTTTAGAGGTGGTGATAATTACAATTTTGGATACATTAGTAGACCTGGAGAAAATTATCAAGACTTTATTTTTCAGAATGATGATGAATCACATTTATTTAAAATTGGAGCAGACATTTATTTAGATGATAAAAACACTCTTTCGCTTTACACAACTCAAAACTGGTTTAATGTTTTTGCTAAAGGACGTGCTATAATTACAGATAATAATGGTAATTTAATTGAACATTCACCTAATACTCAAAACAATGATAGTCATAATCAAACCTATAATGTAAATTATAAACATGATTTTGAAAAAGAAGGACATAACATAGAGTTTGAAGCTAACTATTCTAAAAACAATGCTCCAAACTACTTAAATAATTACTTCTTAGAAGGTACTCAACCTGATTATTTCAATGATATTAATAATGATAGAAAAAGTACATTATTAAATTTAGATTATACAAACCCTATTTCTAAAAATGGTAAACTTGAATTAGGTTTAGAGTATCGAGTAAATAATACCGACAATGTAAACCTAACAAACCAACAAATTGTATTAGAAGATATTAATGGAAATAAAACATATAGAGATGTAGGAGATTCTTATTTTACTTATGACAGAGATATTTATTCTGCTTACATAAACTATGGTCATAAGTTTGGAAAACTATCTATGCAATTAGGTGCCCGTTTTGAGCAATATAAAATTGAAGGAAACTTTACAGGACTAGATGAAAATGGTGATGTAAAGAAAGATAAAGTTACTGATGATATTTTCAGCGTATACCCTTCTGCTTTTTTTACTTACAATCCTAATGATGCAGATCAATTTCAGTTAAGCTATAGTAAAAGAGTTGATAGACCAGGAATACAGCAAGTAAACCCTATTAGAGAATGGAGTACTCCTTTAATTACTTCTGTAGGTAATCCTGATCTTGTTCCTCAATTTACAAACTCAGTTGAATTTAATTATACAAGAAAAATAAAAGGTGGTTCAATAACATTAGGAAGTTTTTATAGAAACATCACTGATGTAATTAATAGAGCTACTTACATGGATCCTTTAGATGAAACAAACACTAGGCAAATATTAACTTTTGCTAATTTTGATGACACAGATGCTTACGGTTTAGAATTTTCTGCTAGTTATAAGATAGCAAAATGGTGGAGAGCAAATGCTAGTATGGATTATTATTCTCAAAAGCAATTTGGAACTACTGATTTAAGCGACCCGAACTCACCAACTATTGAAGTTAAAACAGATATTTTTAATGCTCGTATAAGTAATAGTTTTACAGTATCTAAAAAATTACGTTTACAATTGTTTGCAATGTATAGAGGACCAAGAGAAGACATTCAATGGAATGTTGACCCTATGAAAATGGTAAATATTGGTGCTAATTATAGTATTCTTAAAGGAAAAGGAAATATTAACCTTAGAGTAAATGATATCTTTAACGATATGAGATTTAAGTTTAATTCTGAAAGGCCTTTTGTTCAAAATGGACGTTTTAAATGGGAAAGTAGAACTGCTTATATTGGATTTAACTATAGATTTGGTGGAGGAAAAAACAAAGCTCGTGCCAGAAAACAACGTGATAATAATGAAAAGCAAGGAGGCGGAGGCTTCATGTAGCATTACATTTCTTTAATTATTTAAAAAAAACGAAGTTAAATACTTCGTTTTTTTTATTTTTAGCAGAATTTCATTCCCTTCAATATATGAAAAGATTGCTAATATTAATTTTATTCCTAAGTACTTATTTGAGCCTAGCTCAAAACCTACAGGTTACAGGAACTATTTTAGATAAAAAAAATAACCAACCAATACCCTTCGTTACTATTTCTTGTAAAAATACTTCTAACAAAATACTTACTGGTAGTATCTCTGATGAAAAAGGGAATTTTAAAATTGAAAAACTTCCAAAGGAAAATTTACTTTTAACTTTTCAATTTATTGGTTACAGAGCTTTTGAAAAGAAAATTGACTTAAAAAAGAATAGTAAAATAGGAACAATTTTACTCGAAGAGAACACCACACAGCTAGATGAAGTTGAAATACAAGGAGAAACTTCAGCCTTTATTCAAAAAATTGACAGAAAAATTATTAATGTAGGTAATGACCTAACAGCTACTGGAACTACCTCTTTAGAAATGCTTGAAAATATTCCTTCAATAGATATTAATCAACTTTCTGGAACTATAAGCTTACGAGGAAATGAAAATGTTAGAGTTTTAGTGAATGGAAAACCTTCCAACGTAAATACAGCTCAATTATTAAAACAAATACCTTCTAACTCGGTAAAAAGCGTTGAGATAATTACAAACCCATCAGCAAAACACACTCCTGAAGGTATGAGTGGTATTATCAACTTAATCCTAAAAAAGAACACCAAAATTGGTTTTAATGGTAGTATTATTGCAGGTATTAAGCACAGTAGAAACACCAAACCCGACATAATCTTAAACACCAATTACAAGGCAGGAGTTACTAATTTTTATCTAAACTATAATACTAGTTGGGGCGATTATGAAACTTTCAATAACTTAACAAGAGTAGACAGTAATCTGTCTCAAAACCTTTACTTTTTAAATAATTCTGAAAATCATAACATCAAATTTGGAATAGATATAGATCTTACAGCTAAAAGTATTTTATCTATATACACTTATCAAAATTTCGATAACAATAGTTTAATAACGAATACACTAGTAACCGAAAACAATTCTTTGACTTTTGACAATAGAAGTTTTTCTAATTACAATCAAAAAAATGAAACCTATAATGCTGATTATGTTTACAATTTTGATGATAAAGGACAGAATTTAGAGATTGAACTTAATCACTCTCTAACCAAAAATCCTGAAAAAACGACTAACGAAGAGTTTATAAATCCCAGTTCAAAAGAATATAATTATACAAATGACATTAAAGACACACGTAAACTTTGGTTGTTGAACATTGATTATATAAAACCTATAAAGTCAGGAAAACTAGAATTAGGATTTGAATTTAGAAAGCAAGATTTTTACAATCTAATACTTACCGATAGAGAAAACATAAATGATTCTACTTCTCTTGAACCTATAGGAAATACAACGTTAAATTATGATAGAGATATTTATTCAGGATATATAAATTTCAACAAGGAGTTCAAAAAAATTTCAATTCAGACAGGTTTAAGATTAGAACAATTTTACCTAGATGCTCTTTTTTCGAATACAGAACAAGGAAACACCACTTTAAAAAATAATATTTTTAGTTGGTATCCTTCATTATCAATTCTATACAGCTTTACTGAAAAAGATAAGTTACAACTTGCCTATAGTAGGAGAATTGACAGACCTTCTGCATATCAGATAACACCAATTCAAGAGTGGTTTTCTCCTCTAACTATATCAAGAGGAAACCTTAATTTACAGCCGCAATTTACAAACTCTCTAGAGCTTAATTATACTAAAACAGTCACTAAAGGTTATATATCATTCGGAACATTTTATCGAAGAACAAATGAAAAAATTGGTCGACTATTGCAGCAAGATGAACAAAATTCAGACAAAGTCATTACTTCGTTTACCAATTACGATTATGCAGATAGTTATGGTATTGAACTTTCTTCTAGTTTTAAGCCAAAAAAATGGTGGACACTCAATTCTTCTTTTGAAACGTACATTCAAGACTCTCAAGGTGTTTTAAATGGTAACTTTGAAACGGTAAAAAACACCTTAGTAAAAGGACGTATAAGCAACTCTTTTAAAGCTTCAAAAAAACTGAGCTTCCAGCTATCAGGTATTTTTAGAGGTAAAAGTAAAAACATTCAGTATTCTATAGAACCATATACTATGATTAATGCCGGAGCTAGGTTAAAGCTATTTGACGGTAAAGGAAGTATTACCTTAAGAAGTACTGACATTTTTAATAATGTAAATTTTGATTATACATCTAACACCCCTTTTATGCAAAAAGGAAAGTATACACTAGAGTACAACTCTGTCTACCTAGGATTTTCCTATAATTTTGGAAGTGGAAAAAACAAAAATAAAGGCAGAAAATACAGAGATAATAATGAAGCACAAGGAGGTATGTTTTAATAAAAAATCCGAAGTTAATACTTCGGATTTATTTATTTTATAAGTAGGTAGTCTAACATTACCAACGAATCACTACCGATCCCCAAGTAAATCCACTACCAAAGGCAGCTAACACTACCAAATCACCATCATTTATTTTTCCTTTTTCCCAAGCTTCTGTCAATGCTATAATAACCGAAGCAGCAGTAGTATTACCATACTTCATAATATTATTATACACCTTGTCATCAGATAACTGGAACTTCTTTTGAATAAATTGTGCAATACGTAAATTCGCTTGATGAGGAATTAACATATCAATATCTTCCTTTTGCAGTCCGTTTGCTTGTAATCCTTCCATAATAGCTTCTGAAAAACGAACAACTGCATGCTTAAATACAAACTGACCGTTCATATATGGATAATACGAAGTATCATCTGGGTCATTGGCCTCTATGATTTCAGGAACCCAACGTCCTGTTGAAGGCCCTTCTAGCATTAATTCTTTCGCAAACTTTCCTTCAGAATGTAAGTGAGAAGATAAAATCCCTTTTCCTTCCTCTTCCGAACGTGATAAAACAGCTGCTCCTGCTCCATCTCCAAAAATTACAGTAACTCCACGACCACGTGTAGAACGTTCTAAACCACCTGAATGATTTTCAGAACCAATTACTAAAACATTTTTATACATTCCTGTTTTAATAAATTGGTCAGCAACAGAAAGTGAATAAATAAAACCAGAACATTGGTTACGTACATCTAACGCACCAATTGTAGGCATATCTAATAAATCTTGAATTTGTACTCCACCTCCTGGAAAATATAATTCAGGACTCAACGTAGCAAAAATGATAAAATCAATATCATCTTTAGTCAATCCCGCACGCTCAATAGCTATTTTAGCGGCTTTTGCTCCCATTACTGATGTAGAATCATCAGAAGTTTTTGGATCTATCCAACGACGCTCTTTTATACCAGTTCTCTCCTGAATCCATTCATCACTCGTCTCCATAAACTGAGTCAAGTCATCGTTAGTCACTACGTTCTCAGGAACATAATAACCTAATCCTGTAATTTTTGAGTTATACATATTTTTTATGTTGATTATTCTGTAGTTAACAAATTAAAAGCCTGTAAAAGTATGAATTTTATATAATTCGTACAAAAAGTGCCATCTTGTCACTAATTCTTATTTGGTATTTTTTTTGACTATTGATTCTGCAGAAAATAATATCAATTAAAATATATACTTATGAGTAAAGGAAACATTAATGTATCGGTTGAAAATATATTTCCACTGATTAAAAAATTCTTGTATTCTGACCACGAAATCTTTTTACGTGAGTTAATTTCTAACGGAACTGACGCTACAACTAAATTAAAACATCTTATTTCAATTGGTGAAGCTAAGACAGAATTAGGCGATGCTAAAATTGAAATAAGTATCGATAAAGATGCGAAAACCCTAACCATTAAAGACCAAGGAATTGGTATGACAATGGATGAAGTTGAAAAATACATCAACCAAATCGCTTTTTCTGGTGCAGAAGAGTTCTTAGAAAAATACAAAGACGATAAAAACGAAACAGGTGTTATTGGTCACTTCGGATTAGGTTTCTATTCTGCTTTTATGGTAGCTGATAAAGTAGAAATTTTCACAAAATCATTCAAAGACGAGCCAGCTGCTCACTGGACATGTGATGGTTCACCTGAATATACTTTAGTGAAGCACGACAAGTCTGACAGAGGTACAGAAATTGTATTACATATTGCTGAAGATTCTACTGAATTTTTAGAAGAAGGTAAAATCCGTGGACTATTAACAAAATATAATCGTTTCAACCAAGTTCCGATTAAATTTGGAACTAAGAAAATAAATGATCCAGATTTTACTCCAAAAACCACTAAAGACGAAGACGGTAAAGAAGTAACTGAGCCTCACAAACAAATTGAAGTTGATGATATCATCAATAATACTGAACCTGCATGGACTAAAAAACCAGCGGATTTGGAAGATGAAGATTATAAAAACTTCTACCGTGAATTGTATCCAATGCAATTTGAGGAGTCTTTATTCCATATTCACTTAAATGTAGACTATCCATTTAACTTAACAGGAATCTTATATTTCCCTAAGTTAACGCAGAACTTGGATATGCAAAAGGATAAAATTCAATTATACCAAAACCAAGTTTTTGTAACAGATAACGTAGAAGGAATCGTTCCTGATTTCTTACAAATGTTAAAAGGAGTAATTGATTCTCCAGACATCCCATTAAACGTTTCTCGTTCATACTTACAAGCAGACGGAGCTGTTAAAAAGATTTCTGGATACATCACTAAAAAAGTAGCAGATAAGCTTTCTTCTTTATTCAAAAATAATCGTGAAGATTTCGAACAAAAATGGAACGACATCAAGGTTATTATTGAGTACGGAATGTTATCGGAAGAGAAATTCTTTAGCAAAGCAAAGAAGTTTGCCTTATACCCTACTGTTGATGATAAATTCTTTACGTTTGATGAGTTAGTTGAAAAAACTAAAGATGCTCAAACTGACAAAGATGGAAATCACATCGTTTTATATGCCGCCAATAAAGATGCGCAACACAGTTATATTGAAGACGCTAAAGCCAAAGGCTATGAAGTATTGTTGTTAGACTCTCCTATCGTTTCGCATTTAATGCAAAAATTAGAAATGGAGTCTGGCGATGCTAAAGTACAATTCAAACGTGTAGATGCTGACCATATTGACAACTTAATTAAGAAAGACGATACAGTAATTTCTAAACTTTCTGACGAAGAAAAAGAGCAATTAAAACCTGTTATTGAAGGAGCTGTAAATAATACAAGTTATACAGTACAATTAGAAGCTATGGATTCTAGTGCTTCTCCTTTCATAATTACAGTACCAGAATTCATGCGTCGTATGAAAGAAATGAGTGCTACTGGTGGTGGAATGATGGGAATGGGTAACATGCCAGAAATGTATAACTTAGTAGTAAATACGAATCACGAGTTAGTATCGGAAATATTAAATGCTGATGAAGACAAGCAAAAACAATTAGTTACACAAGCATTTGATTTAGCTAAATTATCTCAAAACCTATTACATGGTGAAGAGTTAACAAATTTTATCAAACGTTCATACGAACTAATTAAATAATAGCGAATCGTCATAGATCATTTTTAAAAACCTCTTTGTGAAAACAGAGAGGTTTTCTTTTTAATATATTTGTTCATAATCAAAAACATAACCATGAAGAAAATCTTCTTAACTATAGTAGCTACCGCTACACTTCTTACTTCTTGTAAACAAGAAAAAAAAGAAGCGGTTAACACTCCTACTCCAGAAAACATGGAGTTTAATCAGTTATTAAAAGACTATAACGAAGGGAAACTACAATTAAACCCTGTAAATGCAACTTTTGCGGGTGATAATCGTTTTAACGATCAATTTCCTAACACACTTTCTGACGAATATCAAACAAAAAGCAAGGAGTTTTACAAAAATTACAAAACAAAACTCAACAATTTTAAAGATACCGACTTAACCCAAAGTCAACAAATGAGTAAAGCTGTATTGGATTGGGATTGTGATATGGCATTGGCACAAGCTAGCTATAAAAACGACTTATTAATGCCTATTAACCAAATGTGGACAATTAACCTTACCATGGGGCAATTGGCTAGTGGTAGTAGCGCACAACCATTTAAAACAGTTGAAGACTACGACAATTGGTTAAGCAGATTAGACAAATACAATACGTGGTTACAATCGGCTAAAGAACGTATGCAGCAAGGAATCAAAGAAAATTATGTTTTACCTAAATCATTAATCAAAAAAGTAATTCCTCAATTCAAAAGCTTAACTGTTGTAAAAAAATCACCTGAAGGAATCACAGATTTTTCTGAGCATTTATTTTATGCTCCGATAAACACTTTACCAGCTGGTTTTTCTGATGCTGATAAAACTAGATTAACAGAAGCGTATACCAATATATTGAATGATAAATTAATTCCGTCATTCAAAGCTATGTATGAATTTTTAAAGACTGACTATTTAGCTGCTGGTAGAGAGAGCAGCGGTATTTCTGACATTCCTAACGGAACAGCATACTATCAACATGCTATCAAAAATTATACGACTACCAACATGACTGCTGATGAAATTCATGAATTAGGGCTAAAAGAAGTTGCTCGAATTTTATCAGAAATGGAGAAAGTAAAAGAGCAAGTTGGATTTGAAGGAAACTTAAAAGAATTCTTTGATTTTGTTCGTAACAACAAAGAGTTAATGCCATATACTGAACCGCAACAAATTATTGATAACTTTAATACTATTCACGAAAAAATGAAGCCACAATTAGAAAAATTATTTGGTAATAAACCAAAAACTCCATTTGTGGTAAAGCAAACTGAAAAATTCAGAGAAGCTTCTGCTAGCGCTGAATACAACCCTGGTTCGTTAGACGGAACTCGCCCAGGAGTTTTCTATACACCAATTCCTGACGCTACTAAATACAATGTATTTTCTGATGAAGCTTTATTTTTACACGAGGCTATTCCGGGTCACCATTATCAAATTTCATTAACGCAAGAAAATGAAGACTTACCGGATTTTAGAAAAACGTTATGGTACAGCGCTTATGGTGAAGGTTGGGCATTATATACTGAAAACTTAGGAAAAGAATTAGGTTTATATACAGATCCTTATCAATACTTTGGAATGTTAGGTATGGAAATGCATCGAGCGATTCGCTTAGTAGTAGATACAGGAATACACGCTAAAGGTTGGAGTCGTGAAAAAGCAATTCAATATTCATTAGATAACGAAGCGGAAGGTGAAGCTAGTATTATTTCTGAAATTGAGCGGTATATGGCAAATCCTGGACAAGCATTGTCATATAAGATCGGACAATTAAAAATCCGTGAATTACGCGCTAAAGCTAAAAAGGAATTGGGTGATAAATTCGATATTAAAGAATTCCACAATCAAGTTTTAGAAACTGGATGTATTCCATTAGCACTTTTAGAAAACAAAATTGACAAGTGGATAGCTTCTCTAAAATAACTTTCTAAATCTTCATAAAAAGTCCGTTCTTACTATTTAGAGCGGACTTTTTTAGTATTTTAGACCTCAATTTATTTATTATGAAATGAGCCATAAAGAATATGAAATCTATCAAAATCTCTGTTAGCGAATTACATCTGACCAATAAAAAACAATAAAAACAAACAGATGAAAAAGCTATTATACTCCCTATTTGTTACCTCATTTACTTTCGCTCAAACAAATACCGAAATTCATTTATTTGACATCAATTCTGAAAATGGACAATGGAAGGTGACCAATGGAAAAAATATTTCTAACAATGATGGATATGATAGTCAACCTTATTTTTATGATGATAATATCATCTTGTTTGCTTCCAATAGAAATGGACAAACCGATATTGTAAAATATTCTATAGATAGTGAAACTAAGAGGTTTATTAATAACACACCAAATGGAGGTGAATATTCACCTCAACGAATTCCCAAGTCAAAAGATATATCAGCAGTACGTTTAGATAATAATGGTTTACAACGTTTTTATCAGTATAACTTTAAAACGGGCAAAAGTAAAGAAGTAATTAAAGACTTAGTAGTAGCATACCCTATGTGGTATACTAAAAACCTTGTAATTTCTTCCGTAATTGTAAATGATACTCTTCAACTTTATATGAGTGACTTAAAAAAGAACACTAACATTTCAATAGCTAAACAAACAGGACGTTCATTTCATAAAATTCCAAACTCTAACTTAGTTAGTTTTATGAAACAAAACGGTAAAAAATGGGAAGTTTGGTCATTAAACCCTTTTTCTAAAGAAACTAAAAAAATCGTGTCAACAGGTAAAAGTAAAGATGTTTGTTGGCTTCCTAATGGTACACTGTTAATTGCTTATCAGAATATGATTTTTCAATACAACCCTAAAACAGACAAAGAAATAACTGTTTTTCATCAGTTTGAAAATGAGAACATCAATAATATTTCAAGAATTATGGCAAACCCAGAAGGAACAAAACTAGCAATCGTAGCAGAAGTATCTCCCAAAGCTTTGGCACAAGAACAATTAGAAGCTTATAATAAAAGGGATATAGATGCATTTTTAAAACCTTACGCTAAAGGTGTAAAAGTATATAGCTACCCAAATAAATTAGAATATGAAGGTATTGAAGAAATGCGCAAACGATATGCCCCTAAGTTTGAAACAACAAAAGATTTACACTGTAAAATTATTAGTAGAATAGTTAAAGGAAATGTAGTGATAGATGAGGAAGAAGTTACAGCAAACGGAGCTACCTTTCATGCTGTCGCCATCTATGAGATAGTTAATGGTAAAATTGCTGTGGTTAGGTTTGTAAAATAAATTTATAAGTCTAACTTTTTCACAAAGTACACTTCCACAATAAGTAAAAAGAGAATAAATACAATTTATTCTCTTTTTTGTTTTGTAATTTAGTAAGCTAAATTCCTTAATTATGAAAAAATTCATAGTACTATTCTTACTAACTTCTACAACAATATCAGCACAAACCGACACTAAAATATACGATATTATTAATGCTATTTCAGCAGATAGAATTAAATCAGATATTACTACGCTAACAAATTTCGGTACCCGTCATACATTAAGCGATACCCTTTCTAATACGCGTGGAATTGGTGCAGCCCGTCGATGGATTAAGTCTGAATTCGACAAAATTTCTTCTAATTGCAACAACTGTTTAAAAGTATTTTACCAAAAAGACTTTGTAAAAAAAGGAACTAATAGCAGAATCACCAAAGATGTTTGGGTTGTTAATGTTGTTGCTATTCAAAAAGGAACAAAATATCCTAACAATTACATTGTAATGAGTGGTGATATAGATTCAAGAATTTCCGATCCTAATAATTTCATTGATGATGCACCTGGGGCTAATGACAATGCCTCTGGAATCGCAGGAACTATTGAAGCAGCACGTGTATTAAGTAACTATACATTTGAAAACAGTATTATTTATGTAGGATTGTCTGGTGAAGAACAAGGCTTATTTGGTGGAAAAGGATTGGCTGCTTATGCCAAGGAAAAAAATTGGAATATTGTGGGGGTTATGAATAATGATATGATTGGAAACATAAAAGGTATTGATGGAGTTATAGACAACCGTACATTTAGAATCTTTTCTGAACCCGTACCTCCAACCGAAACTGAACGTCAACGAAAAGCACGTCGCTTTTATGGTGGTGAAGTGGACGGAATTTCACGTCAATTAGCACGTTATATTTATACAACAACTAAAACTTATATGCCAGAAATGAATCCGAAAATGATTTATCGCTTAGATAGGTTTGGTCGTGGCGGACATCACAGACCTTTTAACGATGCAGGTTTTGCTGGTATTCGAATTATGGAAGCTCATGAGAATTACACACAACAACATCAAGATATTAGAACAGAAAACGGTATTGAATATGGTGATAGGCTTAAGTTTGTAAACTTCGATTACGCTAAAAAATTAACCGCTGTAAATGCTATTAATTTGGCTAATATTGCTGCTGCCCCACCTTCACCTAAAAATGTAGGAATTGGCGGTATTGTTGAAGCGTCTGCTAAACTTCAATGGGATAAAGTTAATGGTGCTAAAGGATATAAAATTTATTGGAGAGATACCACATCTCCTACTTGGGATAACTTTAAATATGTAGAAGGTACTACTAAATTTACTTTAAACGGAATTGTTTTAGATAATTACTTCTTTGGAGTAAGTACTGTAGGAAAAAACGGACACGAAAGCATTGTTTCATTTCCTTCAAAAATTATACGTTAACAAATGGACGACAAACCTCACCTATATTTTAAAACGGACACAGAATGGCGTAAGTGGTTATTAGAAAACCATAACGAAAGTGATGGAGTTCATCTAATTTTATACAAAGTTAATGTAGACATACCTAGTATGCGTTGGGAAGAAGCTGTAAAAGTAGCTTTATGCTTTGGTTGGATAGATAGTACCGTGAAAAGTTTAGGCGATGGTAAAAGGAGGCAATACTTCTGCCCCAGAAAACCTAAAAGTGTTTGGAGTGCTTTAAACAAGAAATATATTAAGGAACTAACTACTTCCAACTTAATCCACCCTGCTGGAATTGCGTCTGTTGAAATTGCTAAAAAAAA
The DNA here is from genome assembly GCF_040104435.1 of Tenacibaculum sp. SSH1-16. NCBI lineage: Bacteria > Pseudomonadati > Bacteroidota > Flavobacteriia > Flavobacteriales > Flavobacteriaceae > Tenacibaculum > Tenacibaculum sp. SSH1-16. The sequence continues at coordinate 49,222 of NZ_JBECOV010000008.1, forward strand.
TGGTTCTTGGAATGCTTTAGATGCTGTAGAAAACTTAATAGTTCCAAAAGACCTACAGATTGAATTTGAGAAAAACCCCACTGCTCTTAACAACTTTCAAAATTTTGCTCCTTCTTACCGTAAGAACTACTTGTACTGGATACATCAAGCTAAAAGAGAAGCTACTAGAGTAAAACGAATTGATGAAATTATTCGTTTGTGTGAAGCTAATATTAAATCTAAATGATTTTTAGTATTTTGTACTCCAATCAATTAACTATATGCAACTAGAATCCCTCATTAAAAATTTTAAAAACAAAGATGTAAAAGCTTTTGAAAGCCTTTACGAAATGTACAAACAAAGCGTTACTGGTGTAGTTTTTAATATTGTTAGAGATCAAGCAATAGCTGAAGAAATAACACAAGATGTTTTTATAAAAGCTTGGAATAACGCAAACTCTTATTCTGAGAAAAAAGGACGTTTTTTTACATGGATTATCAATATTGCTAGAAATGCAGCTATTGATAAAACAAGGTCTAAAAACTTTAAAAACAGTTCTAAAAACCTTGATGCCGAAATTTTCGTAGATATATTAGAGAACCACGATAGCTTGGACTCTAAAACTGATGCAATTGGTATAAAAAACTTTGTAAACAAGTTAAAAGACACTTGTATCAAAGTTATAGAGCTTCTTTATTTTAAAGGCTTTACACAAAAGGAAGTTTCTGAAAGTTTAAAAATACCTCTTGGTACTGTAAAAACTAGAAGCCGAAATTGTATTAACGAATTAAGACTTATGCTTAAATAATGGCTACAAACAAACACATAGAATCTGGAATATTAGAACTATATATAGCTGGTGCTCTTTCTGATAAAGAAAATGAGCAAGTATATAGTTTGATGATGGAACATCCTGAGATTTTAGAAGAAGTAAAAGAAATTGAAAAATCAATTTCTATTCTTACTTCTCATGTTGCTCCTAAAGATGCTAAAAATTCTTTTAAAGACGTTTTAATAAAAATGTTACAAGAAAAAGAAGATTCAGCTAAAACAATTCCTTTACGAACATCTAAAAATAATTGGGTAACTTATACAGGGTGGGCTGCTGCTTTAGTAGTTGGTAGTACTTTAATTTTATCGTTAAATAAGAGTGCTAATTTACAAGGGCAAATAGACACTATTAATGAAGCTAAAGAACAATATGAAATTCAGTTAGATGAAACTAATGCTAATTTAGCTGAAAACAAAAAACTTTTAGCAGTAATAAGAAGTAAAGATATAGTTACAGTTCCTTTACAAGGACAAAAAGTATATCCTGAAGCCTATGCAAAGGTATATTGGAATAAAAACTCTAAAAATATTTTCTTAGATGTTCAAGGTTTACCTGATCCACCAGAAGGAAAAGTATACCAAGTATGGTCTTTAAAACTTGATCCGTTATCTCCAACTAGTTTAGGTACTATAGATAACTTTACTGCTAGTGATAGTAAAATATTTACTATTAACAATCCTAATGATTCACAAGCTTTTGGTATTACTCTTGAGCCAGCAGGTGGTAGCGAAACTCCTACTTTAGAACAATTATATACTCTAGGTGCAGTATAATAATCTATTTTAAAAATTAATATAGCCGCTTAAAGCGGCTATATTTTTGTTGCCATTAATCCTTCTAAAAAATGACAACTTATCAAGCCCCCCCGGACTATCATTATCTTTAAAAAGAATATCGTATGGTGGCTTTTGCAGAAAACGGAGTTCCTGGTGTAAAATGAATTTCTTCTACAGAATTTGGTTCATTTTGTAACCTTGATTCTGTAGCAAACTGTGTTTCATTCCAAGCTACATCAAAAATATTTTCTAACGCTACACCTAGTGTTATATTATTTATTTTATAGCTAATATTCGCATCTGTAACAAAATAACCTTCTGCTACTATTGAATTATCTTCATTTGCAGGTCTATCACCTATATATCTGTAATGAACTCCTCCTGAAAAGTTCTTATAATTATTTACTGATAATCCTCCTGTTACAGTCACTTTAGGAGCTAAAGGAATATTGTTTTCTCCAGACGGATCATCAACACTTTCTGCTTTTGTAAAAGTAGCATCACTATCAAAATATAACCAATCTGTTAATTGATATCTAAGACCTAAATCAATACCATAACGCTGTGATTCTCCTGAAGGTTCTACAATACCAGCATCTCCAACATAAACCAATTCATCTTCTGAAAGTAAGTACCACAATGCTGTATTTATAGCTATTTTTGAGGTTGGCTTCCAAACAGTTCCTAAATCAACACCATAAGCTCTAGGTAATGTTTTCCTATTAGGTTGTGTAGCTACTACTCTAGTATCGTTTGAATGAAAGCCTATTCCTGATTTTAAAAACCATTGAATTTTTTCATTTGGAGTATAAGTAACATTTATCTTAGGATTAACTACTACTTGTGATTCAGAAAACGTTTTGTATTCATCTAGTAAATAATCATTGTAGTTAAATTTTAAATAATCTAAACGTAAAGCTGGTGCCACCATAAATTTTCCAAACTCAAACTCACTATTTACAAAAGCATAATAGTTAGTTTGATTTACCTTTCCTAATTGAATTTGGTCTAACACTTCTTTTCTTTGAAGTGTATGTGATAACTCTAAGTTATCTACAATATCAGCACGTAAACCTGTTCCAAAGGTTAACTCTACTGGTGTATTTGATATATGGGTTTTCTTTTTAAACTGTGTATTGAACCCGAAAACATCTCTATTTTCAGTTTGCTTTATTTGATCTCCGTTCACAGGATCATCTAAAAAGAAGGTAAAGTTTGAAAATAAATTAAAATTATAATTTGAATAAAAAACATTTGAAGTTACACTAACATCGTTCTTTAAAACTTTTGAGTGTTCTAAGTTTATGTTTGTTCTTGATGTTGTTCCTCCTTCAGTATCATCAATTGAACCAAAACGAGTAATATTTCCATTATCAACTTCTCTTTGCGGTATTTGTCCAGAAGCATCCCATTTACTCGTAAAATGTGAAGCTGATAATGATAAACTACTATTGTCTTTTAAAAAGGTTCTATACTTCGTAAAAATATTAATTCGACTAAAATTCTGAGGAGATTCTACAAAACCATCTGTTTCTAAATATTCAATAGCAACATAAGCATTATCTGTATTGTTTTTATCTAACAAATTAAACATTCCTAAAGTTCTAAATGTATTGAACTGACCTATACCTACTTCTACTTGACTATTTTCTAAATATGTTTTTGTTTTAAAATCTACATATCCTGCTGTATTAAAGTCTCCTTTGCTTGCGTAATAAGGCCCTTTTCCGAAGTTAATTTTTTCGATGGTTTCAGGAATTATAAAGTGTAAATCACTATACCCTTGTCCGTGTGCATGAGAAACCATATTTACTGGTGTTCCGTCTACCGACAACGCTATATCTGTACCGTGATCAATATCAAAACCTCTTAAAAATATTTGTTCCGCTTTTCCTCCACCAGCATGTTGACCTATAAAAAGTCCTGGTACTCGTTGTAATATTTGTTGAGATGAACTTACTGGTTTTTTATCTAAATCAACTCTTACAATTGTTTGTAATGGATCTCTCTTATTAGATAATACCATCTCATCTAACAAAAAACTTTTCATTTCTAAAATAATTGTTTTTGGAGAGCTTAGATCGTCACTACCTAATTCTAAGTTGATTTTTTTGTATCCTAGAATTCCAAATTCAATAATATCTCCTACTTTTGAATTATCTAAGATAAATTCTCCATTAACTTTTGTATGTGTATGGCTGTTACTAGTAGTATTATATACATATACATTCTCTAAAGGCTTTTTGTTGGTATTTAATACCTTTCCTTTAAATTGTTGTGAAAATACATGGTAACTACCTAACAATAATGCTAAAAATAAAATCTTTGTTTTCAAAATACTGAAGTTTGGTTATATATTTAAAATTTTTTCTGTCATCAACGGACCTAACTCAAAAGAGCTGTCTAATAACTCTTCTTTTAAAGCCATAGCTTTATCATTAATTCCATTTGCTTTGTAAATTTCAGCTATATGATACTGTATTTCGGGCTCGAAAGTTTTATCTACTACATATGTATTAATTACTTCTAAAGCTTTTTTAAAGTCTTTATTTTTGTAATAATACCAGGCTAGTAAATCGTAAGATTGTGGCGTAGACCTACTCTCAATTTCTTTTTCGATGTATGATAACGCACTAGATGTATCATTAAATTCTTCTAAATATAATTTAGCTAAATGCTGATTATACATTACACCATATGAGCTATTTTTTACAGCCGATAAATATACCTCTATATTACTTTCTTTTATTGTTAAATTATTCTTAAACTCGGCTATTTCTGCCTTTAACAAATAGTAATCTGGAGAAGAATGTTCGTTACTTATGATATCTAAAATTCGGAGTGCTTCATCTGGATTTTTATCATGAGAATATACTATCCAAGTAATACCTTTTTTTGCATACGCGTTACTGTTATCTAGTTCTAATGCTTTTAAATATAATTTATAAGAATCTTTTATTTGACCATTATGTCCATAAAAGTCAGCTAAGTTAGTATAACTCCATGCTTTTAAATCTTTATTATTAGCTTCTTCTGCTTTTTTCATGGCCTTTTCCATAAAACGAATTGCTGAAGATAAGTCTCCTTTATAATCATGCCATTTAGAAACTCTTATTAGATAATCAAAGTCAGTATAATTTTCAATTTCTGCTAAGTATTCTGAAGCTTTTTCAGGTTCTCCTAACTCTAAATAAACATCAAACAACATTTTTTGAGTAGCATTTAGGTTTTCTCCATTTACTTCTGCTTTTTTTAATAATTCTAACGATTCTTTAAATCGATGTTGAGAAATATAGTTTCTTGCTAATGATCGTAAATGTGAGGCTTTGTTATAATTTGTTTTTTGATTGATTTTTAACAGCTTTTCTTCAGCTTCTATCAAATAAGAAATATTTCCTTTTTCTGAAAAAAGTAATGAATTAGCCTTTGCTATTTTACTTAAATATGGATACTGCGTTGGCTGATTGTTTAGTTTTTTCTGCCAAAAATCTAGTTCTTTTTGAGCTAACGATTCTGAAGTGGTGGTTGTACTTTGTAGATATTTATTATACTCTTCTTGGTTAGCTACCTTTGTTGTTTTTGAAGTTGTACAACTTAGTATTGTGCTGCTTAAAATAGCACAAATAATTATTTTTATAGTTTTCATTTTAGAAGGATTTTTAGTTAATAATTTGTTTAAAAATTGGTTGCTAAAAAGCAACCAATTTTAACCCCAGGAGGTTTAGTCTCCCCATTTTACCAAGGACTTGCTAAATATGGAAAAGAACTTAAGAAGTCTTTATCATTTCCATCTACATTATCATCTGATAATGTAGGATTTTCAGAAAAGTCCTCGCCTCCGAAAATCAATAATAATTCAACGGTAATTACATCATCTGCCAAAGCTCTACCTGTTAACACATTTGTTCCATCATAAAAAGTTGTTGTTCCATCTAATGAAACGGTTAATACATCGGTAGCTAAAACACCTGCAAAAGCTGCTGCATCTAAACCTAATGCGTTGGTATCTCCGTCATTTGCATATGCTGGGCTTAACGCTTTTAAATTTGTTTCAAACATTGCAGCAAAATTTGCTCCTTGTTCTGACGGTATTGTTACATTAAACGCATCTTTCATATCGCTATTTACAAATACTGTATTTACTGCTGGTCTACCCATTTGGTCTTTTTGCATGTAACTTCCCGAGAAGTCAATAGAAGCCATTGGTGGCATGTTATTATCATCATCACTACAACTTGCTAAGGCAAAGATTGATAGAATTGAAATTGCTAAGATTTTTATATTGTTAAGTTTCATGTCTTTGAATTTTAAAGTTGATTGTTTTTTACTGCTTCGTTTTAGTTTCTACCCAAGTATTAATAGTACCTGAACCTCCAATCATAGATTTTGGAACTTCTACTACAACTGATAATACATTAGTCCCAGCAAAAGTATCTGCTCCTGGATCGTTAAAACCACCTGCATTTCCAGCTATAATTTCACCGTATTGTGCAAAATCCATAAAGAAAGGATCGTCTCTAGGCCCTGCAAAAAATTGCATTCCTCCCTTACTACCAATAATAGCACTAGATCCATAAGGAGTTATAGAAACCCCATATTCTGTTCCATCTTGAGGTAACGTACTAGTTAAACCAGTAGTTGATGGATTGTATGGACCAAAAAAGTACATTTTTCCATCTCTAGGAATTGCTTGAATTACCAAGTCTTCAACATTATCACCAGTATTATCAATATTAAACTCAATTAATACATTTTCATCAAAACTTGCTGCTGCCGTAGCTGAAGGACTTAGTAATCCTTGAATATTTGCTGCAAACACAAGATTGCTCGTATTTTCTCCTTGAAAAGCGTAAAAGTCTGTAATATCACTTGAGCCTCCTGTTACATCTGGAGCATCAATGTGATCGGCTGCTAATAAGACTAAACCTATTAATGCTAAAGCACCGGCTCCAATAATTAATTTCATTTTTTTCATGGTTGTAAATTTTAAAGTTAATTACTCATTCTACCTTACTTACGAAAAAATGGTGATGACGGTTTTTATTTTTTTAACTTTTTTTTATAAAAGATTCATAAGTCTTAATTTTACTAGGTATTTGATGATTATTTTTTTTATAATCTTTCTCCTACTCTCCTCTTTTTTAAAAATGAATGTTTATTTTTGAGTACTATGGCAACTATATTAATTACAGGAGGAACTGGCTTAATCGGAAAAGAGTTAACAAAAAGGTTAACTAGTAAAGGGCATGTGGTTAACATTCTTACCAGAACTCCAAAAAAGAGTAACGAATTTCGTTGGAATGTTAAAGAAGGCTTTATTGATAAAGATGCTTTTAATAATGTAAGTTATATTATTCATTTGGCAGGAGCTGGAATTGCTGATAAACGTTGGACTAATGAAAGAAAAAAAGAATTGATTGATAGCCGTGTAAAAACAGCTTCTTTACTATTTAATAAAATACAAGAGTATCAAATATCCATCAAGAAATTTATTTCTGCTTCTGGTATTGGATATTATGGAGCAATTACTTCTAATAAAATCTATACAGAAAATGATAAACCTGAAAATGATTTTATCTCTAAAATTTGTGTAAAATGGGAGAATGCTGCTCTTCAATTCGAACAAATAGATATTCCTGTAACCATTTTACGAACTGGTGTTGTACTTTCTAAAAATGGTGGTGCATTACAAAAGATGAATACTCCTTTGTTTCTATCTGCCTTAGGAAATGGTAAACAGTATATGCCTTGGATTCACATTCATGACTTATGTGAACTGTATACAAAAGCGATAGAAGACAACGGTTTTACTGGAGTTTATAATGCTGTTGCTCCCGAACATCAGACTAATGAAAGTTTTACAAAGCTACTAGGAAAGGTTATTAATAAACCTGTACTTCCCATGAATGCTCCTTCATTTATTTTGAAAATAGCTTTAGGTGAAATGGCTTATATTTTATTAAAAGGAAGTAGGATTTCCTATGAGAAAACAAGTAATGTTTATAATTTTATTTTTTCAAACTTAAATACTGCTTTAACCAATATTTATAATGAATAACAAACTTCAAAATCCTGTTTGGCATTCGTTGTGTGAAACACATGAAAAATTTGCTATTAATTATAATAGTGTAAAGTTTTATAATCCTACTATTTGTCCTTTTGGTGCTTTTACTGAGGCTTCAAAAACAACGTATGCTCTAAATGAATATGCAAAGCTTACAGATAAATTCTTTTTAGTTTCTGAAAATAAAACACCTACTTATGACAAAGACAAAATTCTTCTATACAAAAAGATTGATGGTTGCCAAATGATACTTGAAGACTTAACTGATTTTGATATTATTGAAGAAATAATTCCGTTAACTGAAGAACATGTTGATGAAATTTATAACCTTGTATGGTTAGTAATGCCTGGTTATTATAGAAAAAGAACTTTTGATATGGGAAAGTATTTTGGGATTTTTAAGGATAACAAACTTGTTGCTGTAACTGGACAACGTATGCAAACTGATAACTTTATTGAAGTTAGTGCTGTAGTTACTCATCCTGAACATACAAGAAAAGGATTGGCTAAACAACTTTCTCAACATGTTACTAAAGAAATTTTAAAAGCTGGAAAACATCCTATTTTACATACTAATAAAGGAAATCCTGCAATTAAGCTTTATGAAAAATTAGGATATCGACTAACACGAGATATGAATTGGTGGTATTTTCATAAAAAATAAGAGTTCTCAATAAACTCCTAGATTCTTCAAGCAAGCCTTAATATTTGGTAAACTGTACTCTCAAAATGTATCAATAAAAATATTAATAGTTAAATAACCAACATAGTTGAAACAAAAAGGCTTAGGTATTTACCTAAGCCTTTTAAAATATTATTTCTTCTTTCTTAAAAATCTTGATTTACATCCCAAGATTCTAAAATTTCTTTTAATGTTTTTATAAACATACCTCCTAAAGCTCCATTTACTACTCTATGATCATAAGAATGTGATACAATCATCTTATGACGGATTCCTATAAAATCTCCTTCTGGAGTTTCAATTACTGCAGGTTTTTTAACAATAGCTCCTAAAGCTAAAATTGCTACTTGAGGTTGGTTAATTATTGGTGTACCTGTAATACTTCCAAAGCTACCAACATTCGTTACTGTATAAGTTCCTCCTTGAATCTCATCCGGTTTTAACTTATTAGCACGAGCTCTAGTAGCTAAATCATTTACTTGCTTTGTCATACCTACCAAATTTAACATATCAGCATTTTTAATTACTGGTACGATTAAATTTCCGTCAGGTAAGGCAGCTGCCATTCCTAAATTTACGTTCCCTCTTTTAATAATTTTATCTCCATCAACAGAAATATTTATCATTGGATGCTTCTTTATTGTAGAAGCAACAGCTTGCATAAATATTGGTGTAAATGTTAACTTTTCTCCTTCTCTTTGTTGGTAGGCTTTTTTAACCTTATTTCTCCAATTAACAATATTAGTTACATCAATTTCAATAAACGATTGTACGTGTGCTGATGTTTGAATAGAGTCAACCATATGTTTAGAGATTAATTTCCCCATACGACTCATTTCTATAATTTCATCTTGACCACTTAACGAAACAGGAGTTGGTGCTGGTGCTGACTGAGGTACCGATTTCTTTTCTGTTGAAGCTGGAGCTACAACTTCTGGCTGACTTCCTCTGTTTTCTAAGTATGATAAAATATCATTCTTAGTAACTCTTCCTTCTTTGCCAGTTCCTTTTATGTTTTCTAACTCTTCAACAGATATTCCTTCTGTTTGCGCAATACTCTTAACTAATGGTGAATAAAAACGATCGCTTGATGAAGTATCAATCGTAGTCGCTACTGTTTCTTTAGCTACTTCAACAGTTTTCTCTACAGCAGCTACAGTTTCTGGTTTAACTTCTTCTTTCTTAGACGCATCAGCTGTTGCTCCTTCCTCTCCTTCTGTTTCTATAATTGCAATAGTTTCACCTACTTGCACAACAGCATCTTTTTCAAATAAGATTTCAACTAAAGTTCCTTCAACTTCACTAGGTACTTCGCTATCTACTTTATCTGTAGCTACTTCAACAACGGTATCATCTATATCAATAGTTTCTCCAACTTCTTTTACCCAAGAAGTTATTGTTGCTTCTGCAACACTTTCGCCCATTTTAGGCAACTTCAATTCGTATCTAGCCATAGTGTATAATTTTAAACGCTTGCGAAGTTACTAAAAAGCAACGATTTTTTCATGGTTTTATACGTTAAATATTTTTGATTTTTTCTTTATCGATTAAATTATCCTCAATTCAACTATAAAAAACAATAAATAGATTATTGTTATCTCTGTAAACATAGAATATCATTACGAATACTCTAATATCTAATTAAACTATTGTTTCTTTACTCAAAATTCTATTTTTGAACTCTTTAACCTAATTAAAATTATTAAGCACTATTTTATTTTTAATATTAATTTTCTATCTAACAAAAAAAGACAAAACTTTATCTGTTTTGTCTTTTTTCCTTTCTATTTATTTTAAAAAGAAATGTTTACACCCAATTTTTAGGTTTTGTCAATACCTCTAATAATTTTGCTTCTTCAGAACCTTCTTTTGGATGGTGATTATATTTCCACTGTACTGTTGGTGGTAAACTCATTAAAATACTTTCGATACGTCCATTGGTTTTTAAACCAAATAAGGTTCCTCTATCGTGTACTAAATTGAATTCTACATAACGACCACGACGAACTTCCTGCCAATCTTTATGCTCCTGAGTGTGGGCAATGTCTTTTCTTCTCTCAACAATAGGCACATAGGAGTTTAAAAAGCTATTTCCTACTTCAGTTACAAAATCATATCGATCTTGCATTGAAAACTCTTCTGTTTCTTTTAAATAATCAAAGAACAAGCCTCCTAAGCCACGTGCTTCATTTCTATGCGCATTCCAAAAATAATTATCACAAGTTTCTTTGAACTTTGGGTAAAAATCTGGGTGATGCTTATCACAAGCTTCTTTACATATCTCATGAAAATGTATTGCGTCTTCTTCAAATAAGTAATACGGAGTTAAATCTTGTCCACCACCAAACCATTGGGTAACAATATTTCCTTCACCATCATACATTTCAAAATAACGCCAATTAGCATGTACTGTAGGTACAAATGGATTCTTCGGGTGAATTACCAAGCTCAATCCACAGGCAAAGAAATCTCCACTTTCTACTCCAAACTGCTTTCTTAATGCTTCTGGTAACTCTCCAAATACTTTAGATATATTTACGCCACCTTTTTCAAAAATATTCCCATTTTCAATTACACGAGTTCTACCTCCTCCTCCTTCAGCACGCTTCCATAAATCTTCTTGAAACTTAGCTTCACCATCTATTTCTTCCAGCTTTGATGTTATGGTATCTTGTAATTCTTGAATGTAGGCGTAAAATTGTTCTTTCATGTGTTTGTTTCTATTGACGTGCAAAAGTACTTATTCTGGTAATTTTTTAAGCTGTATTTTCTTAATAGTTTCTGTAGTAGCTGCGGTTACTGATAGTGGTAATACCAAAATTACTCCGATAACAGGAATTAATAAAAACAACATAAATACCACTCCATTTCCTATAGCTAGCCCTTTATTTTCTTTTACAAAATTGATACTTTCTCTGTATTTAAAATGACGTTCTAAGGTATAATCCATATTTCCAAAACCGGCATAATATGCTTGCATTAAAAACAGTAATATCGTTGAAATAATACCAATTACAGGAATAAAACCTAACAATAAGATAGGGATTGTCAATAAGAGCTCTCTAGTTAAATTTCTAAGGTTTATTCGTATACCTCTAATTAATTGCTCTTGAAAAGAAGTTATTCTATGTGTATGGTCTTCTCCTCTAAGATGATCTTCAATTTTTTCTGAAACTGGACTCATAAAAGGCGCAGATAAAGCCATTACAATATGTTTATACAATACTAAACCTATTACTACAATAAGTAATCCGCTTATAAAAGTACTGATAACCTCAAAGGTTTCTTTACCAAACTCCCATTTCCAGAAATTGGCTACATAATGACCAATATTATCTGAAAATGTATAGGCCATAAAACCAATAAACGTTGCTGTTAATAGGCTTATAAACATTGGAATAATAAAATACTTCCATAGCTTTAGTTTTGAAATCATTCCGAAAGCACCAAAATAGGCTTTAATTCCTTTTACAATATTTTGTATCATATCTTTTTTTGTGTGAAAATAAAAAACCTCTTTCAATAAAGAAAGAGGTTACTAGTAATATTATTTCAAATGATTTATTTTAATATTGGTGCTAAAAAATCTTCAAAGTTTTTGGTATTTATTTCGTTAACTTTATCCCAACCTACTTCTTTTGTTGGTGTTGCAGCTCCTCTTTTAACATTAACAAACTGTTTGTCTTTACCTATTAAGTATGCTGTTGGGTAGTCTAACTTATGAACAAACCCACTGATATCTAAAAATCCTTTTTGAACTTTATCGATGTCTCTTGCAGGAACAAGCTTAATTCTCTTATCTAACTTTTCAGCCATTCTTTTAACTTTAGCTTCCTTATCCCAAAAAATCATAATAAACTCCAATTGATTATTATATTTTTCTACCATTTTGTTTAGGGCTGGTACATCTCCCCAGCAAGGAGCCGACCAAGTAGCATTTGCTATCAATACAATTGGCTTGTTAATTTTGTCTGTACTTACTGTTTTACTGTCAATTGTAGTAAAGTTATAATTTAACAAATAAGAGCCTTTAATGCACTTATCAATCAAACCTTCGGCACTTTCTTCTACACAATTGTTTACCGCAAAATTGTAATACGTTTTATTTTGTGCGAAAATAACAGTCGTTAAAAAACACATCAAAACAAAAGATAATTTCTTCATTTTTAATTATTTAAAAGGGGTTATCTGTCGGCTTTATACTCTTTTACCGCATCTATAAATGCTTTTGCATTCTCTATCGGTATATTTGGTAAAATTCCGTGCCCCAAGTTAACAATATATTTGTCTTTACCAAACTCATTTATCATTTGGTGTACCATCTTTTTTATTTCGGCTGGTGGAGACAATAATCTTGAAGGATCAAAATTACCTTGTAATGTAATATTTCCTCCTGTTAAATAACGTGCATTTCTTGCAGAACATGTCCAGTCTACTCCTAAAGCTGAGGCGTTTGATTGTGCCATTTCATGTAAGGCAAACCAGCATCCTTTACCGAAAGCTATTACTGGTGCATCATCTTTTAATGCTTCTATTATTTGATTAATGTATTGCCATGAAAACTCCTGATAATCTGTTGGAGATAACATTCCTCCCCAAGAATCAAAAACTTGTACAGCATTCACACCTGCTTTTACCTTTTCTTTTAAATAAGCAATTGTGGTATCTGTAATCTTCTGAAGCAATTCGTGTGCCAAAACTGGTTGCGTAAAACAAAATTCTTTTGCCTTATCAAAATTCTTAGACCCTTGTCCTTGTACAACATAACATAAAATTGTCCATGGAGACCCTGCAAAACCTATCAATGGTATTTCATCATTCAGCTTTTCTTTAGTTGCTTTAATAGCATCCATTACATAGCCTAATTCTTCATGAATATCAGGTATAATTACACTATCTAATCCTTTTTTGTCTCTTACAGGGTTTGGTAAATAAGGTCCAAAATTTGGTTTCATTTCCACTTCAATATTCATTGCTTGTGGAATTACTAAAATGTCTGAGAATAATATTGCAGCATCCATTCCGTATCTACGAATTGGTTGTACTGTAATTTCTGATGCTAATTCTGGAGTTCTACAACGTGTAAAGAAATCGTACTTTTCTCGAATTTCCATAAACTCTGGCAAATACCTTCCTGCTTGACGCATCATCCATACTGGTGGACGATCAACTGTTTCTCCTTTTAATGCTCTTAAAAATAAATCGTTTTTTATCATGTCTATCTGTACGTCATTCTTCCTCGTAATGACAATTATTTATTCTACATTTTTGATACTGCTTCCATCGACTTATCAATGGCATTAGCTATCTCTTGAATATCTTTTTCTGTTAATGCTGATGATAAGAACCAAGCTTCAAACTGACTTGGAGGTAAAAACACCCCATTTTTAGCCATTTCCCAAAAGAAAGTAGCATATTTCTTCGTATCTGAAGTTTGTGCATCTTCAAAGTTGGTTACTTTTTTATTAGTAAAGAATGGATTAATCATCGAACCAAATCGGTTAACTGTAATTTCAACTCCGTGCTTTTTTGCTGATTCTAGTAAGAGTACCTCAATAATTTGAGCTATCTCATTGAACCTTTCATATGGATTTTGCTTCTTTAATTCTGTTAAGGTTGAAATTCCTGCTGCCATGGCAATTGGGTTACCACTCAATGTTCCTGCTTGGTACATTCCTCCTAATGGGGCTACTGTTTCCATAATTTCATTACGTGCTCCATAGGCTCCTACTGGAAAACCTCCTCCAATTACTTTTCCTAAACAAGTAATGTCAGCTTCAACACCTAATATTTCTTGAGCTCCCCCAAACTTAGAACGGAAACCTGTCATTACCTCATCAATAATTAATAAAGCTCCTTTTGAGTTTACGTACTCTTTTAATTCTTTTAAGAAGTCATCTTGTGGAGTTACTACTCCCATGTTTCCTGCGATAGGTTCTAAAATAACTCCTGCAATATCATCATGAGCTTCAAAATGTGCTTTTACACTTTCTAAATCGTTGTAATTTGCAATCAACGTATTTTTTACAGCTCCTTCTGGAACTCCTTTACTTCCTGGTAAACTCAACGTAGCTAAACCAGAACCTGCAGCTACTAATAAAGCATCTTGATGCCCGTGATAACAACCTGCAAACTTTATAATTTTGTCTTTTCCAGTAAACGCTCTCGCTAAACGAATTCCGCTTAATACAGCCTCTGTACCAGAATTTACAAAGCGTACTTTATCCATTCCCGAGAAAGCATCACAAACAATTTTTGCTAATTTAATTTCACCTTTTGTTGATGCTCCAAAAGAATACCCATTTTTCAAGGCTTTTCTAATAGCTTTTTCTACTTTTTTATGACGGTGTCCTAAAATCATTGGACCGTATGACAATACTAAATCGATGTATGAATTATTATCTACATCAGTAATCTTACTTCCTTTCGCTTTTTTTATGAATAAAGGATTCCCTCCTACAGATGCAAATGCACGCACTGGTGAATTTACTGCTCCTACTAAGTTTTCTAATCCTTTGTTATATAATTCTTGTGATTTTTTGAATTCCATTTATTTTTCATTCATTTTAAGAAAGTCGATATAATTATCAATTACATCATCACTAGCTTTCCAGTTCTTACCTTTATTTTCTCTCAAGTATATAATACCTGCCAGTTCTATTATATTATCAGCTATAGCCTCGAAATTATTATTTTTAGCAACCCAATACTCTCCTTGTATAGATATTTTAAACCCTTTATCTAATAAAAATTTATATATCGGGGCTTCTATATTTCCTGCTACAGCTATTCTTTCCATTTTATCTATTTAAAACTCTAGCTGCTTCTTTGGCAAAGTAGGTAATGATAATATCTGCTCCTGCTCTTTTCATAGACAGTAAGCTTTCCATCATTACTTTTTCACCATCAATCCATCCTTTTTCGGCTGCTGCTTTTACCATTGAGTATTCTCCACTTACATTATAGCAAGCAATAGGTCTATCAAAATTATTTTTTAAATCTCTTATGATATCTAAATACGATAGTGCTGGTTTTACCATTAAAATATCTGCTCCTTCTTCATCATCAAAAGTTGCTTCTCGTAATCCTTCATCTCTATTAGAAGGGTCCATTTGATACGTTCTTCTATCTCCAAACGACGGTGCTGAATCTACCGCTTCTCTGAAAGGTCCGTAAAATCCTGATGCGTATTTTACAGAATATCCCATGATTGGTAAGTTCGCAAAACCTGTATTATCTAACGACTCACGCATCATAGCTATAGCACCGTCCATCATTCCTGATGGTGCTACCATATCTGCTCCAGCTTTCGCATGTGATACGGTTTGTTTTGCTAAGTTAACTAGAGTTGCATCGTTATCTACATCATTATCGTGTATAACTCCACAGTGACCATGACTTGTATATTCACAAAAACATACATCAGTAATTACATATAAACTTGGGTAATTCTTTTTTATGAATCGGATAGCTTGTTGCATAATTCCGTTATCATTCCAAGTTTCAGTCCCTTCATCATCTTTTTTAGATGGAATACCGAATAATAATACTGCTGGAATTTTTAAAGCTACAACTTCATCTAATTCTTTAGAAATAGTATCTAATGAATAACGATTGATTCCTGGCATTGATGGAATTTCGGTTTCAATGCCTGTTCCTTCTTCAATAAATAATGGGTATACAAAATCATCTACCGAAAGCTTATTTTCTCTAACTAATCGACGGATGTTTTCTGTTTTTCTTAGTCTTCGTGTTCTAAACATTAATTTTCTTTTTAAAAGTTTAAGGGGTAAATCTTTTACTTTTATTAATTTCCTCTTCTATTTGAGACAAATACACCTTATCATAGTGATGAGTGTATGGATCATTTAATAAATATCCTTCTTCAAATAACTTCTTTGCTTCTAATATTATTTCTTTATACTTATTGAGGTTATTCTTTTTTTTATAACACATTGCTATGTAGTACCTATTATCTGCTAAGTTATTATTCTCCTTTTGCTTCATAAGGTTACTTAAAGCTCTATTATAATTTCCTTTTTCGAAATACAAAACTCCCAGATGAAAATAGTTGTACAGATCAGGTTCTTCGTTATTATCTTTTAAATAATCCTCGATTATTTTAATTGCCTTATCTTTTTTTCCAACTGCTTTATAACAAATTGCTTTTGCTATTCGTAAATGATAGTCTCCATTTTGACAGTAACCTATATCATCTTTTATAATTTTTTCATATTGTTCTATATCTTTTATAGCTCCTTTATAATCTCTAAAAAATTGATATCTACACCATCCTCTATAACCTAAATGCATTTTAGGATTTAATTCTACAGCCTTGTCAATTAATGGTTTCCATGATAAAAAATCTCCACTTTTTAAATATGCAATTGACTTAGCCCAATAAGCTTTATCATAAGTAGAATCTATCTGTATGGCTTCATCTAATAATTCTTGATACTCTTTGGTGAACTGATAAAATTGATAGGCTTCTTTTTGTTTTTTACAAGCCTCATATTTTTTAATCTCCCCTTCCCATTTGTATGCATTGCAGTTTTGAGTAAAAGTATTACTCGCAAAAAAACTTAACAAACATATTATAATAGATCTCATGGTAAAATTTCAATAAGGTTTCCTTTTTCAATTTTAAATATCAAGTATTGATAATAATCTATTTCTCTATCTCGACCATCTTGTTTTGTTTTCCAGCCATTTAAGCTTTGAGTTAACATCAATAGCTGATTAGTAATTCTATTATCAAAAGTAAATTGTTCGTAGTTATTATTCATTTGTATAACTCTAAACCTGCCTGTTTCTCCTTTACAGTTAACAATGAAACGAATCCTTATCAATCCGCTTTCATCCACTTTTATATGAGTATACTTTTTTTTAAATAAATTTTCTATTTCTCTTTTACTTCCTTTATACTCTAAACCTTTGCCATTATTGAAGTATTGAAATATTTTATCATTTCCGTTGCATGGAATAAAACTTGGACTGTCTAACTTTACATCATAACTAATATCTCCTATTTGACGTGGATATATAAGTTTTTCTGTCTTTTTATTTTTACAGCTAAAAAGAAACAAAAAACACATAAAATAAAACATTCCCTTCATTTCTATTCCTTTACAAAATGTAAATTAACCAACTCCAAAACGCTTTCTACTGTTGGTAATTTTGCTATTTGTACTTCTTTAAAATGTTTTTTTGCTTCGTTAGCAGTACTATCTCCAATACAAAAGGCTATTTTATCTGCAGTATTTTTTTCCATGTAACTCTCTACTGTTGATGGGCTATAAAACAACACTCCATTTACCTTTTCATTAACTTTTGCTGGACTATACGTTGTTTTATAAGCTTCTACTTCATTTACAGTAATGCCCTTTGCTTTTAAGATAAGTGGTAAAGTATCTAAACGTAGATTACTACAAAAATAAGTTACCTCCTGCCCTTTTAATTCTTTTGATAGATAATCAGAAAGTTTCTTAGCATTTCTTTCTGAGTGTGTTACTTTTCCTATACGTTGTTCAATTAACTTTTTGGTTCTTCTACCAACACAATAAATATTTTTAAATTGTAATTCATCTGAAGTAAATGAGTTTAGTAATGCTTCTACTCCGTTTTTACTAGTAATAATTACATTTTCTATTTCTTCCTTAACTACTTTAGGAGCAATTCTATTAAAACGAATTTTAATAAAATCACTATCCTGAACATTCATGCTTGTTGGTAATAGTTTTTTTTGTGCTTCTGATAGTTTTTTTGTCGAATAGATTGAAAACTGTTTTTCAATTCCTTCGTCTTCCATCATAATTAGCTTCCCTCCTTTATCTATCACGTAATTCGCACAATCTTTTGCTATATATTTATGTTTTCCTACTTTTACTTTCTTGCTAACTTCAATTTTCTTTTTACCATCTCTACTTAGTAAAACTCCTTTAAAGTTAATTTCTTCTTCTTTCTCATTTATAAAAGCTAATGCACCAATAGGTGCTGTACACCCTCCTTCTAAACGATTTAAAAACTCACGCTCTATACCTGTACAAATTTCAGTGTCTTTATCATTTAGGTTAGCACAAATTTCTTTTATTTCTTGATTTTCATCTAAAGCTGTAACCATTATAGCTCCTTGTGCTGGTGCAGGAATCATCCAAGACAAATTAACAGCTCCTTTAGGTCTTAAACCTACACGTTCCAATCCTGCTGCTGCAAAAATAGCACCGTTCCAGTCATTACTTTCTAACTTTTGTAAGCGTGTATTTACATTTCCACGTAAACCCTCTACCTTGTGAGTTGGATAACGATTTAACCATTGGGCTTTTCTACGTAAACTACCCGTAGCAACTACTCCGTTGGGTTGCGCCATAAACTCTTCATTGTCCTTTAACAACAATATATCGTTATAATTAGCACGTTTTAAAACAGCTGCTTGTATAATACCTTCTGGCAATACTGTAGGAACATCTTTCATAGAATGTACTGCAATATCAATGTCGTCATTCAACATAGCGATATCTAAATTTTTAGTAAAAATCCCTGTAATTCCTAATTCGTAAAGGGGTTTATCTAAAACTAAATCACCCGTTGCTTTAACGGGGATTAATTGAGTTTGATGGCCTAATTCTTCTAAAAGTTTTTGAACTTTTCTTGCTTGCCACATAGCCAATTGGCTATCGCGGGTACCTATTCTAATTATCTTCTGCATGGATGGTTTCTAAATTTGCTCCAAACACTTTAGCCATTACTTCAATACTTGTATTTACCGAAGTTTCTTCGTCTTTTAAGTGTTTAACAAACTGTGTGGTTATTTTTTGAATAAATCTTGATGTTAATATTTCTGCCTGTTCTTCATCAAAATTTTTAATTTTCTTCTTATGGAAGGCTATTTCTCCTTGTTGAATATTTTGTAATGATTCTTTTAAAGCAGTAATTGCTGGCGTAAATCTTCTATGATTTAACCATTCTTGAAATTCTTGGTTATGAGTTTCAATAATCGCCTCTGCTAATGGTACTTCTTGTTGGCGTATTGCTAATGTTTCATCAGTTATTTTGGAAAGATCATCTACATTTACCATTGTTACATTCTCTAAACCTGCCACTTCTTTTGACACATTTGCTGGCATTGATAAATCTAAAATCAATAATTCCTTATCTGTTGGAACATGTTCTTTTGTAACCGTAGGAAAACTTGCTCCTGTAGAAACAATTAGAACATCACTATTTGAAACCTCCTTTGCTAAATTTGCATATGACGCTTTTCTAATAGAATTATGTTCTTTTACAAATGCTGAAGTCTTTTCTTCAGTTCTATTAATTAAACTTACCGATTTATTTTGTGTGTATTCTGCTAGGTTTTTACAGGTATGTTTTCCCATTTTACCTAATCCAAATACTAAAATATTTTTCGAGTTGTAATCTGGTAAATTATTAATTAAGTATTGAACAGCTGCATATGATACTGAAGTGGTACCTGAACTTAACTTAGTTTCATTTTTAACTCGCTTGCTTGCTTGCATTACATGGTTCAACAAACGCTCAAAATAAGCATTTGTAGTTCCTACTTCTTTAGCTTGTTTAAATGCCTGACGCAACTGCCCTACTATTTCGTAGTCACCTAAAATTTGGCTATCTAAACCTGTCCCCATTCTAAAAAGGTGGTTAATAGCCTCTTTGTTTTTGTATACGTTTGATACGTTTGCAAATTCTTCTACCGAACCATTTGAGTATTTACACAACATGCTTATTAACTGAAAAGGATGTTCTGCAAAACCACAAATTTCTGTTCTATTACAAGTAGACAACACAAAAATTCCGTCTATACCTCTTTGCTTGGCTTCTTCTAAAAGTTGTATTTGATTTTCTTTAGAAATACTAAATTTCCCCCTAATCAAAGCATCAGCCTTTTTATAACTAACGCCTATATTGTATAAATTATTATGATGTTTGTTTTCTACTATCATTGAGTCTTCTTCAAAAAAGTCGGTCAAAAATATAAATATTGAACAAAAAAAAGTATCGCTAAAAGAACTTTTAATGTCGCTATTTGTTTTTTCACTTAAAAACCCCCTAAAAACTTCTGTAAAAGTGTATTTTTGTAGTAAAATAGACTAGGGAAAACATTTTATTTTAGAACCATTCTAAATAACAAGTTTTACGTAAACCACTAAATTCATGTCAAAAAACATCGCAGAAAGTACATTTAGAGAAATTTCTATAGAAAAAGGTTTTTTTGTCCTAAAATTTCAAAACAATTCTGACCAAACGGAGTTTTTTAAAAGAGATATAGACAACTCATACATACAACTACACTACTGTGTTAAAGGTAATTGTAAGTTTAACTTCAATAACAATAGCTATACTTTTAATGTTTTAGACAAACATTCAATTTTCCTATATAACCCACAACAAGATTTACCTATCAATTTAGAAATACTACCTAAAACCTCTTTGGTTTCAGTTTTAATTTCTATTGAAAAGTTTCACGCTCTTTTCTCTAAAGAAGCTAGTTATATACCTTTTTTAAGTGAAAATAATAAAAATAAAAAATATTACGACAACGCAGAAATAAGTGCTAATGTTTTATTCGTACTTCAACAAATTTTAACAGCGAAAAACCAAAGCTCTATGAAAGACCTTTATATAAAAGGAAAAACATACGAGCTATTAAGTTTACATTTTGACAGCGGTGAAAACACCAACGAAGAATATTGTCCTTTTTTGGTGGATGATCGTGAAGTTTTAAAAATAAGAAAAGCAAAAGATATAATCATTGCTAGAATGAGTGAGCCTCCTAGTTTACAAGATTTATCTAACGAAGTAGGTTTAAACTTAAAAAAATTAAAAGAAGGATTCAAACAAATTTATGGAGATACTGTATACAGCTTTTTGTTTGACTATAAAATGGATCATGCTAGAAAACTATTAGAAAGTAACCAATATAATGTTAACGAAGTTGGTTTACAGGTTGGTTATAGTACTTCTAGTCATTTTATTGCTGCTTTTAAAAAAAAGTTTGGCACTACCCCTAAACAATATGTAATGAGTTTACAACAGTAGAAAAAAATTAAAAACTCATAATCTTACAAAATGAAACAACTTACTCATTACGATATAGAAAACAACCAACAAGAATTTCCTATAACCATTGTTTGTGATACTATCCGTACTCCTGAAAATATAGGAATGTGTTTTCGAATTTCAGAAAGTTTTGGCGTATCTAAAATATATTTACACGAAAGCTCTCCTTCTGTAGATAATAGAATTGTAAAAAAAACTGCTCGAAATACAATTCAACAAATATCACATAATACGTATAACAATTTCAAACAACTTATCCTTCAATTAAAAGAAGAAGGAAACACTATTATTGGAATTGAAATTACCGATGAAAGCATAGATATTAGCGATTACGATTTCTGTACACATTCTAAAATTGTATTACTTTTGGGTAGCGAAAGAAACGGTATAGAAAACATAAATTTAGTAGACGCAACAGTTGCAATACCAATGTACGGAAGAAATTCTAGCATGAATGTAATTCACAGTTTAGCTATCGCATTATACGAAACGACAAATCAGTTAAAAGAAAAGAACTTGAAATAGTATGAAAGGAGTTTTATTAGTAAACCTTGGCTCACCAGAAAGCACAAACCCTAAAGACGTAAAAAAATACTTAGGAGAATTTTTAATGGACGAACGTGTTATTGACGTTCCTTACTGGCTAAGAACATTTATTGTTAAAGGTATTATTTTAAATACTCGTCCTAAAAAATCGGCAGAAGCCTATCAAAAAATTTGGTGGGAAGAAGGTTCTCCTTTAATCGTTTTATCTGAACGTTTACAAAACAAGGTACAAGCAAAAACAGAACTACCTGTTGCTTTGGCAATGCGTTATGGAAATCCTTCAATTAAAAATGGATTACAAGAACTACATGATAAAGGTGTTACAGAAGTACTTTTAGTTCCGTTATACCCTCAATTTGCCATGGCAACTACTGAAACTATTTTGGTATTAGCTGAAGAGTTAAGAAAAGAACTCTTTCCTAACATGAAAATTACCGATGTACCTGCTTTTTACAACAAACCAGAATATATCAAAGCACTATCTAATAGTATAAAGGATTATTTATCTGATAAAGATTACGACCATATTTTATTCTCTTATCATGGAGTTCCAGAGCGTCACATCAGAAAATCTGACATTACAAAATCGCACTGTAATCCTGAAGCAGGAAATTTAAGTTGTTGTAATACTCCTTCAGAAGCTCATAAATATTGCTACCGTCATCAATGTTATCAAACCACTAAAAATGTAATTTCTGAATTAGGATTAGACGAAAATAAAGTTTCTACCTCATTCCAATCACGTTTAGGAGTGGATCCTTGGTTACAACCCTATACCGACAGAACTATTGTAAATAAAGCCGAAAAAGACGGCATTAAAAAATTAGCAATTGTAACTCCTGCTTTTGTATCTGACTGTTTAGAAACGTTGGAAGAAATAGCTATGGAAGGAAAACACGAGTTTTTAGAAGCTGGTGGTGAAGAGTTCCACACCGTTCCTTGTATTAATGATAATGATGAATGGGTAGATGTTTTAGCTGGATGGATTAATGAATTTCAGTTAACAACAAACAACTAACAGATTGCCACGCTTTCGCTTCTCTTGAGCCACAGTCGAAAGGCTCGCAATGACACAAAAACTGTCATTATGAGAAGCGATAACGACGTGATAATCTCTTTCAAGTTATAAGTTAACAAAATTAAAAACTTGTAATTTTACAACTTTCAAACATTAAAACTCATGGATTTTTATTACGTAAAAGCATTACACATTATATTTGTAGTAACTTGGTTTGCCGGATTATTTTATATAGGTCGTCTGTTTATTTACCATGCAGAAGCAGAAAAAAAAGACGAACCTGCCAAGTCTATATTGCAAACTCAATACAAGTTAATGTCTAAACGTTTATGGTATATTATTACTTGGCCTTCTTTATTTTTAGCAAGTTTTTTTGCTTTTTGGATGCTATATAAAAATCCTTATTACTTAAAAATGCCTTGGATGCATGTAAAATTAGCTTTTGTATTAGCGCTATATTTTTACCACGGATTTTGCCATAAAATATACAAAGAACTACAACATGATCAGATTAAATACACACCTAATAAACTCCGCTTATTTAATGAAATTCCAACTGTAATTTTATTCGCTGTTGTATTTTTAGTCGTTTTAAAAAGTGCTATCAACTGGATTTGGGGCGTTGTAGGAATTATCTTATTTGGAGTATTATTGATGATTGGTATTCGTTATTATAAAAAAGTAAGAGCTAAAAAATCTTGGGATAAATACGAGCAAGAATTGATGGAAGAAGATGAAAAATTAAATAAAGAATAATTTTTGTTGCAAAATGCTTTAAAACAAGAAACTCACTAAACATCACTACTATAGTTCACAAAAATACACTAACCACCTCACAAACAAAACATTAAAACAAGTAGTGTTTTACATATAATTTTCAAACAAAACACTTTTTGTTAAAAACTTCACGGGAATTGTGAATAAGTATGACTTTTAGAAACACCTATTAAGACTTATCTTTGAATTATCATCCACAAGGTTCAAAGACAGTCTCATTAGCTGTTCCAGAATGAGTTAAAACTCAACTTGTTTAGGTAAAAAAGTTTCTGTCAATACATACAGAGAAGGAAAGAATTAGGTTTTATCTCATTTATAAAACTCTAAAAACTCCATTTTACCTTAAGAAAGGTCGATTGCTACAACAATCGGCTTTTCTTTTTTTACTACACAACATTGTTGTATTAAGTGATACAAATATAAATGTTTGGTGATAATTAAGTGATAATTAAGTGATACTTTTTATAAACAAAAAGGATTATATTGTTTATAAGTTTATAAAAAACTCAACAACCACAAAGGATACATGCTTTATCCCTTTATAGACTGTTCAAAAGGTATCCTATTTACAATACTTCGCCCAAGTGTAACCTCATCTGCATATTCTAACTCATCCCCTACTGAGATTCCTCTAGCAATGGTTGATGTAGTTACTCCGTATTTTTCTATCTGTTTGTAAATATAAAAGTTCGTTGTATCTCCCTCCATGGTAGAACTTAATGCAAAAATCAGTTCTTTAACCTCTCCCTCTTTTACTTTTTCCACTAACGATTCAATCTGTAAATTTTGAGGACCAATTCCTTCAATAGGAGAAATCTTCCCTCCTAACACATGATACAAACCTCTATATTGTGCTGTGTTTTCAATCGCCATTACATCACGAATATCTTCTACCACACATACAATCTCAGCATTTCGTTTCGGGTTACTACAAATATCACATAGCACTGTATCTGAAATATTATGACACTTTTTACACGATTTTACATCATTTCGTAAATGCGTTAAAGCCTCTGACAAATACTTCGTGTTTTCTTTCGGTTGTTTTAATAAATGTAACACCAAACGAAGTGCTG
The DNA here is from genome assembly GCF_040104435.1 of Tenacibaculum sp. SSH1-16. Lineage (NCBI taxonomy): Bacteria > Pseudomonadati > Bacteroidota > Flavobacteriia > Flavobacteriales > Flavobacteriaceae > Tenacibaculum > Tenacibaculum sp. SSH1-16. Next base: position 74,050 of record NZ_JBECOV010000008.1, read on the forward strand.
TCCGCTTACCAATACCCGGTAATCTGCTTACTTCATTTACTGCATTTTCTAATAATTTTGACGAAAAATCCATGCTGCGAATTTACAATTTTTCGATAAGGATTAAGTATCTTCGTAGCTTTAAAATTAAAACTTCAATTCACATGAATTCAGAGATAAGAAACCTAGAACCAAAAGCTGTTTGGAAAAATTTTGCCGACTTAAACGCTGTACCTCGCCCTTCTAAAAAAGAAGAAAGAGTAATTCAGTTTATGGTAGATTTCGGTAAGAAATTAAATCTTGAAACCATGGTTGATAAAGTTGGGAATGTAATTATTCGCAAGCCTGCTTCAACTGGAATGGAAGACAGAAAAACAGTAGTTATGCAAAGCCATTTAGATATGGTACACCAGAAAAATGCTGATACTGTTTTTGATTTTGACACCGAAGGAATTAAAATGTTTGTAGATGGTGATTGGGTTAAAGCTGATGGAACTACGTTAGGAGCTGACAACGGTTTAGGTGTTGCTGCTATCATGGGTGTTTTAGAATCTACCGATATTCCTCACCCTGCTATCGAAGCTTTATTCACAATTGATGAAGAAACAGGTATGACAGGTGCAATGGGACTTGAAGGAGGTTTATTAGAAGGTGAAATTTTATTAAACCTTGATACTGAGGAAGACGATGAAATAGGAATGGGATGCGCTGGTGGTGTAGATGTTACTGCTACTAGAAATTATAGTGAAGAAACTACTCCTGAAAACACAATCGCCTATGAAATTTCTGTTACTGGACTAAATGGTGGTCACTCAGGAATGGATATTATTAAAGGTTTAGGAAACGCTAACAAAATTATGAACCGTTTATTATTTGATGGTTTTACAAACTTCGGATTGCGTGTTACTGAAATAAACGGAGGTAGCTTACGTAATGCTATTCCTCGTGAAAGTTTTTCAACTGTAGTTATTGATACTGTTTCTAAAGAACCTTTCTTATTTGAAATTCACGAGCTTATCAACAACATCAAAGCTGAGTTTTCAACACTAGAACCTAATCTAACTATCGAATTAAAAGAAATTGACACCCCTGAAACTGTAATGGACTTAGGTGTTCAAGAAGGATTAATTAAGGCGGTTTATGCTGCGTTGAATGGTGTATACCGTATGAGCCCTGATATTGAAGGTTTAGTAGAAACTTCAAACAACATTGCTCGTATTATTGTAAAAGACGGAGCTATTAAAATTGGATGTTTAACACGTTCTTCTTCTGAAACTAATAAGTGGGATTTAGCCAACTCATTACGTTCATCTTTTGAATTAGCTGGTTTTGATGTAGAGTTTTCAGGTTCTTACCCAGGATGGTTACCAAACGTAAATTCTGAAATATTAAAAACTGTAACTGACTTATACGAAGAATTACACAACGATAAACCCATTGTAGCGGCATGTCATGCAGGATTAGAATGTGGTATTTTAGGTCAAAACTATCCAGAAATGGATATGGTTTCTTTTGGTCCAAACATTAAAGGCGCACACTCACCTGATGAGCGTGCACAAATATCATCAACACAAAAATTCTGGAAATTTTTATTAGAGATTTTAAAGAACACTCCTGTTAAAAGTTAAAGACTTACACATAAACTTTAAAACCACAGCTTTTCAGTTGTGGTTTTTTGTTTACATTTATAAAATGAATTTTCTAGCGCATTTATATCTTTCCGACAACAATACTAATGTGATGATTGGTAATTTTATTGCCGATCATGTAAAAGGAAAAAACTTTTCTCACTATCATGAAGACATTCAAAAAGGTATTATATTACATCGTGAAATTGACACCTATACAGATGCGCATAAAACTGTCAGAATAAGCAAACGACGTTTACATGAACGCTATCGACATTACGATGGTGTAATTATCGATATTTTTTACGATCATTATTTAGCCAAAAACTGGAAAAATTATTCACAAATTCCACTAGACGTCTATGTAAACTCTGTCTATAATTTACTTCAAGACAATATTGATATTCTTCCTGAAAAAACACAAGAAATGCTACCCTACATGATACAGTATGACTGGTTATATAATTATCAATTTGCTAAAGGGATTCAGGAAGTCCTAAACGGAATGAATAGACGCACTAATGGGAAATCAAAAATGAATTTAGCAACCGGAGATTTGTTAGAGAATTATCAGATTTTCGAAAATGATTTCACTACTTTTTTTGAAGACCTTCGCACATTCTCTCATCAAAAACTAAAAGAACTAAGTTAACAACACATGAAAAAAGCATTCTTATTTTTTTTAACACTCATAGTATTATATAGCTGTAAAAAAGAAAAAGTTCTAGGTACAATTACTGAAAAGGCTATGGTAGTTTCTGCCCGTAAAGAAGCTTCACAAATTGGTTCGGATATCTTACAAAAAGGAGGAAATGCTTTCGACGCTATGATAGCCACAGAATTAGCTTTAGCAGTAACATATCCTTACGCTGGTAATCTTGGTGGTGGTGGATTCATGGTTTATCGAAAAAACACGGGAGAAATTGGTGCGCTTGACTATCGCGAAAAAGCTCCACTTGCTGCTCATAAAGACATGTATTTAGATAGCATAGGAGATGTAATTAAAAACAAAAGTACTTTAGGAGCTATGGCTGCAGGAATTCCAGGAACAGTGGCTGGTGTTTTTGCTACACATGAAAAATTCGGCTCATTACCTATTCAAGAGATTTTAAAACCAATTATAGCTTTAGCTAAAAAAGGAGTTGTAGTTACTCAAAAACAAGAATACCGTATAAAAAAGTATCAACATTATTTTTTAGAAGTAAATAAAGATTCTATTCTTTTTGACAAGCCTTGGAAAAAGGGAGACACTATCAAATATACTGCTTTAGCAGCAACTTTAGAACGTATTGCAAAAAATGGTCGTGATGAGTTTTACAAAGGAGAAACCGCTAAACGCCTTGTTGATTTTATGCAAAACAATGGCGGAATTATGACCGAAGAAGATTTGGCTAAGTATGAAGCTAGATGGAGAACTCCAATCACTTTTACCTACGACGATTTACGAATTATTTCGATGTCTCCACCTGCTAGTGGGGGAATTTGTTTAGCACAAATAATGAACGGAATTGAACCGTTTGATTTAGATAAATACGGTCATAATTCAACAAAAACTATGCAGATAATTACTGAAGCAGAACGTAGAGCTTATGCAGATAGAAGTTTTTACTTAGGAGATCCTGATTTTGTAGAAATTCCTATTAAGACACTCATCAGTAAAGAATACACAAAAAATCGAATGCTTGATTTTTCTTTTGAAAAAGCCACCTCTTCAACCGATGTTTCTCATGGAAATATTACAATGGTTGAAAGCGATGAGACCACCCACTACTCTATTGTTGATCAATTTGGAAATGCTATTTCAGCCACAACAACCATTAATGGAGCTTACGGTTCTAAACTATATTGTTCAGATTTAGGTTTTTTCTTAAACAATGAAATGGATGATTTTTCAAGTAAACCTGGTGTACCGAATATGTTTGGTTTAGTAGGTGCTGAAGCCAATAAAATAGAACCTGAAAAACGCATGTTAAGCTCTATGACCCCTACTATTGTGGAAAAAAATGGTCAACTATACATGGTTGTAGGAACTCCTGGAGGTTCAACAATTATTACTTCAGTTTTGCAAACTATTTTAAATGTACATGAGTTTGATATGGGAATGCAAGAAGCGGTAAATCAACCTCGTTTTCACCACCAATGGCTACCTGATGTAATTAAAATGGAACCAAAAGGTTTTGATAAACAAGTAAAAAGACGTTTACAAAGTCTTGGGTACGAGTTAGACGAAACCAACTCACCAGTTATCGGAAAAGTAGATGCTATTTTGGTGCTTCCTAACGGGAAATTAGAAGGCGGTGCAGACCCTAGAGGAGACGACACCGCTGTAGGATTTTAATTATTTCTTTTATACTGAAACTTCTTAATCACAACTTCTTGCTCCTCAGAAGGAGTATAATTTTGTGGTTGTCTCCATAAATTTAAATGCACTGTTTGACATCCTTCATTAGGAATATACTGATTTTGACTCGCTGCTGTTGTCCAACTTATATCAGGCTTAGCAGGTAAGTTATTTAAATCGTATGTGCCATAATAAATTGAATAAATTACTGGAGTATTTTCATTTTTCCAATCCATTACAATAGTTATTTTACCTTTATCCTTCAATGTAATTCTATGTACATTTCCAGCAGGTTCCCAAGGCTGCAATGTAAATTGTGCATTTGTTGAATCACTAGGCTTATTCCACCTACTACATTCCAACATATCCAATTCTCTATGACAATTAGTTATTAATGAATCTTTTTCATATTGATATGTAAACACCCCAAAACAACAATTATTAGCTATATCATTAAAACTACCTACTGGTGTTTCTGCTGCCACCAAGTATTTTCCATAACCAGGATACATACGTTGTGGTGGGTTTCCTGCCGTATTAGGGTTGTTCGCTACCTTTCCCCACAACACTAACTCCACTGAAGACCATTGTTTGGGGCCGTTAGGCAGTTGTGTTTCTTTCATTTTTAAATGTAATCCATCACTGTCTACAGTCGCACAGCGCGGATCCCATTGTTGATTGTTGAACCAATATCCAGAATACGATATTCCAAATGGATAATTAGTCCACCAATAATACCCATCAAACTCTAACATTCCATTTACAGAATTCTCATTAGGTTCGATAGCTCCACTAGGCATTGGATTTCTTAGTATACAACTATCTGATTTATACATAACTTATTTATTTTACAATTATATTAAAAGGAGTACCCACCTCCTCTTTACTTACCTACAAACAACTAAATGTAAACTAGTTACATCTTTCACTCCTTCTTGTTTTTCCAGTATAACTTAAATTTAGTTTATCTTTTTCCTTATATTTAATTCTTTTCTACTAATGTTTAAAAAAAAGGTACGAACGTACCTTAATTGATAACAAAAATTATTTGCTTAGTTTTGAATAAATAAGTAATTTGTTTTGATAATTTCTGAAACTCATAATGTAGAAAGCATAGCAACCTCAATTCGACTACAAGAATATGCTGTCGGAATTTTTAAAACCGTCCCTACTAAATCCAGCCTAAAAAAAGCTATTAAAAAAGGATTAATAAAGGTCAATGGTAAAATAGCTACAACAGCTTTATATATTAGTAAAGGAGATACTATTGAGTTATTTCAATTAGAAGAAAAAACTCAAAGAAAACATTTTGATTTCCCTTTAGACGTTCTTTTTGAAGATGATCACTTAGCTATTATTTATAAACCAGCAGGAATGTTGGTTAGTGGAAATTCTTTTGCCACAATTGATAATGCTCTAATACAAAATTTACAAAAAAGCGATTCACCAAATACTACTCGCCCTCGACCTGTACACCGATTAGATTATCCTACAAGTGGATTGTTACTTATTGGAAAAACAACCGAAAGTATTATTGTTTTAAACCAACTATTCGAAAAAAAGGAGATTCAGAAAACATATCACGCAATCTGTATTGGTAAAATAGAGAGGAAAGGTGAAATTAACTTTCCTATTGATGATAAAAAAGCTTCTACTTCGTTTGAAGTTATTGAAACTGCTGAGTCCCCTAGATTTGATTTCTTGAACTTGGTTAAATTACATCCTAAAACAGGAAGAAAACATCAACTACGCAAGCATCTTTTCTCTATTGGCAATCCGATTTTAGGTGATAAAGAATACTTTATAGAAAATAAAGTATTAAAAGGAAGAGGGCTTTTTCTTCATGCTTCAACACTCGAGTTCACACACCCTTTTACTAAAGAAACAATCAACATTACAAAAGAACTTCCAAAGAAATTCAAAAAAATATTCCCATAAAAAATCTCCTTTAAAACATATATCTTTGCTGCATGCGAATAGACATTATTACGGTAGAACCCGACTTAATAAAAAGCCCGTTTGAAAACTCAATGATGAAAAGGGCTATTGACAAAGGACTCGCTGAAGTTCATTTTCATAACCTACGAGAATATGGTTTTGGTAATTATCGTCAAATAGACGACTACCAATTTGGTGGAGGAGCTGGAATGGTTTTAATGATTGAACCCATAGCTAAATGTATTGAAAAGCTACAATCTGAAAGAACGTACGATGAAATCATATATATGACTCCAGACACTAAAACTCTAAATCAAGCTACAGCAAATACCCTTTCTTTAAAAGAAAATATAATTATTTTAACGGGACATTATAAGGGCGTAGATCAACGTGTACGTGATAAATATGTAACCAAAGAAATTTCTATTGGTGACTATGTGTTAACTGGAGGAGAATTGGCTGCAGCTGTTTTATGCGATGCTGTCATTCGTTTAATTCCTGGGGTTTTGGGTGATGAAACTTCTGCTTTAACCGATAGTTTTCAGGACAACTTACTATCACCTCCTGTATATACTAGACCTTCAGAATATGAAGGAATGAAGGTTCCTGAGGTGTTACTATCAGGTAATTTTCCTAAAATTGAAGAATGGCGCTCAGAACAAGCTTACAAAAGAACAAAAGAAATACGTCCAGATTTATTAGATTAACTAATAATCAGTGATTTATTTATTTTTTTTATCAAAAGAAAAGTTCTAAATTTGCAGCCACAAAATCAACCTCTGACGAAAATCGTGAATGTTGCTTTTATACAACCATAAATAACAAGAAAATGGATTTAGTAAAATTTGTTCAAGACGAATTTGTAACAAAAAACGAATTACCAGAATTCGCAGCTGGAGATACTATTACAGTATACTACGAAATTAAAGAAGGAAACAAAACTCGTACTCAGTTTTTTAGAGGAGTTGTTATCCAAAAGAGAGGAAGCGGAGCTTCTGAAACATTTACTATTAGAAAAATGTCTGGTACTGTAGGTGTTGAGCGTATTTTCCCTATCAACTTACCTTCTATCCAAAAGATCGAAGTAAACAAAAGAGGTAAAGTACGTAGAGCTCGTATTTACTACTTTAGAGGTCTTACTGGTAAGAAAGCAAGAATTAAAGAAAGAAGACACTAAAAACTTCTTCTCAAAAGAAATTAAAAACACCATGATTTTCATGGTGTTTTTTTTATTCACATTTGTTAATAAAACATTACATCCAACTTGTTGATAACAAAACACCTAAAACACTAAAAAAGAGTCATTTATTTCTTATATTTGGAAAAGAGTTTACAAAGTAAGTGACGTCAGAATTATAGTTAACTGTATTAATCACTAAAAGTAAACCATTAAAGTAACGTTCTTTATATATTTTGTTTTTAAACGTAATTAAAGCTAAATACGATCATCATAATTTTTGATTAATTGTAAGTTATTAATAATTTATAGTTTTCTAGTTATAAGTTTATAAGTATTATTGGTTTAAATTTAGCTGGACTAACCTGTTTAAAAACATCGAAACTTTTATTTTATAGGTGACATAATTTATAAGGTAAAGTTTCTTTTGAGGTAGTAACGTAGCTTTATCTAAGGAAAAAGCATAAACACCGTTTATTTGATAATGTAGTAATATAAATCAGTACCTCTTACTATTTCAAGAAAGCCATATCAATTACAAGAAATTGTTTGATATGGCTTTTATTTTTAATAACAAATTCTCTATTTCACCTCTTTAAATTATCATATTCACAACAAAACACACTAATTAATAATAATTTACCATCAAAAAACTCAGCCGTAATTCTTAAATTTGCGTCACTTCAAAATATAATTTAATTTATTACTTATACATATGAATAAGACTGCTAAAATTATGTACACAAAAACGGATGAAGCTCCAGCATTAGCTACTCGTTCGTTTTTACCAATCGTAAAAGCTTTTACAAAATCATCTAACATAGAAGTAGAAACCAAAGATATTTCTCTTGCTGGTCGTATTCTTGCTAACTTTTCAGATTTTTTACCTAAAGAACAACAAGTAGAAGATGCTTTAGCTTTTTTAGGAGATTTAGCAAAAAAGCCAGAAGCTAATATTATTAAACTTCCTAACATCTCTGCTTCTGTACCTCAATTAAAAGCCGCAATCAAGGAACTACAAGCTTTAGGATACTCTTTACCTGATTACCCTGAAGAAGCTACTACCGATGAAGAAAAAGCTATTTTAGCACGTTATAACAAAGTAAAAGGTTCTGCAGTAAACCCTGTTTTACGTGAAGGTAACTCTGACCGTAGAGCTCCAAAAGCTGTAAAAAATTACGCAAAAAAGAATCCTCATTCAATGGGAGCTTGGAGTACAGACTCTAAAACTCATGTTTCAACAATGACTGAAGGAGATTTTGCACACAGTGAAAAATCAGTTACAGTACCAAATGCTACAGATGTACAAATTGTACATACTGATGCTAATGGAAACAAAACTGTTTTAAAAGAAAAGGTATCATTACTAGCTGAAGAAGTAATTGATGCTTCTGTTATGAGTAAAAAAGCATTGTTAACTTTCTTAGAAGAACAGGTTAAAGACGCTAATGATAAAGGAGTTTTATTCTCTTTACACATGAAAGCAACCATGATGAAGGTTTCAGACCCTATTATATTTGGTCATGCTGTTCGTGTTTTCTTTAAAGATTTATTTGCTAAACACGGTGATACATTTAAAAAAATTGGGGTTGATGTAAACAACGGATTTGGTAACTTGTTGAGTAACCTAGAAGAATTACCAGCTGATAAAAAAGCAGAGATTTTAGCAGATATTGAAGCTATTTATGCTAATAACCCTGATGTAGCAATGGTTAATTCTGACAAAGGAATTACTAACTTACACGTTCCTTCTGATGTAATTATTGATGCTTCTATGCCAGCAATGATTCGTACTTCTGGACAAATGTGGAATAAAGAAGGAAAACAACAAGATACTAAAGCTGTGATTCCTGATAGTTCTTATGCTGGTTTATACCAAGAAACTATCGATTTCTGTATTAAAAATGGAGCTTTTGATCCAACTACTATGGGTACAGTTCCTAATGTAGGCTTAATGGCTCAAAAAGCTGAAGAATATGGTTCTCATGATAAAACTTTTGAAATCACTACTGACGGAAAAGTTGAAGTTATCGATGCTAATGGAACTGTATTATTAGGACACACTGTTGAAACGGGTGATATTTGGAGAATGTGTCAAACTAAAGATGCCCCTATTCAAGATTGGGTAAAGTTAGCTGTTACTCGTGCAAGAGCTACACAAACTCCTGCTGTTTTCTGGTTAGGAAAAGAAAGAGCACACGATGCAGAAATCATCAAAAAAGTAGAAAAATATTTACAAGACCACGATACTACAGGTTTAGAAATTAAAATCTTATCTCCAATAGAGGCTACCAAATATACTTTAGAAAGAGTTAAAGAAGGAAAAGATACTATTTCTGTTACAGGAAACGTTTTACGTGATTATTTAACTGACTTATTCCCTATTTTAGAATTAGGAACTTCAGCTAAAATGTTATCTATCGTTCCATTAATGAACGGTGGTGGATTATTTGAAACTGGTGCTGGTGGATCTGCTCCAAAACATGTTGAACAATTAGTAGAAGAAAATCACTTACGTTGGGATTCTTTAGGAGAATTTTTAGCATTAGCAGTTTCTTTAGAACACTTAGGGGAAACTAACGATAATACCAAGGCTAAAATATTAGCAGAAACCTTAGATGATGCGACAAGCAAATTGTTAGATAATAAAAAAGGACCTTCAAGAAAAACTGGTGAGCTAGACAACAGAGGTTCTCATTTTTATTTAGCTATGTACTGGGCACAAGCTTTAGCTTCTCAAGACAAAGATGCTGATTTAAAATCTCAATTTGCTCCTATAGCAGAAAAAATGGCTACTAATGAAGCGACAATTGTAGAAGAATTAAATTCTGTACAAGGTAAAGCTGTAAACATTGGTGGATATTATGAACCAAATGATGATTTAGCTAATGCAGTAATGCAGCCAAGTAAAACTCTTAATAATATTTTACAAAACATATAATTAATTAGTTATATAAAATTCAAAAGCAGGTGATAAATCACCTGCTTTTTCTATTAAAAAAGTAAACCAAACAAATTATTAAACAATAATGTCCGCCGAATTATTATTTAACCCCCATTACTTTGTTTTAACTTATAATTATGACACCATAAAATTATAATCACAACAATCTAATTTCTTAAAACTTTTAATTAGTAAATTTGAAGCATGAAGTTTACAAAAACAACCGAACAAGATTCCAACTATAATAATTTGGAAAAAATGAGTGTATCTGAATTACTGTTTAACATCAATAAAGAAGACAAATCAGTTCCTTTCGCTGTAGAAAAAGCACTTCCTCAAATAGAAAAACTAACGAAACATATTGTATTAAAATTAAAAGAAGGTGGTCGATTGTTTTACATTGGTGCTGGTACCAGTGGTAGGCTTGGAATTGTAGATGCTAGTGAATGTCCTCCTACTTTTGGCGTTCCTCACGAGTTAGTTGTTGGATTAATCGCTGGTGGTGATTATGCTATTAGAAAAGCTGTTGAATTCGCTGAAGATTCAACGAATCAAGGATGGAAAGATTTACAAGAGCATCAAATATCATCAAAAGATATTGTAGTAGGTATTGCTGCGTCTGGCACTACACCTTACGTTATTTCTGCTTTAGAAGAATGTAACAATAACGGTATTATTACAGGCTGTATAACCTGTAACCAAGGAAGTCCCTTAGCTTTAACTGCTCAATTTCCTATTGAAGTTGTTGTAGGCCCTGAGTTTGTGACTGGAAGTTCTAGAATGAAAGCTGGAACAGCACAAAAATTAGTATTGAATATGCTTTCTACAGCTAGTATGATTCAATTAGGAAGAGTTAAGGGAAATAAAATGGTTGATATGCAATTGTCTAACAACAAATTAGTAGATAGAGGAGAAAAAATGTTAGCTTCTGAATTAAATATCGACCAAGAAACTGCTAGCGAGCTATTAAAAAAATATAGAAATGTTCGTGAAGCAATAAAAAACTATACAAATGAATAAACCTACTACTTTTGAAGCTGGTATAAAAAAGCTCTTAGTTTTTTTAGGGTTGTTAATTATTTCTCCATTAGTATTAAGTATTGCTTTTAAAGCCTTACGTGCTTTTAAAGATGCTCCAAAAGTTTTTATTGCATATGGTCTGCTCGCAGTTGGTGTGTTGCTAATACTATTTACCGTATATTATGGCTTTAAAACTTTTAAAACTATATTAGACCACCTTTTTAGCAAATAACTTTTGATTAAAAATAGTTCCATAAAAAAAATAACAGACTGGGAGCATTGGCCATCCGCTATGTTTTATCTTCCTAATCTTCCTTACGCTTTTTATCTAGCCTTCAAAGCCAAACATTTAGCTTTTTTTAGTGCAACTAATCCATGTATAAAAAGCTCTGGAAATGGAACTGAAAGTAAGTACGAAACAATTTTATTAGTTCCTGAAAAACATAGACCTAAAACAGTTTTAATTAAACCAAAAACTGATTTTAAAACTGTTTGTAAAAATATCAAAGAACAAAAAATTAATTTTCCTTTAATAGCAAAACCCGATGTTGGCTTTAGAGGTTTATTAGTTGAAAAAATAACTACAAAAGAAACACTAAAAAACTATCTTGAAAAATATTCCATTGACATTATTATTCAAGAGTTTTTAGATTATAAAAATGAGTGTGGGATATTTTATCATAGAAACCCAAAGGATGATTCTGGAAAAATTTCTTCATTAACTCTAAAACATTTTTTATCCGTTACAGGAGACGGGACCTCTACTTTAAAAGAATTAATTTTAGCTGATAAAAGAGCTAAATTATACGTCGATTTATTTTTTAAAATTCATCAAAATAAACTTACAGAAATCCCTATTAAAAATAAGGTTATTAAACTTACTGCTGTAGGCAATCATTCCAAGGGAACTCAGTTTATTAATGGTAATCATTTGATAAGTGACAAACTAACTGACACCTTTGACAAACTAAGTAAATCAATTCCCGGTTGGTATTATGGACGAATTGATTTAAAGTACAATACTTTTGAGGAGCTAGAAAAGGGTGTCAATTTTAAAATACTAGAAATCAACGGAATTATAGCAGAACCTACTCATATTTACGATTCACAAAATTATACCTATCTAAAAGCCTTAAAAGCTATAAGGGTACATTGGAAATCTCTTTTTAATATCGCTATTACGAACCATAAAAATTTCAACACTCCATATAAAAATTCGATAAGTTTTCTTTATGAAATTTTTTTACTAAAAAAATATACAAAAAAAATTAAACGTCTTTCTAAATAAAAAATCTTTCTTACCTTTGTAAGCGAATACATGTCCATGTATTTTTTAAGAATCCCCCCGAGTCTTAAGAACAATTAATTATTTAACTGAATGGAAAGAAGATTACTTTTTTCTTTGATTCTTGTTTGTGCTATTATCCCAACCTTTTCTCAAGTAAAAGTTGGAGATAATCCCTCTTCAATTCATTTAAGCTCTATCCTAGAACTAGAGAGTTCTGACAAAGTTTTAGTTATAAGTAGAATGACCAGCACTCAAATGAATGCAATTCAACCTTTGCGAGGTGCTTTAGTTTTCAACATTGACCAGAATTGTGTTTTCATGTACGATGGTAGCTCATGGAGAAGTTTATGTTCTTCAGGAACTAGAGAAAGTATTGACGTAACTACCTCTTCCACACCTCCTATTGATAATGAAATAGGTGATTTTTGGATTAACGACTCTCAAAATAATACCACCAGTATTTGGGATGGAATAAATTGGATTTCTATAGATAACAACCCTAGAAGAGGAAATGGAACACCTAATAATAGTACTGCCCCGAATCCAAGTTCAGGAGATGTTTATGTAGATACAACCACTGGTATAATTTATGCTTATGATGGTACGACTTGGGTAACATCAAACTCAACACCATCTGCAAATAACGGGCTTTTAGTAAATGCTAGTAATACTATTCAATTAGGTGGCGTATTAATTCAACCTACCACTATTGAAACTAGTACTACAAATACATTAGCTATTAGTGGTTTAGAAAATGGAAGCACTACTACTGATGATATCGTTACAGTAGATAGAACTACTGGCGTTTTAAAAAGAACCGCTGCTTCTAACCTACTAAATGAAGAAGTTATAAAAATTATAGCAACTGATGGTCAGGTAACTTTTACAGGGCTTACATTGTATACAACTGATAAAATTAATGTATACAGAAACGGGGTTAGAATAGACTTTACTGTTGATAATGCCACAACGATTACCATAGAACCTGAAGCAACATGCTATGCAGGTGATGAAATACGAATAGTTCAACTTTATTAATAACAATCCTTAATTAAAAATCTTAAAAACAATTTAATTATCAATTCATGAAAACAATTACAAACAAATTTAAATTAACATTAGCTGTCTTAAGTTTATTGGCTATTGGTACTGTTAGTGCGCAAATCACTGGTGTAGATATTGCTCCTGCAAATAAAGACATTCAAACTGGAGTAAATAAAACTATAAGAGTTATAGACAATAAAGGTACTATTAAATACATCCAAACTCAAAATGGTATTACTACATTAACTAATACTACTAACAATACCACTACCACCACTATTCAATTGGGAGGAACTTTAAATAGTGATACTACAATCACTTTAAATGATGGTACAACAGATCATAACTTTACTATTGATGGTATTAATTTTAACCTAAATAATACAGTTGTTGAAAACGGTGCTGCTGCAACTGCTGATGCAGGACAAGCTGATGGTATTTCTACTACTGGTTACACTCTTTTAGTAAGAGATCAAGCTACTGGTCAAGTAAAAAAATTACTGTTAAGTGATTTAATCCAAAGTGGTCATGATATTTTTGATAGTACTACTACACCTGCAGTTGTTGCTACAGCTAATCCTGCTACCTTAACTTTAGTACTTACAAACGCTCCTCAAACATTAGAGTTTAAAAATGTTAGTGTATATAGAAATGGTGCAAAACTGATTGCTAATAGAGATTATAGTATTATAGCTGGGGCAACTGCTACAGACCCTGCCTCTGTTTCATTAGCTCCTACCAATACAGCTCCATATGATTGGTCAATAACTACCGAAGATATTATCGAAGTTCATTGGTCTAAATAATTAAATCTTAATTTACCTTAATGCTTGAAAACATTAAACATATAAAAAGATTTATACTAGCTTTTGCATTGGCACTATTTTCTTTTAGTGCCAATGCACAAGAAGTTAGGGTTATAGATAATAAAGGAACTATTCAAAAAGTAAATAATAATAACGTTACTACTTCTACAACCGCACCAACCAACCCTGTTGAAAATGATGTTTGGTTCGATACAACCAATAGTCAAATAAAAATATATGATACTGTAGACGGTTGGAAGTTAATTAGCTCTACTATTGCTTCTCAAAATATCTATACTGCCAACGGTGATTTAACTTCAAACCGTACTTTAAACGGCACCAATAGCTTTGGTTTAACTTTACAAAACTTAAACTATCTACAACTATTTAGTAACACTATACAAATAAATGGTATTAACAGTACCCAAATAAGTACTACAGGAGGCCCTATGCAGCTATCTGCTTCTTCAACAATGCAGTTAACAGCCCCAAGTAATATTATTTTACAAAGTCCTACTGAATTTAACAGTAGCTTATTAGATATTAATAATTCTGCTGGAACTTCTGGTCAAATATTAACCTCTACAGGTACCGGTGTAGATTGGATAGATAATCCTGCTTTGAATAACTGGCTAATTACAGGTAATACTGGAACTACGAATACAAATTTTTTAGGAACGATTGATGATGTTAAAATGCAAATCCGTTCTAATAACGTTTCTATGCTAGAGTTTGGTAGAAGGCAAACATTAGGCTTAAACGAACCAACTAGAACTGATTATAACAACCCAAACCAATCGTTAGTATATTTAAATGGTTCTGATGGTGTATCTGCATTACAATTTAGAGCTGACGGTGCTAGCTTTTACAAACCTATGTTTTATACAACTTCTAATGGAAGTTTTAGGTTAAAAGGTAGTTCTGGAGGTACTGATTTTTTTGAAATAGGTTCCGCTGGTCCTACTAATGACGGTCGTTTAGAGTTTGTTATTGCCGATGATGGAAACGAACCTATTGTTTTCAAAAGGTTTGACTATAGAAATGGAGAGTTCTATAAAGAGTTTTTTAGAGTTCAAGGATCTAATGCTACTGAGAATGCTAAAACACGTTTTGGTATTAATATTAATCAGAATCAATATTCTGTAACAGACAATATAAATGCACCTTCAAACGGAGGTGTTACAAATCCTAAATTAATAGCTAATTCGACTTTACAAATTGAGGGATCTGTCTCTAAATCTATTGAACAAATTAACTCTAACACTACACTTAATGAAGACCATCATACAGTAGTTGTTACAGCTAACGTTACAATTAACTTTCCTACAGCAAATACCTGTAAAGGAAGAATCTACATAATTAAAAATGTATCTGGTGGAAACATTAATTCTTCTACTTACAGAAACGAATCAAACACAGATACATCTACGATAAACAATAATACTACATTAAAGGTACAGAGTGATGGAACTAGATGGGTAAGTATTAGTAATATTCTAAATAATATTAACAATAATTGGAAAGTTACTGGTAACTCAGCCACAAATCCTACAAATAATTTTATTGGAACTACTGATGCTCAAGATTTATCTTTAAGAACAAACAATACTGAAGCAGTTAGAATTCTTCAATCTAATCAAAATGTTGGTATAAATACCACTATCCCTTCTGAACGTTTAGATGTTAATGGTAAAGTACGTATTAGAGATATATCTACTGTTACTACAAATAATGATATACTAACAACCAATACAAACGGTGTTGTTGAAAAGAAAAAATTGATTGCCTCTGAAAGTAATAATCAAATTTCTACTGGAGCCAATGGTGGTGTATATTTAGGACCAACTGTATATACTGGTGCTTTTATAATTAATACAAACGGAAATGTTACTATAAATACACTACCTTTTCAACCTTCTCAAATAACTTTTGTAGCTCACGCAAATGTTGAATCTTTTAACTTAGATCTAGACAATAATATAGGTGATAACAACAGAAGCATTGCTAATTCTTTTGGTACAATGAACGGTTTTGCTAGAAATGACTCTGGAACAATAACACAACAAGTTATTTATATTGGAGGTAGTGGTAATTCTATAAATGATATTTCAAGGTTTGCATCTTCTTCAAACTGTATAGGTTTAAGATATAGTGATCAAAATGGTAATGATCTCGGTAAAATTACAGCTTCCATGACCTCTTTTAATACAAATGGTTTTACTATTAATGTAAATAGAACTAATAATGCTAGCTCCGAAAACCTTGTTGTATTATACACAGCATATAAATAGTTTAAATGAAAAATCTATTTTTCATATTATTTTCTAGTTCATTACTTGCTCAAAATGCATTTTACAATGTTGGAAATGTGCAATTACATAACGACGCCAAAATAGGTTTTCATACTAATGTAGTAAATAATGGTACATTAGATAATTACACAGGTTTTGCTGGTTTCTATGCTGATAATGAAGTAAGAACGATTTCCGGTACTAATAGTGTTAGTTTTTTTAATGTAGAAGTTGATGCTTTACAAAATATAGAACTTTACAACTCTTTAAAAATTCGTAATCAATTAGACTTTATAAACGGGCAAATTGTCACACCTAGACTTGACAACTCTATTTCTCTTCAATTTTTAGACTATGATTTTTATGCCGGGGAAGATAACTCTAGACATATTAATGGTTATGCCTTAGTAGAACAAGGAAATAAAAATACTACAAATTTTACATTCCCAATTGGAGATGGAAGTATGTTGCGTCCTATGAGTTTGCCAAACCATGATAAATATTATGTGTTCAAAGGAGCTTATTTTTACGAAAACCCAAATTTTCCTTCAACATTTACTTCAGTTTTTTTAACAGATCAAAAACAAGCTATTATCGAAAACGTAAGTAATATTGAGTTTTGGGATTTAGATGGAAATAATGAAACTCAAATTACATTAACATGGAACAACCGTAGTGATATTACATCAATAGCTAATCAAATTTCTCAATTAATAGTTGTTGGCTGGAGCAAAGTAGAAAATCAATGGGTAAACTTAAATGTAATGCAAGTTACCGGAGACTTGTCTGAAGGAACAATTACATCGGCGGCATTTATACCTAATAATTACGAAGTAATAACTATTGGTTCTTTGTTAAATAATGAAATAAGTAATAACAATAACATTCTAATATCTCCAAATGGAGATAGTCTTAATGACTTCTTGGTCTTTGATGAAGTTAATAACTATACACATAATAAATTAACAATTTATAATCGTTGGGGAAACCTAGTTTATGAAACTTTAAATTACAAGAATAATTGGGATGGAACCTCTAACGGTAGAGCTACACTAAACAAAGAAAGCAAACTTCCTACTGCTACGTATTTTTATTATTTAGAGCTAGGTAACTCACCCAATAAGTTAAACGTTATGAAAAAAGGTTGGGTGTATATTAACCGATAAATTATTAATTACTACTTTATTAATATTTTCTTAGGTGTTGTAGGATTATACCCAAAATCTGCATCAGGTAACTCTATTCCTAATTGATTTATAATAAAACCTATACTGGCAAAGTGATGTATTGCATGACTATGTGCCTGGATTAAAGCACTGCTTAAAGTATAATTTGCTGTTACTTTCCCTGTTCCTAAATCGTCAGTAACAGAAATAATTTTATCAAAATCTTCTGTCTTCAAACAATATAATTGCTCTATAACTTCATTAAAATATGCTATTCCTGAAGCTGTTTTTTGCTCTGCTAAATGATTACGTTCTCTATCAGAAAAATCAACACAGTTTTTATTTAGCCCATTAAAAATGCAGGTAAAAACGTCTAAAATATGTCTCATATTGGCCCCTATGCTCGAATAATAAGGCGGAATAGATGTATCACTATATTGTTCATCACTAATTGCTTCTAATAATTTAATCCCTCTTTGTAAATTTTTATCAATAGCTGCTATCATTCGTAAGTATAAGTTTTCAAGTAAGTCGTATAAATATAGAACTTTTTACGGGGAGAAATAAATTATTTTTTAAATCCTAAAAAAGACACTAAATATCAGTAGTTTAAAGTAAAAAATCACTTTATATTATTACTTTTAAAAAGCTTTAAAATATTTTTTGGCACGTTCTTTGGAAAATTACATAACAACTGCGGAAGCCGAAAAGCATATAGAGTAAGCATAACCCTAAAATTAGCAATTATGAGAACAGGGATACTTTTATTATTAGCAATGATGTCATTAACAACTGTAAATGCCGACAACATTGAAAAATCAACTAGCAAAATTGGGGTTACATACCGTTATAATGAAGCGGTTACCTTTGTAGAAAGAGGAATCCAATTTCATGTGTTTTTAAATGGAGATTTCGATTTTAACACTCACTACGATAGATATTCTGACTATGGTGTACGTATAAAACGAGATAGAAGAGGACGTGTTAGAAGTGTTGGAAACGTATATATAAATTACGATGCCAGGGGAAATGTAAAAAGAATTGGTAGTGTATTTATGAGATACAAATTCGGAAACTTATTTAAGGTTGGAAATCTACATATTCAATATGATAGATGGGGAAACCCAAGGTTTAGAGGACATGTAAAATCAGGAGGACATCACTATTATGGAAATGATCATTATTATTACGATGATGGAGTTGATATAAATATCGACATAAGCATAGGAGATATTTTTGATTATGACGATGTATATTTTTACAGAAAAGACTTTAGAAGAAACTATCGTCAGTTTAGAGAAGATAAAAACTTTTATTACTACAGAGCATTACCTAATGCAAAAATTGGCAAGCGTAGTAAAGTTATAAAAAGACGTAAACATAAAATTTACAAAAACGACAACAATAAATATAGAAAAGGAAAGCCTGAACAAAGAGGTAAATCAAGAAGAAACCATGATTAAACAAAAATCCCTCATCAAAATTGATGAGGGATTTTTATATTTTATAATTTAATAATTACTTCGCCACATTTACTGCTCTTGTTTCTCTAATTACAGTAACTTTAACCTGTCCTGGATACGTCATATCATTCTGAATTTTTTGAGAAATATTAAATGATAATTCAGCAGCTTTAGTATCGTTAACTTTAGCACTTTCTACCATAACTCTTAATTCACGCCCCGCTTGAATTGCATAAGCTTTTTGAACTCCGTTAAATCCAAAAGCAATATCTTCTAAATCTTTTAAACGTTGAATATAAGAATCTAATACTTGACGACGTGCACCAGGTCTTGCTCCTGAAATTGCATCACAAACTTGAACAATAGGAGCTATTAAACTCTTCATCTCTATTTCATCGTGGTGAGCTCCAATTGCATTACATACATCTGGCTTTTCTCCGTACTTTTCAGCCCATTGCATCCCTAATAATGCGTGTGGTAATTCGCTTTCTGTTTCAGGTACTTTACCTATATCGTGTAATAAACCTGCACGTTTAGCTGCTTTAGCATTTAATCCCATTTCAGCTGCCATAATACCACAAAGATTTGCTACTTCACGTGAGTGTTGTAATAAATTTTGACCATAAGAAGAACGATACTTCATACGTCCTACAGTTTTAATCAATTCGGGGTGTAAACCATGAATTCCTAAATCAATAACAGTACGTTTACCAACTTCAATAATCTCCTGAGTGATTTGTTTTTCGGTTTTCTTTACGATCTCTTCAATTCTTGCTGGGTGAATTCTTCCGTCTGTAACTAATTTATGCATTGATAAACGAGCAATTTCACGACGAACAGGATCGAAACACGATAAAATAATTGCCTCTGGCGTATCATCTACAATAATCTCAACTCCAGTTGCAGATTCTAAAGCTCGAATATTACGTCCTTCTCTACCAATAATTCTACCTTTAACGTCATCTGATTCTAAATTAAATACCGACACACAATTTTCTACAGCTTGCTCTACTCCTACTCTTTGTATAGTGTTTAAAACCACCTTACGAGCTTCTTGTTGCGCTGTCATTTTAGCTTCTTCAATGGTATCTTGTATGAAAGACATTGCATCAGATTTTGCCTCATCTTTTAATGATGCAACTAATTCTGTCTTAGCTTCATCTGCAGATAAACCTGAAATTTGCTCAAGCATGTCTACATGACGCTTGTGCATTTTTTCTAACTCAGATTCTTTTTTTTCTAAGAACTCTAATTTATAATCAAAATCAGCTTCTTTTTTTTCTAATTGTTTATTAAGTTTTCTGTTTTTATCTAATTCTGATGATACTTGACTCTCTTTATCTCTAATTCTTTTTTCTACATCAGAAACTTTCTTCTCTCTAGATAAAATTACTTTTTCATGCTCTGATTTTAATTCTATAAACTTCTCTTTGGCTTGTAATATTTTATCTTTTTTTATTGCTTCAGCCTCTACTTTAGCTTCTTTAAGAATGCTATTAGCCTCTTTTTTTGTTTCTTGTATTAATTTATTTGCATTAGATTTTTCTAACATTTTAGCAATAAAAAAACCTACTGCTACACCTATAATTCCTGCTAAAACAGGAAATAATATTCCCTCCATAATTTTGATTTGATTGTATAAAAAAAGCCCACATTAATAGGGTTTTAAAAACTCCAAAATAACAAGTTTAGGATTAACTGATTGATCAAGGATCCGAGGTAAAATCGGCTTGCTTTACTAATCACGACTCATCCTTTATAATTGAATAACGTTGAGTTTAACAAACAATGTACTAATGTAGGCAGTATATTAAATAATATATTTTAAAGAACGTTATAATAAATGATCTTCTAGCAAGTTAGTCAATTCATTTATCTTTTGCAATACTTCGGCTTTTTCTTTAGTATTTTTTAACGATACTATTTCTGCTTTTGATGCAAACTGTAAAGCACTCATTGCTAAAACATCTTGCTTATCTGCTACCGCATAATTTTGTTCAAACTTGGCTATTAATTCGTTAATACTTTTTGCTGCTTTTCGTAATCCTTCTTCTTCATCTGTACTATTTACACTTAATGGATATGTTCTCCCAGCAATTACCACATTAACTTTTATTTTTGCCATGCAAAAAAACTTATATTATGTATTCAAAAGGGTGATGCACTTATCAATCTCTCGAATTAAAGTATTTATTTTGAGTTTTGTTTCTCTTGTACTTTCGTTACTGCCCTCAATAGTTTTTGCAACTTTCAGCAAATTAAATTGTTTTTGCTGTTCTTCTAATTGCCTCTCTTTTTCCTGTAATAAAACTTGTAACTCTCCGTTATTTTGAAGTAAAACTCTATTTTCTTCTTTCAAAAACTCGTAGTTCGAAAGTAAGTCCTTCAATCTATCTTCCAGTAAATGAACTGCTTTTAAAGGGTTACTCATTTATTTTAGAGAATAAAACTATACTTACAAAGTTATTAATATAACTTATAATTAGCAACTCTTTTAGTGTTTTTTACTAAATTACTGATTTTAAATCTTTAACAGCTTTAATAGAATTTTATTAGTTTTGCTTTAAAACTGTTGCATTTTGAAATTTTATTTTTCTCTTATTCTATTTATCTTTTTTATTAGCGGACAAGCTCAAAATAAGTATCCGCGAAACTATTTTTCAAACCCTTTAAAAATTCCTATTGTATTGTCTGGTACTTTTGGAGAATTACGAAGTAACCACTTTCATTCTGGAATAGATATTAAAACTCAAGGTAAAGAAGGTATTCCTATTTACGCCCCTGCTAATGGATATGTTTCTCGTATAAAAGTGCAGCAATATGGTTTTGGAAAGGCTTTATATATAACGCACCCTAACGGTTATACAACTGTATATGCACATTTAAAACGTTTTGAACCAAGCATTCAACAGTATGTAAAAAGTATTCAGTACAAAAAAGAAAAATATAGTACAGGAAACCTTTTTCTTAAATCAGATAAATTCCCTGTAAAAAAAGGGCAACTTATTGGTTATACTGGTGATACTGGTAGTTCTGGAGGTCCGCACTTACATTATGAAATTCGAGATACTAAAACAGAATATATTATTAACCCAATGCATTTTGGTTTAACAGCTGAAGACGATAAAACTCCTACTGTTCAAAAATTAGTAGCCTATCCATTAAGTGATGATGCTAGAATTAATAATTCGGCATTAAAATCTGTTATTTCATTTAAAAATAATGGTGAAGGTAATTATGTTGCCGAAAAAATTACTGCCAGTGGCACTATTGGTTTTGGTATTAGCGTGTTTGACCGATTAAATGGTGCTTTAAATAAAAATGGAATTTATAGTTTAGAAATGAAAGTAAATGGTAAACGTGTGTATTATCATGATGTTGAAACCTTTTCTTTCGCAGAGAGTAAATATATTAACTTATTAATTGACTATAAGCATTATAAAAAATATAGAGATAGAGTACAAAGAACACACAAGGTAAACGCAAATAGACTTAGCTTATATGAAGATTTAATAAACAACGGAAAAATATATATTGAAAACGGAGCTAATTACAATATTGAGATTATAGCCAAAGACTTCAAACATAACACTTCTAAAGTAAGGATACCAGTTAGAGGAACTGCAAGCAATTTAGTATTTAAGGAAAAAGATACTACTAACTATAAAATTATAGCAACTAACTTTAATAAATTTCATCAAAAAAATGTAACAGTTGCTTTTCCTAAAAACACTTTTTATAAAGATTGTTTCATTGATTTTAAAGTTGAAAATGGTACTGCAAAAATTCACAACCCTACAATTCCTTTAGACAAACGTTATACACTAACTTTTGAGACTTCTTTTTTAACAGAAGATCAAAAACAACATGTATATATCGCTAATGTTACAAATCCTAAATATCCAAGATACACATCTACAAGAAAAAAAATTGACAAAGTATATACTACCACTAAACTCTTAGGTAGTTATGCTTTACGTTTTGACACAGGAAAACCAACTATTCAGCTATACAATTTTAGTAACAATCAGTGGATTTCTAAAAATAAAACACTGAAAGTTAAAATTGGGGATAAAGAAACGGGAATAAAAAATTACCGCGCTACTATTGATGGTGAATGGATTTTAATGGAGTATAACCATAAAAAAAGAATACTTACATACGATTTTAATGATAAAAAGTTGGTTGGTAGCAAACATATTTTTAAACTTGTAGTCTCTGATAATGTGGGTAATACTGAAACAGTTTCAGCAACATTTTTCAGAAAGTAAACTAAACAAGCTTGAAAAAATTTATTCTTTTATTACTGTTCCCTTCACTCGTTTTTACACAAAAAACAGCTACAGTAAAAGGAATCATTACCAATAAATTCAATACACCAATTGAAGGAGTTGCGATTTCCTATTTATCTAAAGGAACTACTACCGATGCTAATGGAATGTATCAATTTACAATTCCCATCCGTAAAACTGTTACTGTTACATTCACACATGTTTCTTATAAAACTTTGGTGAAAAAATTCACTTCTAGAGGAAAAAGAAACTTTAACTTCTCTCCTACTTTACAAATTAAGAGTGAAAAATTAGAAGAAGTTATCGTTAAAAGCCAACAAAAAGAAGCCCAAGGAATTACCAAAATAAAAACTAAAAAAGTAAAAAACATACTTGGTGCTAATGCTGGTGTTGAAAATATATTAATGACGCTCCCTGGAGTTAGTAACAACAACGAATTAAGCACTCAATATAATGTTCGAGGTGGTAATTTTGATGAAAACCTAGTATATGTTAACGGAATTGAAGTGTATCGTCCATTTTTAATCCGTTCTGGCCAACAAGAAGGCTTAAGTTTTACCAATCCGCATATGATTCAGAATATCAATTTCTCTGCAGGTGGATTTCAAGCAAAATATGGAGACAAACTATCTTCTGTACTAGACATTACCTATCGAAAACCAACTAACTTTGGCATACAATTAGATTTGAGTTTGTTAGGAGGAAGTTTTACTATAGAAGATACTTATGTTAATAACAAACTAAGCGCAATTGTTGGTGTTCGTTACCGTGATAATAGTTTATTTGTAAATAGTAAACAAACCGAGGTTAACTTTAGACCTCAATTTACAGATGTTCAATCATTTTTAAGTTACCAAGCTACTGATAAACTCACGTTAAACTTCTTAGGAAACTTCTCTCTCAACAATTACAATTACAAACCATTAACTCGTAAAACCCGATTTGGAACCTTAACAAACCCGCTAGAATTAATTGTTTTTTATCAAGGGCAAGAAAAAGATCGTTTTCAAACCTTATTTGGAGCGTTCTCTGCTGATTATCAAGTTAACGACAATCTAAAACTTACTGGTACTATTTCTTCTTTTAATACACAAGAAGAAGAATATTTTGATATTGCTGCCGCTTACGCCATAGGAGAAGTAAATAGCAATATTGGTTCTGAAAATTTTGGTGAAGTTGAATTTTCTCAAGGAATAGGTTCACAAATTAACCATGCTCGTAACGACTTGGATGCTTTAATTAGTAACATTCAACTAAAAGCTACTTTAAAAGACGGTAACAATGAATGGAAAGCTGGTTTTAAATACCAAAAAGAAAATATTAAAGACCGTATTCGTGAATGGGAGGTAATAGATTCATTAGGTTTTTCTGTTCGTCAACCACACCACAACGGAAATAATCAACCATACGAACCTTTTACAGGTCCTATTGAGCCTTACAGAAATGTAAGAGCAGAAAATGAAACAGACATTAATCGTATTACTAGTTTCTTACAATTCAGTAGAAAAGCAATGTGGAATGACCACCAAGTTTGGATGAATATTGGAGTTCGTTCTCATTATTGGTCTATAAAAACAGCTTCTACTAATAGTTATTCTCAAACAATCTTTAGTCCTAGAGCGCAATTTGCTATTAAACCTGATTGGGAAAGCGATATGCTATTTAGAATATCTGGTGGATGGTATTCACAACCTCCATTTTATAAAGAATTACGTGATTATGACGGACAAGCACACCCCAAAGTAAAAGCGCAAAAGTCAATTCACATAGTTGCTGGGAATGAATATAGTTTTAACGTATGGGAACGCCCTTTTAAATTAGTTACTGAACTTTATTACAAAGATTTATCAGATGTAAATGCTTACTCTGTTGATAATGTCCGCATTCGTTATCGCGCAGACAATGTTACTAATGCCTATGCTTACGGTTTAGATGTTCGTTTAAACGGAGAGTTTGTACCTGGTAACGACAGTTGGGTTAGCTTTGGTTATTTAAAAACCGAAGAAAATATTAACAATAGAGGTTATATTGCTCGACCAACTGATCAACGTTTAAAATTTGGTGTATTATTTCAAGATTATGTGCCTAACTTACCTGACTTAAAAGCTTATCTAAACCTTGTTTATAACACTGGGTTACCTGGTGGAGCTCCTGCTTACGCTGATGTATATCAATTTCAAAATCGTTTGAACGATTATAAACGTGCCGATGTAGGAATTTCTTATGTTTTTGCTGATGCTAACAAACAACATAAAACTGGATTCTTACGTAACTTTAAAGAACTTACCGCTGGTTTAGAATTATTTAACATTTTCGACATCCGTAACTCCAACACCAATACATGGGTACGTGATGCTTACAGTAAAAACCAATACGGTATTCCTAACTATATGACAGGAAGAGTGTTGAACTTTAAGTTAGGAGTACAATTTTAGTCTTCTCTACTCTTTTTTAACGAAAAATTAGCGAAAAAACTTCCTTAAGCATTTTCCACACATAGTACTTTAGCTTGAAAATTTAAATAGTTCTGTGAAAAGCTCTATCTATTTTTTTACAAGAAGTCTAGTAAGCATTAATATTACATTACAAAAAATAATTACAATGAAAAATCAAAAAATTGAAATAGAAAATTTATGGAACCGTTTTAAAAATTGGGTTTCTTCTAATGCTCCTCATTTATCTGAAGAGCTTCAGCCTGCAATTCAACCAGAAGAAATAAAACAATTACAACAAACCATACAAACAGAACTACCTGAAGACTTTATAGCCTTTTTAAGTATACACAACGGTCAAAACAGAAATGCCGAAGGCTTAATAGATGCTGAAGAGCTACTTTCTTCTAATAGAATAATTGATGAATGGAAAATTTGGTATGATTTATATGAGGATGGAGATTTTGAAGATAGTGAAGCTGAACCCGATGAAGAAATTAAAGACTTTTGGTGGAACCCTAAATGGATTCCAATTACTTATGATGGTTCTGGAAATCATCTATGTATAGATATGGATCCTACAGAAAATGGAACTAAAGGACAGATAATAAGAATGTGGCACGACGATAGTGTAAGAGAGTATATAGCACCTTCTTTTAAGGTTTTCTTTGAAAACTATTGTACCAATCTTGAAAACAACAAATATGTATATTCTAACGAGTGGGGAGGAATAATTATTAAAGAAGATTTGTAAAACCTTTAACTCAGCTCAATAGCAGTAACATTTTAACTTCAAAATAAAACAAGTGAAAAGGTAGCACACCTTAGCTTGTAATTGAATAAAGTTATTGTATTTTAGTATCTAAAAAGTAATTACAAATGAATTGGATTTTGTTAATTATAGCTGGTTTATTTGAAGTAGCTTTTGCAGCTTGTCTTGGAAAAGCTAAAGAAACTACTGGAATAGAAGCCACATATTGGTATATTGGCTTTTTAATCTGTTTATCTATCAGTATGTTGCTTCTCATAAAAGCAACCCAAGAGCTACCTATTGGAACTGCCTATGCAGTTTGGACAGGAATTGGTGCTGTAGGAACAGTACTAATTGGAATTTTAGTTTTTAAAGAACCCGCTACATTTTGGCGATTATTTTTTATCACAACATTAATTACTTCGATTGTAGGACTCAAAATCGTTTCACATTAACCTAAGTCATGAAAACAACACCCAAACACGACGAAAGAATAGCGAGCATGACTTTTGCTTCTGTTTACCCTCATTATGTTACTAAAGTTGAGAAAAAAGGAAGAACAAAAGAGGAGTTACACCAAGTAATTGAATGGCTTACTGGTTTTAACAATCAAAAATTAAACAAATTAATTGATCAAAAAGTAACTTTTGAATCCTTCTTCAAAGAAGCCGACTTAAATCTAAATGCTCATTTAATTACAGGAGTTATTTGTGGTTATCGAATAGAAGAAATCGAAACTCCGTTAACGAAGCAAGTTCGTTATTTAGACAAGCTTGTAGATGAATTAGCTAAAGGTCGTAAAATTGAGAAAATTTTACGATAAACCTTTTAATTTTTCTTTTTAAAAGTTATATCGGTTTCTTTGTTATTTGAATAAAAGAGGCCTTGAACCCTTTTAGGGCACTTAATAACCCTTAACCCTACCTTCACACAACACCTCTTTATTTACAAGACTTTCAAGACGAAGGCCTTTTTTATAAAAATAAAAACACCAGCAAAGATGATAAAAATTGAATACATTTGCTTTTGTTAATTTTCAACACATGAAACTAGTTTTTGCTACTAACAATCTAAACAAACTTGCTGAAGTACAAAAAATGTTACCTAACTCTATTGAGTTACTTTCTTTGAAGGACATCGATTGCTTTGATGATATTGAAGAAACCGCAACTACTTTAGAAGGAAACGCCAAAATTAAAGCAAATTATATTACTGAAAAGTTTGGATATAATTGTTTTGCCGACGATACAGGTTTAGAGGTAGAAGCTTTAAATGGAGAACCAGGAGTATATTCTGCTCGCTATGCTGGTGAACCTGCTAATGCAGAAAACAACATGCAAAAACTATTAACAGCGTTAAACAATAAAACTGATAGAAATGCTCAATTTAGAACTTCTATTTGTTTAAATTTAGATGGAAAACAATTTTTATTTGATGGAGTTTGTAAAGGAACCATTTTAACATCTAAGCAAGGTGAACAAGGTTTTGGATATGATCCCATTTTTCAGCCTGAAGGATACAACAAATCATTTGCAGAAATGACTTCAGAAGAAAAAAACAAAATAAGTCATAGAGGATTAGCTATTCAACAATTAGTCGCTTTTTTAAAATCAATTAGCTAATTGAATTTATCAAAAACATACACAGTTCACTTTTTACTTTTATCAGTTTTACTGATTATTTTTCTACTACTAAACATTAGTTTAGGTTCAGTATCTATTCCTTTAAAAGAAATTTTCAACTCCTTATTTGGTAACCCTGTTGTAAAAGATAGTTGGGAAACCATTATCATTAATTACCGCTTGCCAAAAGCAATTACAGCAATGCTAGTTGGGTCAGGATTAGCTATAAGTGGTTTATTAATGCAAACATTATTCAGAAATCCACTTGCAGGCCCTTTTGTATTAGGAATATCTTCTGGTGCAAGCCTTGGTGTAGCATTACTCATTTTAGGTTCTAGTGTTTTTGGAGGATTTTTTCTTGTAGCTATTTACTCTAACTGGGCATTAGCCATTGCTGCAAGTGCAGGATCTTTCTTAGTATTATCAGCAGTTATCATAGCTGCAAATAGAGTTCGTAATACGATGTCTATTTTAATTATTGGATTAATGTTTGGCTCATTAACATCAGCAGTTATTAGCGTATTAGCTTTTTTTAGTGAAGCTGAACAAATACAACAATATTTATTTTGGAGCTTTGGAAGTTTGGGTAATCTAACTTGGAC
This sequence comes from Tenacibaculum sp. SSH1-16, assembly GCF_040104435.1. Taxonomy (NCBI): domain Bacteria; kingdom Pseudomonadati; phylum Bacteroidota; class Flavobacteriia; order Flavobacteriales; family Flavobacteriaceae; genus Tenacibaculum; species Tenacibaculum sp. SSH1-16. Next base: position 102,834 of record NZ_JBECOV010000008.1, read on the forward strand.
TGAACTTTCTGTTTTTGGAATTATTTATCTCGTAGGAATTCTTGGAACATTCTCTGTCATAAAACCTCTAAACAGCTTTTTACTAGGCGAAAACTATGCAAAAAGCTTAGGAATTAATATTAAAAAAAGTAGAAATATCATTTTACTAATCACAAGTATTCTTACAGGAGTAATTACAGCGTTTTCAGGTCCTATTGCTTTTGTTGGACTAGCTGTTCCTCATATAGCTAAAATGATTTTCTCTACATCAAATCATAAAATTTTATTACCCGCTGTTGCCTTAATTGGAGCTATTATTCTTTTAATTTGTGACAGTATAGCGCAGTTACCCACAAGCGAATTCACTTTACCTATTAACGCAATAACATCATTATTTGGAGCACCTGTAGTTATATGGCTATTAATTAGGAAGAAGAAAATATATGTGTAAAACTAAGATTATAAACAGTTAAACAAGCAAACATCAATCAACAACAAAAACATATCGTCTTACAAACAGAAAATCTTTCAATAGGATACAAATCAAAAAGGCAAGAAACAGTTATTGCTTCAGCTATTGATTTAGCTATCGAAAAAGGAAAATTTGTTGCTTTATTAGGTAAAAATGGAATTGGAAAATCAACCTTACTCCGTACCATTTCTAAGGTTCAAAAACCTTTGAACGGAATTATAAAAATCAATCAAAAAGAACTTTCAACCTACACCAGTCAAGAATTATCTACTACCCTAAGCTTAGTATTAACCGAACGTTTACCCCTAAGCCAGCTAACTGTTTTTGAACTCGTTGCTCTAGGACGTCAACCTTACACTAACTGGATTGACAAACTAACTCAAGAACATCTAAAAAAAATTCTCTGGGCAATTGAACAGACAGAAATCTCCCATTTAAAAGATAAACGATTTTATGAATTGAGCGATGGTCAGCTACAACGAGTACTTATTGCTAGAGCTTTGGCTCAAGATACTGAAATCATTATTTTAGATGAACCTACTGCTCATTTAGATATACATCATACATTCAAAGTGTTTTCTTTATTAAAAAAACTCGTAAAGAATACAAGAAAAACTATCATTATATCTACCCACGAAGTGAATTTAGCCATTCAACTTGCAGATGAATTCATACTTCTTTCTGAAAAACAACTATATACAGGTACTTCACAAGACTTAATTAGTAAAAATGCTTTTGAAAAACTTTTTCCAAAAGAATTAATAAGTTTTAACAAAACATTAGAACAATTCGTTATTAAGAAAAATTAAATTTGAGCAATTGTAACATTTTCTTACTTTTGAAACTAATCGAACTAAACAAACCTTAACTATTGATGAAAAAATTACTTTTTATGGCTAGTGCAATTGCATTGGTAGCATGTGGTTCTAGCAAAGAAACAGCTAGTACTGACAATGATACTACTGATTTTGCAGCTAAATATGCCCAAACTATTACTGCAAAAGATTTAGGAAAACATCTATTTATCTATGCTTCAGATGAATTTGAAGGAAGAAACACGGGGGAGCCTGGACAAAAAAAAGCGGTAAAGTATTTAAAAGATTTTTATGTTAGTCAAGGAATAGTTTCTCCTTTAGGTGATGATGATTACTTTCAAGAAGTACCTTCTGAATACTTAAGTAACAACCGTAGAGGAATGACTTTAAAAGATTCTGAAAATGTTGTTGCTTTTATCAAAGGAACGGAAAAACCAGATGAAATAGTAGTTATTTCAGCTCACTTAGATCACGAGGGAGTTAAAAATGGAGAAATATACAATGGTGCCGATGATGATGGATCAGGAACTGTAGCTATTTTAGAAATTGCTGAAGCTTTTAAACAAGCTGCCGATGCTGGTAAAGGCCCTAAACGTTCTATTTTATTTTTACACGTTACAGGTGAAGAAAAAGGTTTATTAGGATCTAAATATTATACTGAAAATCCAATTTTCCCATTGGCTAATACTGTTACCAACTTGAACATTGATATGATTGGTAGAGTTGATGACCGCCATAAAGGAAATCCAAATTATGTATACTTAATCGGTTCTGATAAGTTAAGTACTGAATTACATAACATTTCTGAAGCGATGAATAAAAAGTATACTAACATCGATTTAGATTATAAATACAACGATGATAACGACCCTAATCGTTTTTATTATCGTTCTGACCACTATAATTTTGCTAAGCACAACATTCCTATTATTTTTTATTTTAATGGAACACATGCCGACTATCACAGACCAACTGACACTCCTGACAAAATCAATTACGAAATGTTAGAGAACAGAACTCGTTTGGTTTTCCATACAGCTTGGGAAGTTGCGAATCGTGAGAATCGTGTTGTGGTTGATAAAGCCGCAGAATAAGGTCTAATCAAATTTAAATTATAAAGTTTAAAAGCTCATCTAAATTAGATGAGCTTTTTATTTTCTTTAATATTACTCTTAAAATATATCTCCTTTTACACTTAAAAAAGAACCTTAACCAGATTATTTATCTACTAAAAAAAATAAATTAGAAAAATAATCTAAACATCAAACTAATACCTGATAAATAACATTCCTTAGTTTACATTTGCCCGCTTAAATTTTAATACTATGGTTAACGAAGGGAAATTATCATTAGAAAATCAACAAAAACTAGATAAATTACAAGAAGAATTAGCTTCTGCTCGCGATACTTTTTTAGGATATCCTGTATCAAAAGATTTCGATTATTCAGAATTAAATAAATTTTTTCAATATCCAATTAACAACCTTGGTGATCCTTTCGAACAAGGCACTTATCGTGTGCGAACCCATGAAATGGAACGTGAGGTTATTGCATTTTTCGCAAAACTATTTAGAGCAAATCCGAAAGACTTTTGGGGATATGTTACCAACGGTGGTTCAGAGAGTAACCTGTATGGTTTATACATTGCTCGTGAATTATTTCCTAAAGCTATGGTATACTATTCTGAATCTACTCATTATAGTGTACGTAAGAATATCCATTTATTAAATATCCCAAGTATTGTAATTAAATCGCAAGAAAATGGCGAGATGGATTATGAAGATTTTGAAAACACTGTTCGTATGAACCGTCATAAACCAGTAATTGTATTGGCAACTTTTGGTACAACGATGAAAGAAGCAAAAGACGATATAGGTAGAATTAAAGGAATTTTAAGCAACCTCGCTATCCAAGACCATTATATTCATTGTGATGCTGCTTTAGCTGGCTCTTATGGACCGTTCATGCAACCTCGCCTTCCTTTTGACTTTATGGATGGTGCAGACAGTATATCTATTAGTGGACATAAATTTATTGGTTCACCAATCCCAACTGGTGTATTAATGGCTAAAAGATCAAATAGAGATAGAATTGCTAAAGGTATTTCGTACATCGGCTCTTTTGATACTACTATTACAGGCTCTCGTAACGGACATTCTCCTTTATTCTTGTGGTATGCTTTAAAGCAATTAGGTGTCGAAGGTTTACAACAGCGTTATCAGCATAGTTTAGCTGTAGCTGAATACTGCGAAGCTGAATTACAAAAAATTGGAGTAAATGCTTGGAGAAACCCTAATGCAATTACTGTTGTATTACCAAAAACTCCACAAAGTATTAAAGATAAATGGCAGTTAGCTACTGAAGGGAACATTTCTCATGTTATTTGTATGCCTAACGTAACAAAAACTCAAATTGATGAATTTGTAAATGATTTAAAAAATTGTACAGAACAAATTATTGAAGAGGAATTTTCCTATGATTTTTCATTAAGCTAACCTTTTATTAATCTAAGACAAGTACTTTTGATTGCTATAAAAGAAAATTTAATTATGAAGAAATTATTATTAAGTACAATGCTACTTGCATTGTCATTTGCTTATGGGCAAGAAAAAAAAGAAAATGAAAAATTAACTATTGAAAAAGATACGTGGTATGTTGGCGGGAATGTTTCTTTAGGACACACCAATTCCGAATTTGAAGATTCACCTGATACTTCTAAGTATTTTAATTTTAACTTTTCCCCAAAAATAGGTTACACTATCAACGACAACTTAATTCTAGGATTGGGCTTAGGGTATGGATATACGGAAAGCGAGTTAGGAAATACAACAAATAATCAAGTTAATACAACTAATCATTTTAGAATTTTCCCATACATCAAAAAATATTTTCCTGTTGGAAAGAAATTGACTATTTCGTTACAAGGAGAATTTAGATATAGCTATTCAGAATATGAAAATAATAATGCTTTAAACTCTAATGGAGGGCATACAAACGAATATTTTATTGGTGTTCGACCAGGAATAACTTATTTCTTAAACAAAAATTTAGCTTTAGAGGCTAACATAGGAGCTTTAGGGTACAACAATGGCACACAAGAGCCTAGAAATTCATCAAAAAGAACTTGGAGTTCTTTCGATTTTAATATAAACTCAACTGATTTAATGTTCGGTTTATCATATTATTGGTAGTATTAAAGTTTACAAATCAAACAAAAAACGCTAAGAAAATTCTTAGCGTTTTTTTATACATTCTATTATTTGAAACTTTTTATTTTGTTGTAATACACTTACCGAAGTAAAAAGCTTTGTTAAGTGCGTACTATAATTCAAATGTGAATTAGCAACTAACAAAAACCTCCCTTCATTTTTCAAACAATTTTCTACTCCTTTAAAAAGGTTGAGTGCCACTTCAATATTATTCTCATGTTCAAAATGAAAAGGTGGATTTGATACAACTAAATCAAATGAGTTGTTATCTAATTTTTCTAAAGTATCATCACATACAAACTCTGCTTTTTTTCCTTCTAAGTTAATTTTAGATGATTCAATAGCTAAGTTAAAATCATCTACTAAAGTTACTGCTGTTTGTGGACTTTGATTAGCAACTTCATAAGCTATAATTCCATTTCCAGAAGCTACATCTAACACTTTTAACTCCTCTGTTTTAACTTCTAAATTTTCTAAGAAAAATTGCGTTCCTATATCTATGCTTCCAGAAGAAAACACACCGTAATATTGCTGTAAGACTTTGCTTTTCCACTGGATGGTATTAATTAGATCCTTCTGTTTGACTTCTTTTTTAGGTACTTTTAAAATCAACAAACGTGCTTTTTTCCATGCTTTTGATTGAGTAACCCCTTCAAAATATTGTTCAGCAACTTTTATAAAAGAAACTGAAAAATATTTAGTCATAAACCCACAAACTACTTCAGTATTTTCATGTGAAGCTTTATGTATTTGTTGTAAAAACAACTCAAACAACTCTAATGACTTTGGAATTTTAATCAATGCTAAATCAACACTCTCTAAGTTGTCTAAAGGAGTTTTAAAATCGACTTCCGTAGAAATGTTATTCAGTTTTAAATTTTGACGAATTGCTTTTTGCTGACTAGCATACGTCCAAACAGCCGTAACTTTTTTATGCTGTAAAGCGCAATTCCACACTCCAAAACGGTCATTAAAAAGGTGTAAACCCTCTATATACTTATCGGTTATATAATCTAACACTAAGAGTTCAGCGTTACTCCAAGCTCGTAAACTTTTGTCGGAAGTCTTGGGGTAACGCTGTAATTGATATGTTTTTGACTGTATTTTTACTCTAGTATCCAATTTTAACTAGTTTTCTTTATTTAACTAACTAAAACCTTTTCTTTAGTGTAGTAAACTTTATCTAACGAAGTTATTTCTCCTGTTCTTTTTCTTCTAAAAATGTGTTTTGCCTCTACATCTTTAATTGAATCTTTTCCCATAGCTGCAACCATTTCTTTAATGGCACTAATTGTCTTATTATGGTAATTCTTTACACGCATATTCTTATACTTAACTACCAAAGCCTTTACTAAGTCCTTCTCTTGTGTTGCTACACCCACAGGACAAGTATCTAAATTACATTCACGTGCCTGAATACAGCCTAAACTTAACATAAAGCTACGAGCCATACCAATTGCATCGGCTCCTAATGCTAGATATTTAATCACATCAAAAGCATCAATAGCTTTACCACTTGCAATAATTTTTATTTGGTCTTTTAGTCCGTATTTTTTCAACATCTTATTTACAAAAGATAGTCCTTCTAATAACGGTGTACCAATGTAGTTTGAAAACTCTAAAGGTGCTGAACCTGTCCCTCCTTCTCCTCCATCAACAGCTATATAATCAGGGTAATTATTAGCATCAGCAAAAGCTTTAATCATCGTTTCGATTTCATCGTTGTCTCCAACACAAAACTTAATTCCAACGGGTTTCCCTCCAGATAATTCTCTCACCTGTTGAATAAATGCAACCATTTCGTCAAAATTAGAAAAAGCATCGTGTGCCGGTGGTGAATCTACTCGTGTAAAAGGCTCTACAGAACGAATTTCAGCAATTTCTTTCGTGTTCTTTTTTGCTGGAAGAATTCCACCATGACCTGGTTTAGCTCCTTGTGAAAGCTTTATTTCAACCATCTTTACCTCTTCTCTAACAGCATTTTTCTTAAAAACCTCAGCATCAAAAACACGTTTACCATTTACACTTTTCCCTGCTCCAAAATACCCTGTACCTACCTGAAAAATTAAATCTCCTCCTTGTAAATGATAAGGAGAAACTCCTCCTTCGCCTGTGTTATGAGCAAAGCCTCCCATTTTAGCACCTTGGTTTAATGCCATAATTGCATTTTTACTCAACGAACCAAAAGACATTGCAGAAATATTGATTATAGAAGAGTCATATTTTTGTGTACACTTATCTGAACCAATAAGTACTCTTTCTCCTTTGATATGATGATGATCTTTAGGGAATAGTGAATGTTTCACAAACTCATACCCTTTTGCATATACATTATGTTGAGTACCAAAAGGTACTGTTTCAATTTCTTTTTTTGATCGCTGATAAACAATACTTCTTTTTTCACGATTAATAGGCTTTCCGTTTAAATCGTCTTCAATAAAATACTGTTGAATTTTTTCTCTTTCTTCTTCAAATACCCAACGTAAACGAGCAATTACTGGAAAAGCTCTCATTAATGAATGCTTTTTTTGAATAAAAGCATCATATATTGCTAACAGAGTAACTGCTGTAGCTACTGTTAGTAAAATGTAATTTCCCATATCTGGCATGAAATAAACTAACACACCACATAAAATATTTATTACAATAACAACAGATAAGATAGTATCTCTCATTTTTTTTATTTTTTTGCAAAAATACAATTTTAGCATAAAAAAAGCTCTGACATATAGCCAGAGCTTTCTTGTATATTTGAATACTTGAAATTATTTTTTGAATTTCGCGTACTTATTTTTGAACTTATCAATACGCCCTGCAGTATCTACTAACTTAGACTTACCAGTGTAGAAAGGATGTGAAGTTCTTGAAATTTCTAATTTAATTAATGGATACTCAACTCCTTCTACTTCTAAAGTTTCTTTTGTGTTAGCAGTTGAACGTGTTAAAAAAACATCTCCGTTAGACATGTCTTTAAACGCTACCATTCTATAATTTTCTGGATGTATACCTTTTTTCATCTCTTGTAAATTTAAAATCTTTTATTTTTGTTGAAAAAATTATAAAGTTGGTAAAGCTTTATAGTTCTTTCATATATCAAAAACCTGCAATGGCTATTTGAGGGTGCAAATTTAACCCTTTTTTTTAATTTGCAAACAAATAATTTGCTTTAATTTGTAGTACATCTTTATAAACTATAGAAAATAACATTTTATATATGCGTTTTTATAAACTTTTATCATTAGGATTAACTACTTTACTCATAACTTCTTGTAGTGAAACTAATTACAAATTTAAATTAAACACTACTAAAAAAACCACTCTAGGCGAAAAAGCCGCTATTAAGTTTGAACAATTGAAGGGGGAGCAGATAGATTCTGTACACCTTTATGTAAACAACAAACGTGTAAACACTAACGAAACAAGTGTTACTATTAATACTGCCGATTTTGGTGTAGGAAAACATGCTGTTACCGCATTGGCTTTTTATCCTAATAAATCAAAAAAATTAAACAACTCTATTGAGATTTTAGCAAAAGAGGCTCCTGCTGTATACTCTTATAAAATTGTAAACATTTACCCACATGATAAAGGAGCCTATACTCAAGGACTAGAATATAAAAACGGTTATTTATATGAAAGTACGGGGCGAAACGGTGAATCTACTTTACGAAAAGTTGAATTAGAAACTGGAAAAGTTTTACAAAAGATAGATTTGGATGAAAAATACTTTGGTGAAGGAATGACCATTTTTAATAATAAAATTTATTGGTTAACATGGCACGCTCGAAAAGGATTTATATACGATTTTGAAACATTTAAACAACTTGGCAGCTTTAATTACACCAATAGTAATCAAGGATGGGGATTAACACATAACGGTTCTGAGCTTATTAAAACGGATGGAAGTAACAAAATTTGGTTTTTAGACGCCAATAATCAGCAAGAAAAAAGAAGTGTTCAAGTATACACAAACAAATATCCCGTTGATAATTTAAATGAAATTGAGCTAATAAATGGTAAAATTTATGCTAATAAATGGCAACAAAACTCAATAGTTATTATCAATCCAGAAACAGGTGTCGTTGAAGGTGTAGCTAACTTAAATGGATTGAGAGATATTGTTGCTAAAGATCAAACTTTGGAGACTCAAGATGATGTACTAAACGGAATTGCATATGATTCTGAAAACAATCGTTTATTTGTTACAGGAAAACATTGGGGAAAATTATTTGAAATAGAATTAATCAAACAATAATCCTAAACCATGAAAAATACCCTTCCCATACTAGCACTTATTCTATCCATTATTGTAATATCTTGTAGAAAAGACTTCAATACAGTACCTAGTTATGGGAAGTTACAGTTTTCAAAAGACACCGTATTTCTAGACACTGTTTTTAGCAATATAGGTTCTGCTACGTATAACTTAAAAGTATACAATAAGAGTAGTAAAACTATTACAATTCCAGAAATCAAATTGGAAAATGGAAATACTTCAAATTATCGATTGAATGTAGATGGATTAGCTGGTGACAGTTTCAATAATATTGATATTTTGGCAAATGATAGTATTTATATTTTTATAGAAACTACTATTAATGTTAACACCATTACCGATCCTTTATATACTGATAAAATATTATTTGATAATGGAGAAAACCAACAAGATGTAGATTTAGTTACTTTAGTACAAGACGCTCATTTTATTTTTCCTTCTAAAAACAGTTCGGGTATTGAAACATTAACTATTAATGGTAAAGAAACCGAAATTCAGGGTCGCTTTTTAACTGACGAAGAACTAACCTTTACTAATGAAAAACCTTATGTCATTTACGGTTACGCTGCTGTACCATCAAGTAAAACACTAACAGTTGAAGCCGGAGCTAAAATTCATTTTCACAATAATTCAGGCTTAATTATTGATAAAGATGCAAACTTTAAAGTGAATGGAACTTTAGATGAAAAAGTAATTTTTGAAGGAGACCGATTAGAACATCAGTTTAGCGAAATTCCAGGACAATGGGGAGCTATTTGGATACGTGAAGGTAGTTTTAACAACGAACTAAATTATACTCAAATTAAAAATGGAACTGTTGGACTTCTTGTTGACGGACAAGATACCTCCTCTCCCACGCTAACAATAAAAAATACTGAAATATATAACAGTTCAAACTATGGTGTTTTAGGTAGAAACACACATATTGAAGGAGAAAACTTAGTAATAGGTAGCGCAGGACAATCTGCATTAGCTTGTACTTTTGGTGGTAAATATAACTTTGCCCATGCTACTTTTGCTAACTTTTGGAACAATAGTATTCGTCAATTACCTTCGGTTTTAGTCAACAACCACATTAGTTATCTTAATAATGATAACCAAGAAATTACAGAGACTAATGATTTGGTTACCGCTAACTTTATAAACTGTATTATTGAAGGAAACAACAACGTTGAATTTATTCTTGATAGAATTGATGGTACAACCTTTAATTACTCGGTTGAAAATTGCTTAATAAAATTTAATGACCTTAATAATTCATTCACAGATAATACTGAATTGAATTTTAATGATACTGAACATTATCAAAATAACATTTTAAACGGAGAGCCTAACTTTAAAGATGTTACTAAAAATGAGTTTATCATTGGTGAAAATAGTGATGCTATTAATAAAGCTAAACCTTCTACTGTTTCTAATGATATTTTAGGTGTAGACAGAAGCACTTCCCCTGATATTGGAGCTTACCAACATACTAATTTTTAACTCTTCAAAAAGAGTCATTAAACATTAAAATATTTATCAAGCGATATATAGCTTACAAGCTATAAAACGAATTCAAGCTAAAAAATATGTTACTTGTTTTTTTCGTTACATAACTTACCTGTAGTACACTTCTTTTCAACCTAAAAAACACTCCATTCATCGAATTAAAAGTAAAAGAACATAGAATCTAAAATATATTTGTAGTGTATTTGTTTCATTCATAGTAATAAAATAGATTAATTAGTTTGGTTAGTTGAGAGCTATTCTTTATTAATAAACATTGAATAGCTCTTTTTTAAAAAAGAAATCATTAAACATCAAAATATTTGTCGGGGGGCAACACTATAGATACGTATCTATAAATAAAAGGAATGCTGAGCATTCCTTTTTTGTTCTTTTTTATAAAATCTTTCCAAAAATAAATTCAAATTAAAAAACATGTTACTTGTTTTTTTCGTTACATAACTTATCTGTAGTAGGCTTCTTCTCAACCTAAAAAACACTCCATTCATCGAATTAAAAGTAAAAGAGCATAGAATCTAAAATATATTTGTAGTGTATTTGTTTCATTCATAGTAATAAAATAAATTAATAAGTTTGGTTAGTTAAGAGCTATTCTTTATTAATAAAATTGAATAGCTCTTTTTAAAAAAAGAAATCACTAAACATCAAAATATTTGTCGGGGGGCAATACTATAGATATATATCTATAAAAAAAGGAATGCTTTGCATTCCTTTTTATTTTTAACGTACTGTTTTTCAATTCATAATTTCTTTATAAACCCTCCCACCTTTCATCACAAAAACTACTTTTTCCATCGTATGAATATTTTGAATAGGATCTTCTCCTACTGCAATGATATCTGCTACAAACCCTTTTTTAATCTGTCCTAACTCATTTTTCATGCCTAATAATGCTGCATTAGTCACTGTTGCAGACTGTATCGTTTCTATAGCAGGCATTCCTGCTTCAACCATGTACCCAAACTCTTTTCCATTCTTACCATGTTTAAAAACTCCTGCATCGGTACCAAAAGCTATTTTTACACCCTTTTTATAAGCTCTTCCAAAAGTTCCTTGTATTTGTGGACCAACAGCCAATGCTTTAGGCACTACAATTTCTGGATAAAAGCCTTTTACTTTAGCCTTCTCTTCTACTTCTTTTCCAGCTGTAATAGTTGGTACCAAATATGCATCGTATTTTTTCATCAACTCCATTGTTTCATCACTCATATAAGTTCCATGTTCAATCGTTTTTACCCCTCCAATTATAGCGCGTTGCATTCCTTCATCTCCATGAGCATGAGCCGCTACATGCATTCCGTAATCTTTAGCTGTTTCACAAATTGCTTTTATTTCCTCAATAGTAAACTGCGGATTGTCTCCGCTTTTGGCCACACTTAATACGCCTCCTGTAGCTGTAATTTTTATACAATCTGCTCCATTTTTGTAACGCTGTCTAACCGCTTTTCGAGCATCTTCTACCGAATTTACCACTCCTTCTTTTGGCCCAGGGTTTCCTATTAGCTTTCTACTGCTTCCATTTGTTGGGTCTGCATGCCCTCCTGTCGTTGCTAAAGATTTCCCCGCAGTAAACACTCTCGGACCTACAATTTTTCCCGATTTAATTGCTTTAGCTAAAGAAATATTAACCCCTGTTCCTCCCAAATCTCTTACCGTGGTAAAGCCGTTTAACAAAGTGGTTTCGGCAAACTTAACTGAGTTATAAGCTCTATCAGCATCATTCAAAATATATTTTTCCAGTCTTGTTTTCGGACTATGTTCACTTTCAACATGCACATGCATATCAATCAATCCAGGCATTACCACCTTATCTTTCAAATCTATCGTTATATCATCAGTATTTTCAGGGTTCACATATCCTTTTAACACATCAATAATCTTGTTACCTTTTACAATTATAGTTTGTTGTTCTTTTATTTTACCTTTTTCTGTATCAATTAATTTCCCACAAAATATATAGGTATTTTGAGCAAATGTTGTGATTGACATTGTTAGGAGAAGCGTTAAAAAAAGTCTTTTTTTCATGATAATTTAAGAATGATTAAACAATAAATGTAGTGATTTTTATGTAGCTTGCCTTTTTAAATTTTGACAATTACATGAAGAACGTTGTTATTACAGGAACTAGTAGAGGTATTGGTTTTAAATTAGCACAACAGTTTGCTAATCAAGGACATCAAGTATTAGCCTTATCAAGAAACACAAAACCTTTAGAACAGGTTAGCCACCCAAACATCACTATTATCTCTGTTAATTTATCGAACGAAAGAGATTTACAAAAAACAGTTGAATTTGTTTCAACTAAATGGAAAAAGGTAGATATCCTTATCAATAATGCAGGAAAGTTGGTTAACAAACCTTTTGAACAACTAACTACGCAAGATTTTGAAGAGGTTTATAAAGTGAATGTTTTTGCAGTTGCTGAATTGACTAAAACCCTTCTACCGTTTATGCAAAAAGGGAGTCATGTGGTAACAGTGAGTAGTATGGGTGGAATTCAAGGAAGCATGAAATTTCCTGGATTAGCTGCCTATAGCTCTGCCAAAGGTGCTGTAATTACCTTATCAGAACTATTAGCAGAAGAATACAAAGAACAACAAATAGCTTTTAATGTATTAGCCTTAGGCGCTGTACAAACAGAGATGTTAGAAGAAGCTTTCCCTGGTTATGAAGCTCCATTATCTGCTAAAGAAATGGCTAATTATATTTTTGATTTTGCTTTAACTGGTAATAAATATTATAACGGAAAAGTGCTACAGGTTTCAAGCTCTACTCCATAATAAAATAACGTGTATCACTTTTAATGATTTTCGTTTAACATAACTGAAAAGAAAATTGTATCTAGAAGCATTAGTTAATTCTCGATACAATTTTTTATTTTTTCATTTTATTTCAAAATAAAAACCGCTCGAACTGACTTTTGAAAAAAACACTAATTAAATACATCCCCAAAGAAGCAATTCCATTAGTTGAATATTTAATTATTGAGCATAAAATCAATTTGAAAATAGTAAGTGAACGCCAAACCAAACATGGTGATTTTCGTCGCTTACCAAATGGTCACATGCAAATTACAGTAAATAACAACTTAAACCCTTATCAATTTTTACTGACGTTAATTCATGAAATTGCACATCATGTTACGTATCAAAAATTTGGAAGAGTACAACCTCATGGTAAAGAATGGAAAACAGTTTTTCAACATTTAATGTTACCTTTTTTACAGCCAGAAATTTATCCAAAAAATATTCTGCCATATTTAGCCAATTATTTAAAAAATCCTAAAGCCAGTACAGATACCGATACAAACTTATCGTTAGCTCTACGAGGAGGTAAAGCAGAAAATGGAAAGCATTTTATATTTGAAGTACCTGTAGGGAGTGTTTTTAAATTTAAAAATATTTTATATAAGAGAGGAAATAAACGAAGAACTCGTTATGAATGCTTAAATTTAAACAATAAAAAAACCTACTTATTCAATCAAAACGCAGAAATTGAATTAATAAAAACTTAAAATTCTTATGAAGAATAATTATTACGCAGTAATTATGGCTGGTGGCGTAGGTTCTCGTCTTTGGCCTGTAAGCACAGAAAACAATCCTAAACAATTTCATGATTTATTAGGAACTGGAGAATCTTTATTACAAAAAACCTTTTACAGGATCAATCAATTAGTTCCTTCTAAGAATATTTTAATTGCTACGAATCAACGTTATAAAGAATTAATATTAAAACAACTTCCTGAGATTAGCTCAGAACAACTACTTCTTGAACCTACAATGCGCAACACAGCTCCTTGTATTTTATATGCTGCATTAAAAATCCGTCAGCAAAATGAAAATGCTGTGATGTTAGTAGCCCCATCAGATCACTGGATAGAAAACGAAACCGAATTCCTTAAAAACATAGAAACTTCTTTTAACGCTTGCTCAAAGGAAGACATATTAATGACTCTAGGAATACAACCGAATCACCCAAATACGGGGTATGGCTATATTCAATTTGAAGAAAATGCTTCTGAAATAAAAAAGGTACAAACGTTTACCGAAAAACCTAATCTAGAAAAAGCTACTCAGTTTTTAGCGAGTGGCGACTATTTATGGAATGCTGGTATTTTTGTTTGGTCTGTTTCTAGCATTTTACATTCCTTTAAAAAACATCTTCCTGAAATGGTAAACATTTTAGAAACCGAAGATAACGTGTACAACACTAATTTCGAAGATGATTTTATTAAAAGCAACTACGAGAAGTGCGAGAATATTTCTATCGACTTCGGAATTATGGAACGCTCTGAAAAGGTACACGTACTCCCTGTAGATTTTGGTTGGGATGATTTAGGTACTTGGGGTTCTTTATATAACAAACTTGATAAAGACACTCATCAAAACGCAACAGTTGGAGCTACAACTATTTTTAAAGATGCCAACGGGAATATGGTTAGTACTAAAAATGGTAAAAAAGTAGTAGTTCAAGGATTACAAGATTTTATTATTGTAGAAAAAGATGATGTATTAGTTATTTGTCCACGTAAAGACGAACAAGACATTAAACAACTACGAACTGAAGCAAAAGAGCAATTTTAACAAACTACCTCTATCTTTATAAGATATTACTGATTAATGGAATATTCCAACACTCTTAACATAGGAATTTTAGCACATGTTGATGCTGGTAAAACTACCTTAACCGAACATTTATTATACCATACAGGAGCTATAAGAAATATAGGGAGTGTAGATAAAGGTTCTACTGTTACTGACAGTTTAGCACTGGAAAAAGAACGTGGAATTTCCATAAAAGCAGCTACCACTTCTTTTATTTGGAATGACACCAAAGTCAATCTGATAGATACTCCTGGACACGTAGATTTTTCTAGTGAAGTTGCAAGAACATTATGTGTGGTAGATGCTGTTGTTTTAGTTATTTCAGCTGTTGAAGGTGTACAAGCTCATACCTTAACTATTGCAGATGCTTTGCAAAAACTGAAAATTCCTACAATAATTTTCATTAATAAAATTGACCGACAAGGAGCAGATACAGAGAATGTTTTAGAACAAATAAAAGATGAGCTTCAAATTAAAACTGTGTCTATCTATACCAGTCATCATGAAGGATTGGACACTGCTTGTATTAATCCAGTTTTTCATAATAATTCGGCTACCAAAGAACAAAAAGAAGCCATTTTAGAAGAGTTAATTGAAACCGATGAAAATTTACTAGAACAATACTTAAATGGTCACACCATTACTGATGATGTCTATATAAAAACTATTGTAAAAAACACTTCCAAAGCTTTAATTTCACCTGTATTTACAGGAATTGCTAAAAACAACATTGGTGTAAAAGAGCTATTAGATGGATTAACAAGTTTCATTAAACCAGATAAGAATACTGCCACACAAGAAACTTCTGCTTATGTATACAAGTTAGAGCATCATAAAACTCATGGTGTCATGGCACATGTAAAGGTTTTTTCGGGTGAGTTATCTTCTAAGTCTGTTATTTACAATCATACCCAAGCCGTAGAAACTAAAATAAACCAATCGAAGGTTTTTCATCATACCAAACACATAGACACTACTATTAAAGCAGGTGATATAGGAATTATTACAGGTGTTGTTGATACAAAAACAGGAGATATTCTTGGCAGCCCCGAAGGAATTCCTAAGCTCCCCGAATTAAATACTCCCGTCTTGAGTGTACAAGTG
The DNA here is from genome assembly GCF_040104435.1 of Tenacibaculum sp. SSH1-16. Lineage (NCBI taxonomy): Bacteria > Pseudomonadati > Bacteroidota > Flavobacteriia > Flavobacteriales > Flavobacteriaceae > Tenacibaculum > Tenacibaculum sp. SSH1-16. Next base: position 118,802 of record NZ_JBECOV010000008.1, read on the forward strand.
ATACCTAATAACGATAAAGATTACAATGCTTTAGCGCAGGCTTTACAAATCATAGACAGAGAAGATCCAACGCTACAATTCAAATGGCATAAACCCGAAAAAGAACTGTTGTTATTACTAATGGGAGATATGCAAATTGAAGTACTTACACATGTTTTATTAGAACGATTTTCAATCCCTGCTACTTTTACAGAACCTCAAATTGTTTACAAAGAGACCATAAGCAAAGCTACAGAAGGTTACGTTCGTTATTGGATGCCTAAGCCTTGTTGGGCAATTATGACTTTTTTAATTGAGCCTGCTCCTTTAAATTCTGGTGTTAGTTATCAATCTATTGTTTCTAAAAACGATATTCATAATAAATATCAAAATGAAATAGCGAGGACTATTCCGAAGGCTTTAGAACAAGGTTTACTCGGTTGGGAAGTTACCGATATAAAAATAACATTGATTAAAGGAGAAGATCATAATGTGCATTCAAGACCTGGTGATTTTAATTTAGCTACTCCAATGGGAATTATGAAAGGTTTACAAGCTGGCGGAACACATTTACTAGAACCGTTAGTTCGCTTTGAAATAAAAACTAATGAAGAATTTTTAAGTAAAATCATTTCTGAACTTACTACTAGAAGAGCTACAATCAACTCTCCTACTTTTCAAAATGAAATGATGCACCTTACAGGAACAATTCCCGTAGCCACTTCTCTAGACCTAAGTATTAAATTAAATACTATTTGTAGTGGACGTATACGTTTACGAATGGTTTTTCATGGCTATGATGTATGTCCTGAAGGAGAAGGAAAATCAAAACCTTTTAAAGGAGTTAACCCTTTAGACGAAGCGCAATGGATACTACATCGTCGTGGTGCTTATAAAGCTGACGAACGAGTGATTTAATTCACTTTCTTTATTTCATCCAATACCAAAGAATTAAAAACTTTCTCTTCACTTATAAAATGACTCTTAATAGAGATATAATTAAGATTATCAACCTTTCCTTCTAAACGCATATAATCCTTTTCGGTAGTTAGTATAATTTTTTCTTGAGATTGCAATTCATCAAAGTTTTTCTTAATAGTTGTAATATCCTGATTCGTGAAATTATGATGGTCAGGAAAGTTTAGATGCTTATAACTTACTTCCTTTTCTTTCAAAAAATTCAATAAAGGAGTCGGATTCGCAATTCCTGTTACTAACAAAACTTCTTTATCCTGCAAATCATCAATTGTTAACTCTTTTGTTCCTTTTAAATTCTCATCGTAAGCAATCGTTGTAAAGAACACTTTTTGATATGGCTTCGGATTGAGTTTTCGTACTATCTTTTCTTGTTCTGTCTTCGATAAATTCTCAGGACATTTCGTAACCACAATCACACTAGCCCGTTTAGCTCCTCTCCTACTTTCTCGCAAATTCCCTGTAGGCAATACAAAATCATCTACAAATAAATCGTTATACTTGGTTAGTAAAATATAGCTACTCGCCGTTACTTTTCTATGCTGATAAGCATCATCCAACAACACTACTTCTGGCGGATTATTGTGCTGTAACAACTGTTGAATTCCATTAGTTCTATCAGCATCCACAGCTATGGTAACATCTTTTTTAAACTTCTTATAAAACTGTAAAGGTTCATCACCTACATCTTCTGCAGTATGTTTGTCATTTACTAACTGAAATCCTTCTGTTTTACGTTTATATCCACGACTTAAAACAGCAGTATTATAATCATCTTTCAGTAATCGTATCAAATATTCAATCTGTGGAGATTTTCCTGTTCCTCCTACACTCAAATTACCAACAGCAATTACAGGAATATCAAAAGAAGTAGATTTTAAAATACCTACATTAAAAAACCAATTACGAATCCTCGTAATTACATCATACAAAACAGCAAACGGAAATAATAAAAATCGAAGTAGCTTCATTACATCAAAAGTAATAATTTAAGCATTAATCTACAGGATACTTTTATTTTCATTTTTCTACTTTGTAACTTTGCTATATTAATACTTTGAAACTTACCCAAATGCAAATAAAAGACGTCACCAACTACATTGAACAATTAGCTCCGCTTTCGTATGCTGAAGATTTTGACAATGTTGGTTTATTAATAGGTAATTACAGTACTAAAGTTACAGGAATTTTAGTTACCCTAGATACCCTTGAAGAAACTGTAGATGAAGCAATTGCTAATAACTGTAATCTTATTGTAAGTTTTCATCCAATTGTGTTTAGCGGATTAAAAAAGATTAACGGTAACAATTATGTAGAACGTGTTGTGCTGAAAGCTATTCAGCACAATATTGCTATTTATGCTACACATACCGCTCTAGATAATGTTAATAATGGAGTTTCAGCTAAAATGGGAGAAGTTTTGGGATTAGAAAACATGAAAACCTTAATTCCAAAAAAAGGAATCATAAAAAAACTAACTACTTATGTTCCTTTTGCAGAAGCTAATAATCTTCGTGAAAAATTATTTGAAGCTGGCGCAGGTAATATTGGTAATTATGATAACTGTTCTTTTAATGTAGAAGGAAAAGGAAGCTACAGAGGAAACGAAAACTCAAATCCGACTGTTGGTGAAAAGGGTAAATTGATGTTTGAAGAAGAAACCTGCATTACAGTAACATTCGATTCTTATTTAGAAGGAAAAATACTTTCCGCTCTCTTTAAAAACCATCCATATGAAGAAGTTGCTTACGAAGTCATTATCTTAGATAACCAAAACCAAAACGTCGGTATGGGAATGATTGGAGAACTGCCTTCGGCGATGAATGAGAAAGACTTTTTATTATTTGTAAAAGAAACCTTTAAAACTGGTTGTGTAAGACACTCAGAATTACTTGGCAAACCTATTAAAAAAGTTGCAGTATTAGGAGGTTCAGGAAGTTTTGCTATTAAAAATGCCATACGAGCAGGTGCAGATGCCTATATAAGTGCTGATTTTAAATACCATGAATTTTTTAAAGCTGAAAAAAGAATCTTACTTACAGATGTTGGACATTATGAAAGCGAGCAGTTTACAAAAAACCTTTTAGTTGATTATCTTAGCAAAAAATTTAGTACTTTTGCAATTATTTTAAGCGAAAAGAGTACAAATCCAATACACTATATTTAACAGATGGCAAAAAAAGAAGTAACGGTAGAAGAAAAATTAAGAGCGTTATACGATTTACAGTTAATCGATTCTAGAATTGACGAGATTAGAAACGTTCGCGGTGAATTACCTTTAGAAGTTGAAGATTTAGAAGATGAAGTTGCCGGATTAAACAAGAGACTTTCTAATTTAGCTGAGGATGTTAAAAATTTAGAAACTGACATTAGTAACAAAAAGTTAGCGATTGAAGAATCTAAAAACTTAATTACTAAATACGAAGAACAACAAAAAAATGTTCGTAATAACCGTGAATTCGACTCTTTATCTAAAGAAATTGAGTACCAAGAGCTAGAAATTCAATTATCTGAAAAGAGAATTAAAGAATACAAAGCTAAAATTGCTCAAAAGAAAGAGGTTATTGATAACACCAAAGAAAAATTAGCTAAGCAAGAAGCACATTTAGCTCACAAAAAAGGTGAATTAGATGCTATCTTAAAAGAGACTGAGAAAGAAGAGCAATTATTAAAAGAAAAGTCTGAAGAATTTTCTCAATCTATTGACAAGCACTTATTAACGGCATACAAAAGAATTAGAACTAAAGTAAGAAACGGTTTAGCTGTTGTTGCTATTGAGCGTGGAGCTGCAGGAGGTTCTTTCTTCACTATTCCACCACAGGTACAATTAGAGATTGCTAACCGTAAGAAAATTACAATTGACGAGCACAGTGGTCGTATTTTAGTAGATCCTGCTTTAGCACAAGAAGAAAAAGAAAAAATAGACAGCTTATTTGCTTAATATTTTTCTTAAAGTATATACAAAAGCCTCCAAAAATTTGGAGGCTTTTTTATTACTATCAGTTTTGATGATAAAATTAGTGACAATTAAAAATCAAAGCTACTCACTTTTCACCTAACGTTACATTTTCGTATCTTGCATTCTGCTTATGATACAATTTATATTAAATAATCAGGTAATAAAAACTACAGCAAACGCTGGTATTACCCTACTCGATTTTATTCGAGAACATCAACAGTTAAAAGGTACAAAAATAGGATGTCGTGAAGGTGATTGCGGTGCTTGTACCGTTCTAATCGGTGAACAAAAAAACGGTAGTCTTAGCTATCAAAGTATAACTTCGTGTATTTCTCCTTTAGGAAATGCTAACGGAAAGCATATTGTTACGGTAGAAGGTATCAATTTACCAAAAGAACTGAATACCGTTCAAAAAGCAATGGCCGATAATTATGCGACACAATGTGGTTTCTGTACTCCAGGATTTGTGGTTTCTATGACTGGTTATGCTCTTGACAACAACCAAACAACTTCTTGTAACGATGCTGTCAGCGGAAACATTTGTCGTTGCACAGGGTATAAATCGATTGAAAAAGCTGGTTTTGAAATAGAACAAAAACTGCAACAAAAAGACAAAAACCATCAAATTGATTGGCTAATCAATGAAGGTTTTATTCCTAATTATTTTGAAACTATCCCTGAAAAATTAGCACAAATACAACCAAAAACCTTTGAAAAAACGGGAATAAAAGTAGCTAACGGAACCGATATTTATGTACAGCATGCTGATAAAATGGCGGAAGAAGATGTACATTTATTAACCGATAAAAACGCTTTAAAAGAAATTTCTTTTACCGAAGGATTTTGTACACTAGGTGCTAATACAACAGTGACCGAAATAGCAGAAAGCAAACAATTACAAACCCTCTTTCCTAAACTCAAACAATTTTTGAAGCTTGTTTCTTCTGAGCAAATCAGAAACATGGGAACCATCGGTGGTAACTTTGTAAACGCCTCACCTATTGGCGATATGTCTATTTTCTTTTTAGCATTGAACTCAATGGTAACCATTCAAAAAGAAGATGGAAATATGCGACAAATTCCATTTCAAGAATTTCATCAAGACTATAAAAAGTACGATTTACACGAAGGTGAAATCTTACAATCAATACAATTCAAAGTTCCACAAGCAGAAGACTTTTTTAATTTTGAAAAAGTAAGCAAACGAACACATTTAGATATTGCTAGTGTAAATTCCGCTGGAAAAGTTTCTATAGAAAACAATACAATTACAGATGCTCATTTTTCTTTAGGAGGTGTCGCAGCTATTCCAAAATATTTATCCAATACCAACACCTTTTTAATAGGAAAAACAATCAATTCTGAAACTATAAAAGAAGCCGAAACAGTTTTACAATCAGAAATTTCACCCATTACTGATGTTCGAGGAACTGCCGAGTACAAGCGTTTGTTAGCACGACAATTATTTTTTGCTCACTTTTTAGAGCTATTCCCGAACCAAGTAGAACTTAAAAAATTGATTGCCTAATGAAAACGATGAAAAACATAGACAGTTTTACTCATGTTAGAGGAGAATCGTTATTTGTTGACGATTTAATGCTGAGACAGGACACCTTATTCGGCTTGGTTTTTGACTCGCCAAAAGCGCATGGAAAAATCAAATCGGTAGATTATTCAAAAGCAGAAGCGCTAGAAGGTGTAATAAAAATATTCACCTATAAAGATGTCTTAGGAGAAAATCAAATTGGAGGCATCATTCCTGATGAACCTTTATGGACAGAAGATGAAGTCCATTTTTGGGGACAACCCATTGCTTTTATTGTTGCTAAAAGTGAAGCCATCGCTAAAAAAGCTAGAGCCTTAATTACTATAGATATTGAAGAACTTCCTGTAATCACAACAGCTAAAGAAGCCAAAGAAAAAGGAAGCTTTATCAATGCTCCTCGTTCATTTAACTTAGGAGACACCCAAAATGCTTTTACCGAATGTGAATATGTATTTGAAGACGAAACTTTTTCGAACGGACAAGAGCATTTGTACCTCGAAACACAAGGTTGTTATGCGGTTCCTCAAGAAAACGGGAATATAAAAATTACCTCATCAACTCAAGGCCCTACCGCTGTTCAAAAAACAGCAGCCAAGGTTTTAGGTATACCAATGCATAAAATTGAAGTAGATGTAATTCGTTTAGGAGGTGGTTTTGGAGGTAAAGAAGATCAAGCAACTCCTTGGGCAGTGATGGCTGCTGTGGCAGTGCAACACTTAAACCGCCCAGTTAAATACATGCTGAATCGCCATGACGATTTACGTATGACAGGAAAACGTCACCCCTATTCATCATTTTATAAAATAGGACTCACCAAAGACCTAAAAATTAAAGCCTTTGAAGCTGAGTTCTTGCAAAACTCTGGTGCCGCCGCTGATTTATCTCCTGCTATTGCTGAGAGAACTTTGTTTCATGCTACCAATAGCTATTTTGTTCCAAATGTACATACTACCGTGTATAGCTGTAAAACCAACCTACCTCCTAATACCGCTTTCCGTGGTTTTGGTGGTCCGCAAGGTATGTTTGTTATTGAAAGTGCTATTGCAGATGCCGCTGATAAAATCGGAATCAACAAAAGAAAAATACAAGAAGCAAATCTATTAGCTGAAAACGATGAGTTTTCTTACGGGCAAATTGCAACCGAAGTACAAGCACAAAATTCGTGGTTTAGTGCAAAAGAGCAATATCAACTTGAACAGCTAGAACAAGAAGTAGCTGACTTCAATAATAAGAACGACCGCTACAAAAAAGGAATTTCATTAATGCCTATTGCTTTTGGTATTTCGTTTACCAATACCCCGATGAACCATGCACGTGCTTTGGTACATATTTATCAAGATGGAAGTGTTGGTGTTTCTACAGGTGCCGTAGAAATGGGACAAAGTGTAAACACTAAAATATTACAAGTAGCACAAAGTATTTTAGGAATTTCGCCAGATAAAGTAAAACTAGAAACCACGAACACTACACGTGTTGCCAATACCTCACCTTCTGCAGCAAGTTCAACTGCCGACCTTAACGGAAAAGCAACAGAAATGGCGTGTAATTCGTTAGTTGAACGACTAACTGAAGTTGCCGCTGACATGCTCTCTACCAAAAAAGAAAACATCTCTTTTCAAGAAGATGCTGTTTTTGTAAATAATAAAAAATCAGAGCTAACATGGGAAGCTTTAATTGCTGAAGCGATGCTTCGTCGTGTGGCGCTATCTGAAAATGCACATTATGCTACACCAGTTATTCATTTTGATAAAACCAAAGAAAAAGGACATCCGTTTGCCTACCATGTATACGGTACTGCCATAACAACGGTTACTGTAGATTGTATCCGTGGTAATTATGAAATTGACAGCGTAAAAATTGTACACGACTTTGGTAAAAGTATGAATATGGGCATTGATTTAGGGCAAGTTGAAGGTGCTTTGGCACAAGGAATTGGTTGGATGACTATGGAAGAAATCTCTTATAATAATGAAGGACGATTATTATCGAATGCCTTGTCTACCTACAAGATGCCTGATATTTTTTCAGCTCCCAAAACAGTTGAAACCATTCCGTTAAAAACTGAAGGGAATCAAATGGCTATTAAAAAATCGAAAGCGGTTGGTGAACCTCCATTAATGTATGGAATTGGGGCTTATTTTGCCATCCAGCAAGCGGTAAAAACCTTTAACCCTAATTATAAATTAAAATTCCACGCTCCTTTTACACCCGAAAAAGTGTTGATGGGATTGTATGAAAAATAGAAAAATTAATACTGTTTATGAATAAGAAAATATTCTTTGTGCTAGCAATTAGTACAATTAGTTTAAGTCTCTTAGGACAAAGTAAAAAAATAAGAGCTGGTGAGTTTATGGTTCATTTTCAAGAAAACTATAACAAACAACAGTATCGTAAAATATATAACAGATTTGCCGCTAGGTTTCAAAAGAATGTCCCGAGAAAAAAATGGGATTCTCTTTTAAACAAGATGAATTTTACCTATGGAAAAATAACTAGTTTCTCTTATGTTGAAACTGCTAATAATTCTGTGAGGTTTAATGTTAATTTTGAAAAAGGAAACCAACGTTTTAAATTATATCCAGATAATCAAATCCTGAACAAACTAGGAGGTTTTGTTTACAGAGATAACCCCTATTTAGAAAAAAACATATCAAAAATAGCTTTACCTTTCGATGAAGGAGTTTGGTACGTAGCACAAGGAGGAGATGCTAAAAGTGATAACAATCATTATGATGTTAATCCGCAAAAAAAAGCTTTTGATTTTGTTTTAATTGATGACAACAAAAAAGTTCATAACGGACAAAGACATAAAAACGAAAACTATTACTCTTTTGGCAAAAATGTTTTAGCCCCCATAAATGGTGAAATTATCTCCGTTATTGATGGAATTAAAGATAATGACCCAGGTCATATTAACCGTTATTATGCAGCTGGAAATTCCATTATATTAAAAACCAACAACAATGAGTTTTTGTTCTTTGGTAATTTAAAAAACAACTCTATTAAAGTGAAAACAGGAGATATTGTTACGAAAGGAACAATTATTGCTCAGGTTGGTAACTCTGGAAAATCTTACTACCCACACTTACATTTTCACATTCAAAATATTGAAAGTATAAACAGTGCAGACGGAGTTAAGTGTTACTTTGACAAAGCTTTGGTTAATAACAAAGAAAAAACCAATTACTCACCGATTAAAGGTGACTTAATTCAAAATAAATAGGTATCAAACTACAATACACCAAACAGAATATATTTAGGGGTGCGTTAATTTATAGCATCGGAGATACCATTGCATCCCTTTTACTAAACGAGTTTTCAATATACAGACTTCTCGGAATGGTACTTATTGGTGCTACTGTTTATGCTTTTGAAATCCCTAATTATTTTAATTGGATAGAAAAAAAGACAGCAAACAATAGCGGACTCAAAAAAACACTCGCAAAAACCCTATTAGCCATTGCGTACTTTAATCCACTTTGGATTTTTAGACATTTGCTGTTTATCAAGCTATTTTCCGGGAATTTTGAACAAATAACCAGTAATTTATTTATTGTTGCTTGTTGGTCGTTTTTAGTGAACATTCCTATTTCGTTTATTGCTAATTTTATCATTCAAAATAAAGTAAAACTCGATTGGCGTTTTTTAGCCAGTGCTATTTTTTCTGCACTAATGGCTATTTATTATGCCCTAAGCGAAACCATTTTTAACTAAGCTTTTATGGAATTTTGGCAACAGTTACATACAAAACTTCAAAACAAACAGAAGGTATACCTCCTAACAGTAATTGAAAACCTTGGTAGTTCTCCAGGTCGAAAAGGCTTTAAAATGTTAATTGCCGAAGATGGTTTTATTTTCGGTTCTGTGGGCGGTGGTGTAATGGAGTTTGCACTCGTTGAAGAAGCCAAACAACTATTACAACAAGAGATTCCGCCAACATTCATCAAAAAACAAATTCATAAAGGAAATATCAAAGATGGTTCGGGTATGATTTGCTCTGGTGAACAAACTGTGGCCTTTCATTGCTTAGACTCTAAACATATTTCAATAATTTCAACTATTATTTCTTCTTTACAACACGGTAAAAAAGGAATATTACATTTATCTCCTACCCTATTTGATTTTACTTCTCATACTCTAGATAATCAATTTGAATATACCATCAACTCAAAAGAAGATTGGTACTTTAAAGAACATATTGGTTTTAAAGAAACCTTGTACATTGTAGGTGGTGGACATGTAGGCGTTGCTGTTTCTGAACTCTTTGTAAAACTTGGTTTCTATGTAGTTGTTTTTGACAATCGAGAAAACCTCAACACTTTAGAAAATAACCAAACGGCTCATAAAAAACAGGTTATTGATTATAACGATATTGAAAACTACATAGAAGAATCTTCTTCAAGCTATGTAGCCATTATGACTAATACATATACCGATGACAAGTTGGTATTGAGTAAGTTGATAAAAAACAACTATCAATTTCTAGGCGTTTTGGGTAGCAAAGCAAAGTTGCAAACGATGTGGGAAGTTTTGCAAAATGAAGGAGTTACTCAAGAAGAATTAAACAACGTTCACGCACCTATTGGACTTTCAATAAAAAGTGAAACCCCTGAGGAAATAGCGGTAAGTATTGCGGCACAGATTATTCAAATTAAAAACACCTAAACGAATAATGAATCAACCTAATGAACATAAAACCTTTTTAACAAGCGTTTTTAATCGTTATGCTACGGTGAGTGACGAGGCGATTTCTTCTTTGTTTTCGGCTGTAAAAATTCATGATTTAAAAAAAGGAACTACTTTATTGCCTTTTGGTAAGGTATCAAAACACGTTCATGTTCTTTACAAAGGAGCTGTAGTTTCGTGTTTTTTACATAAAAACGGTACGGTATATCATAAAAACATCTTTTTAGCAGAGAGCTTTGTAGGTTCTGTAGTGTCGTCACTTACCAATACACCTTCTCAATTTTCTCTAGAAGTTATAGAAGACTCAACCATTATTAGCTTTCCGTATGACACCTACAGACAACTTATTAAGGAAAACCAAGATTTACAAAACTTCTATATTGCTTATCTTGAAAAGAACTGGGTAATTGATAAAGAGAAACGAGAAATTGACATTGTTTTAAAAGAAGCTAAAGAACGGTATCTCGATTTTGTAAACGCTAACCCCAACATAGAAAATAGAATACCATTACACTATATTGCCTCTCACTTAGGCATCACCCCCACTCAATTAAGCCGAATACGTAAGAGCATTAAAAAAAATGTATAGCAATCAACATATGTAAAGAAAAAGGTGTTATTTCCTTTCCATCTTTGCAGTATGAAAATATTCTTTTTATACTTTTTGGCCTTTATTGGTGGGGTTTCACTAGCTGTTCAAGCAGGATTTAACACACAATTAGGTGCTATTGTAAAGCAACCTGTTATTGCTGTTATAGCCACCTCTATAGCCAGTGCTGTTTTTGGGTGCTTATTCATATTTCTATTCAAAGAAGAAAGTATTCAACTAACTATAGCGCAACAAGTACCTTGGTATTTATGGTTTATTGGCGGACTTTTTAGCATGATTGGTATTTCTCTTTATTTTTACACCATACCAAAGCTAGGAATTTCAAAAATGATTGCTTTTGGCTTATGTGGTCAATTGATTTTTTCGTTATTCGCAGGAAAATTTGGTTGGTTAAACCTACCTGTTGAGCCTATAACTACCAAAAAATGTATTGGAATTATTTTCATGGCAATTAGTATTCTTTTAATCAACTCAAAATGAAAAAAATAGTATCAAATATTAATAATTTAACCTCTTTATGGAAAACTGCTGCGGCTCCATATCAAGGCTATCATAAAGAAACATCTTTTGAAAGCGCTTATATTGAAAATACCCAATGGCCTAATAGAATTTGGACTAACCTCTCTCCTTCTGAAAACCAACTAAAAGAAGTACAGCAACAAATGTTAGGAGAAGATAAGTATTTTACATTTTCTTTATTTACACTATCAAGTCAAGAAAATAATATGGAACTTGATGCTAAAATTCAGTTAAAGTCTACACAATATGGAATGAGTTTAGAACTAAAAGAAAAGTTCGAAACGCAAAGACAGATCGATTTTAAAAGAGTAGAAAACACAGAAGAAGCTAACATTTGGAGCAACGCTTTTTTTAAAGCCTTTAATTACGAAATAAGCACAGCAACCATTTTAAAAACTAAAGAAATCATCCCCTACTATCTTGTTTATTTTGAACAAGAACTTGTTGGAACCGTAATTTTATACACCACAAATACGATTGCTGGTTTGCACAGCTTAGGTATTATACCAGAAAAAAGAAAACAAGGTTTTGCTACCGAAATTATGCGCCATACATTGAATAAAGCCATTGACCAGAATTTGTCTTTAGCTACACTTCAAGCCTCAGAAATGGCGAAAGAAATGTATTTAAAACTAGGGTTTTCTTTAGACTTTTTAATGGAGAACTATATACTCAATACAACAAACTAACAATTTTCTACACAATATGAATATTTTATCTTTTTTTGTTGTTTGGTGTTACTCCCATTATGCAGTGAATGACACTTCCCTTAGGCTTCGTGTGTCGACCCGATTAGGCTTCGTGTGTTGACCCGATTAGGCTTCGTGTGTTGACCCGATTAGGCTTCGTGTGTTGACCCGATTAGGCTTCGTTTATTGTTCCGTTTAAACTTCTTGATTTGATCCGTTTAATCTTTGTGATATGATTCGTATTAGCATTGTGAATTGATTCTTTTAGTCTT
>NZ_JBECOV010000009.1:0-125242 GCF_040104435.1 Tenacibaculum sp. SSH1-16
TCGTACTCACTTATCAAAAATTGATACTTCTGTAAATAGCTTCGAACTAGAGTTAAATCATCTGTATTTATACGCATAACAAAATATAAGATTTTGTCAACGAATTAGTTAACCTTTACAATTGCGAGCGATAGCGAAGCAATCTTTAAGTTATGACTTCGAGATAGGCAGATTACTTCGTTCGTATACTCCCTTGTAATGACGGTTAGTTTAAAAATTGATTGAATACTGGGTTGTTTTTGATGTCGTCAAAAACATCTACATCATTTAAGGTTTCTAACAAATGTACTGATTCGTTTTGTAAATCGTTTAAGGTATCTTTTCTAACAGTTGAGGTTCCCCAGTCTTTATTTTGAAAAATATTAGCATGGAGTTTTTTCATGCCTAATAGGTAATAACCACCATCTTCTGCAGGTCCCATAACTACATCATTAGAATTCAATTTTTCAAAAGCTTCATTGATGTGCTCGGAAGTTAAATCAGGTAGATCACTACCAATAATTACAACTTTTTCATATCCAGTAGAAAATGCTTGTTGAAAAGCGTTGTGCATTCGTATACCTAAATCGTTTCCTTCTTGCAGGTGCTTTTGATATACTGGAGCATTCCAAATATCATTTTCGTGAACTTTTACCGAGTAGTATACAGCTTTATCGCAAGTTAAATTTTGGGTAACTTGTTTTGTGTGTTCTAATAAGAATTTATAAATATCTAACGCAGCTTCGTCTCCAATTGTTTTAGCTAAACGTGTTTTTACTTTACCTAATTCTGGGTTTCTAGTAAATATTAGAAGAAGATTTCTCGACTGCTCTCGAAATGACACTTCATTTTGATTATTCATATATTTTTTCTCCTTTGTGTAACCATTTACTCCATTCTTTATTGAAAGCATGGACTTTTTCTGTAGGTTTGTTTTGTAGGTTAACGATTGTGTTTCCTTGGTTTTTCCATTCGAAAATACCACCATATAGGTTAAAAATGTTGATAAAACCTTCTTTTTGTAGTTTTTCGGCAATGTCTTCTGAACGAATTCCTAAAGAACAATATACTACAATTTTGGTATTCTTGTTTTTAGGAAGTTTTGCTAAGGTGTTTTCTAAATTAAAAAGATCATAACCGACACAAATAGCATTTTTAAGATGACTGACTTTGAATTCTCTAGGTTCACGAGCGTCGAGTATAATTGTGTTGTCACCTTGAGCGGAGTCGAAAGGCTTTTCTTTTTGTAGTTCACTAACAGAAATATACGGAACACTTTCAGTATTATATTTTTTCAATAACTGTTCTAGGTTCTTTTGAGAAAAAGAATTTACGGATATTAATAATATGAGAAAGAAGAGGTTTTTCATATCTAAAAAACATTCACGGTGTTTGATAAAATCTATAGAGAATTAAAGTGATTATATCTCGATACAATTTTTCTTCCAAAATGTCAGAAAAACCACTCGATGTGACATTATTTTACTTTTACATAACTTCATTGTTTCATTAATTCATTGGGCTATGCTACTGTACCTTGACAACTACTTCCTGCACCAGCAGTGCAACCATAACAGTGTTGATTGATAATGATATTTCTGTTTTGCAACAGTGCTTCGTTGTATTCAGAAATGTGCTGTGATTTGCTTGCTACTTTTAGATTTAGCATTTGATTGAAATCGCAATCATATAAATATCCGTCCCAACTTACCGATAGTGTGTTGGTACACATTACATTTTCTACTGCCATAGGATTGTAGGCTTCTACTAACGAATACATATAATCTTCATAATTTTCGGAAGCAATTAAGTAATCTAAAAATCGACTGATAGGTAAATTGGTAATAGCAAAAAGTGAATTGAAAATAATATCAAAATCTTCTTTCAAAGCTTTTTTAAAATCAGCTTCCAAAGCTGCTTGGTCTCCTGGTAAGAAAGCTCCTGATGGATTATAGACTAAATCTAGTTGTAAGCCAGTTCCTTCAATTCCATATCCCACAGCATTTAGCATTTTTAAAGCTTCAATAGATTTGTCGAAAACACCATCACCGCGTTGTTTGTCGGTTTTTCCACGAGTCCAGTGAGGCATAGAAGAAACTACATGTACATTGTGCTTTTTAAAAAACTCGGGTAAATCGTAATACTTTTTATTCGCTCTAATAATAGTTAAGTTAGAGCGCACAATAAAATCTTTAATTCCTGCTTTGGAAGCTTCTTCTACAAACCATCGAAAATTCGGATTCATTTCAGGAGCTCCACCCGTTAAATCCAGGGTGTGTGCTCCAGTTTTTCGAATCACATCTAAACATTGCTCCATGGTTTCTGTGGTCATAATTTCTTTTCGGTCAGGACCAGCATCAACATGGCAATGTGCACAAACTTGATTACACATGTACCCTAAATTAATTTGAAGAATTTCTAATTTTTTAGGACGTAATGGAAACTGATTGGTCTCTTTGAGTTTTTTGGCAAACGTAGGTAATTCACCATCAGCAAAAATTCCGTTTGAGATGATTTCAAGCTGGCGTTGCGTGTTAGCTAAATCGTTGTTTCTAGATTTTAAAGATTTTTTCATTATCCTTTCTATAAAGCTGAAATAAGGTCAGCTTCTCATCTTTTTTAGTGTTTAATATCCTTTGACTAGTTCCTAATGTAGTTTCAATCAAAATACACTTTGATTGAAACTAATGCTCGGGATAAGCGATTCACATAATTTTGATTTTCAAAATTAGTTTTCTGCTTACATTTCTAATTTATTGACTTTATTCATCATTTGAACCCCGTGTACTAAAGTTGCTCCACTTTTAATGGCAGCTCCTACATGAATGGCTTCCATCATTTCCTCTTTAGTAATACCTCGTTGTAATCCGTCTTTAGTGTATGCATCAATACAATAAGGGCATTGTTCAGTATGTGCAACAGCTAAAGCGATTAAGCTTTTTTCACGTGCGGTTAGAGCTCCTTCTTCAAAGACTTTTCCGTAATAATCAAAGAACTTGTTTCCTAATTCTTCACTCCATTCTGTTATTTTACTAAACTTTCGTAAGTCGGCTGGATCGTAGTATGTTTTTGACATGTTATTTCATTTCTATTAAAAAAGTAAAAATACCAAATTGTTTTCACTGCTGTTTTACAAAAGGGTAATGAGATTATTTTCCATTTAAAGACCAATCGTATTTTAAATAACTAACCTTTGCTTTTTGATTAATTTTTACATTTGAGTATTGATTCAGAAAATTGATTAAGTCTCCTTTTTTTGTGAAATCTCCTTGAAACCATTCGAATATTTTAGATAATTGGATGTTATTTTCTGAGATTTTATTTCTTGAAGAATCATTGATAAACTTTTTCATTAAAAGAGTAGTTTTTGATTCATAATTTTTTTCTGTGAAGGCATAATTTGGTAATTGAGGACAAGAGCCTGATGCGCAGTTTACAGCGACATGAATTTTTGGGTCGCTATATTTTTTACGTAAAATTTCATGTTCAATTTGATTTAAGGTATAGGTTTTACCGCCAACTTTAGCAAAAGGAATACTCCATGCGTCTTTACCTTTCTTTTTAATATTCATAATGCTTTTAAGAGGATAATTGTCCAAAATTAGTTGAATGGTGTACGCATTATATGCGTTTGCCCAAAAGGCTTTAGCTTTTGAAGCTGACCAAGATTTTTGAGGTTTTATGTTTGCTAACTCATTTAAATAAGCTTGAAGTTTAGCTTTGTCTTGTTTAAACCCTTTGTAGTTAACGTTTCCTTTTGTATTTACATGTTTTTTTAGTAACGCATCAAAAGTGTTGGTTTGAGCAGTAGAATTTAAGAAGAAAGCTAAACTTAACAGTAAAAATATATTTCGCATGATTTTCGATTTTAAAGTTTAGACGTAGGTTTTGAGGGAACATTACAGAGGATGTTTTTAAAAGTTTGATACAAAAAAAGCCTTAACAAATAAATGTTAAGGCTTTTGTACTGAAGGCGGGACTTGAACCCGCACGGGCATTACGGCCCATTGGATTTTAAGTCCAACGTGTCTACCAATTCCACCACTTCAGCGTATGTGCTTTGTTAATGACTACTTTTAAAATGAAACCTCACTCATATAAGTGAGGTTTCTTGGTACTGAAGGCGGGACTTGAACCCGCACGAGCATTACGGCTCATTGGATTTTAAGTCCAACGTGTCTACCAATTCCACCACTTCAGCATACTCTTTTATAAAAAGGATTGAGCGAAAGACGGGATTTGAACCCGCGACCCTCACCTTGGCAAGGTGATGCTCTACCCCTGAGCTACTTTCGCGTAGTCATTTTTTATTTTAATGAACGTGCATTACTGCGAATGCGGGTGCAAATATAACACCATTTTTTTAATTACAAAGCAGTTTTCATTTTTTTTTAATTTTAATTCCAATAAAATTTTATGGTTGTTCAATAAGAATGGAATATCTTTGCAGAAATTTTTTAAAATTAGAAGTGGATTCTGTTTCATCTGTACATACTAAAACTTCCATAAAATCAATAGTTAAAGACTTTAAACAGTTAACGAAAGTTGGGTTGTCTATTAGTGTGGTTTTTACTTCTATCACTGGATATTTATTAGGGGCAGAATCGATTAATTACACTACAATAATTTTATTAGCTTTAGGAGGATATTTAATGGTTGGAGCGTCAAATACTTTTAACCAAGTAATAGAAAAGGATATTGACGCCGTAATGCAACGTACTAAAAACCGTCCTTTACCTTCTGGAAGAATGTCAGCAACTGTAGCTTTAATTATTGCTACACTATTTACTGTTGCTGGTATTGCTATATTATACGTAATCGATCCTAAATGTGCCTTATTTGGCGCAATTTCTATCTTTTTATATACTAGTGCTTACACACCGTTAAAAGCTCTAACACCTTTGGCTGTTTTTGTAGGGGCTATTCCTGGGGCTATTCCTTTTATGTTAGGTTGGGTAGCTGCAACAGGAAAATTTGGTATAGAAGCAGGGTTTTTATTTATGATTCAGTTTTTTTGGCAATTTCCACACTTTTGGGCTATTGGGTGGCTTCAGTTTGAGGAGTACAATAAAGCAGGGTTGCATATGCTTCCAATGGATAAGAAAGACAAAGGAGCTGTTGTTCAGATTATCTTTTATACATGTATTATGATTTTAATGTCGATTGCGCCTGTATTAAAGGTGACGGGAGATTTTTATATATATCCTATAACAGCAGTAATTATTTTATTATTAGGAGTGTTGATGTTGTATTACGCGATACAGTTATACAAAACAGAAAAAAATACAGATGCTCGTAAGTTAATGTTAGCGAGTGTTTTTTACATTACAATTGTACCCATTATTTATGTGGTAGATAAATTTTTACACTAATGAGTGAACAAACGTTACAAGAAGAGTTAAAAGTAGCAAAACGTAAATCGGCAAAACCTATGTTGTGGATTTCCATGATTAGTATGGTAATGTTTTTTGCAGGGTTAACAAGTGCTTATGTTGTTAGTATGAACCGTGAAGATTGGGTGACGTTTGATTTACCTCAAGCTTTTTACATAAGTACTGTATTAATAGTGTTGAGTAGTGTTACGCTGTTTTTTTCTCAAAAACTATTAAAAAAAGATAATATACAAGCTTCGTTTACTTTATTACTAATTACTTTAGTCTTAGGGTTAGGTTTTGTATGGTATCAATATGTAGGGTTTAACGAGCTAAAAGCTGTAGGGCTTTACTTTACAGGTCCTGAAAGCACAGTGTCTACATCATTTATTATAGGAATTACGTTTATGCATGTTTTACACCTATTAGCGGGTGTAATAGTGCTTTTTGTCGTTATTTATAATCATTTTAAAAAGAAGTATTCTTCAGCTGATATGCTTGGATTTGAACTAGGTGCAATCTTTTGGCATTTCGTTGATGTGCTATGGATTTATCTATTTTTCTTTTTCTATTTTATTAGATGATGAAAAATGCGTAATTTTGGCGCACTGATTTAACAAAAATTAACAATAAGAGATTTATGGGAGCAAATATTGCTGTAAATTCTGACAACAAAGAGACCTGGGGCGGAGGTGGTGTAAAACCATTTGGAGCTAGTTATGGTAAAATGATGATGTGGTTTTTCATCGTATCAGATGCATTAACTTTTTCGGGCTTTTTAGCAGCGTATGGTTTAACACGTTTTAAATTTATTGATTCTTGGCCTATTGCTGATGAGGTATTTACACACTTTCCTGGATTACACGGTGTACATGCACCGATGTACTATGTAGCATTAATGACATTTATTTTAATTGTATCGTCGGTAACAATGGTGTTAGCTGTAGATGCAGGTCATAAAATGCAAAAGAAAAAAGTAGCTTGGTATATGTTTGCTACTATCGTTTTTGGTATTATTTTCGTTGGGTCACAGGCTTGGGAATGGAAAAACTTTATTAATGGTTCTTATGGAGCTGTAAAGTCTGCAGATAATCATATTTTACAGTTTGTAAAAGATGGTCATCAAATTGCATTAGCAGATTTTGTTCATAACGATAGAAAAGATGAAAGAATACAACACACCAGAGAAAATGGTTTATGGTTTCAAAATGAAGCAACTATTTCTCAGTATTCAGTAGCTCAGGTACAAGAAGCTTTTAAAGCAGATCCATCTTTATTAATAAGAATTGAAAAAATTAATCCTGAAACGAAACAAAAAATTGTTTTGTCAAGAGAAGAAAGTATTGCAAAGTTAGCTACAGCTACAAAAGTTGTTGAAGGTGCTAACTTAATAGAAAATGAGTATGGAAATCCTATCTTTGCTGATTTCTTTTTCTTTATTACAGGATTTCACGGATTTCACGTATTTTCAGGTATTATTTTAAATATCATTATTTTCTTTAACGTTGTATTAGGTACCTACGAACGTAGAGGACACTACGAAATGGTTGAGAAGGTAGGTTTATATTGGCACTTTGTAGATTTAGTTTGGGTATTTGTATTTACTTTCTTCTACTTAGTATAATTAAAAAAACAATAGTAAAAATGGGTCACGCACACGAATCAAATACAAAAAGAATTTGGGTTGTTTTAGCAATCTTAACAATAGTTACAACAGTAGAGGTAGTATTAGGTATTATTAAACCAGCATCTTTACACCTACATGGTTGGGGTACTAGTTGGTTAAACTGGATATTTATAATATTAACAATCGTAAAAGCATATTATATAGCATGGGCTTTTATGCATTTAGAAGGAGAAAAGCCATGGCTTAGGCGTTCTATAGTTTGGACGGGAGTTTTCTTAATTTGCTATTTAGTTACACTCGTTTTAATTGAAGGTGATTACTTATTTGAAACATTATCACCATTAGTAAAATGGTAATCGTATAAAAACAGTTAAAAGGTGGTGTAAACCACCTTTTTTTATATAAGAACATTAAAAATGAATAAAACGAAAAGAAACATAGTGTTATTTGCACTGTTTATTGTGCCGCTATTGTTTTATATATTTTTGTCATTAGGAATTAATAACTTTGCTAAGTTACCTGTACTAACAGAAAATGTAATTGATGTCTCATCAATTAGTAATAAAGATCAGTTTGATAAGAGAATATCAATAGTTACCTTTATAGGAAGTAATGTACAAGACGCAAAAGGAGAATTATTTAATCTCAATGAAAAAATCTATAAACCATTTTATGGATTCAAAGACTTTCAGCTAGTTGTTATTGCTTCTAAAGAAGCAAAAGAAGAAGTAGAAAAACTTCAGAAGGAAATAGGAGTTTATACCAATATGATAAAATGGAACTTTATCTTTGCTAGTGATGCTGAAATTGAGGTACTGTATGATAGCTTTAAAACAAACCAATCATTAGATAGAAATTTACATTCTTCAAAAGCTTTTATAATTGATAAAAATGGGAGCTTAAGAGGCAGAACAGATGATGAAGATAGTTTAGGAGGAAAGTTGTTTGGTTATAATATGAAGTCTGTAGCTGAATTAAACAATAAAATGAAAGATGATGTTAAGGTAGTATTGGCTGAATATCGTTTGGCATTAAAAAAGAATAACGCAGATAGAGAAATTTAAGGAAGACTCACATGAAAAAACAAAATTATTCATACATAGGTATTTCACTAATAGTATTGCTTTTTGGTATTTATGCAATTCCTAAGATTATAGCACATTTTCAAACAGCAAATCTGCATAAATTTAATAAAGTACCCGACTTCGAATTTATCAATCAAGACGGTGAAACAATCACCAATAAGGACTACGAAGGAAAAGTATATGTAGTTGAGTTCTTTTTTGCCACTTGTCCTACTATCTGTCCTTTAATGAATGCACAAATGGTAGAAATTCAAAATGAATTTATGGGGAATCCTAATTTTGGTATAGCATCATTTTCAATTACTCCAGAAATTGACACACCACACCAATTGAAAGAATATGCTAAGAATAATGGTATAAACCATAGAAACTGGCATTTACTTACTGGAAAACCAGAGGATATTGTATATAATTTGTCAAATGAAGGTTTTAAGCTGTATGCAGGGAAAGGAGAAGCTAGCCATGGTGGATTTGAACATTCTGGTTTGTTTGCATTAGTAGATAAAGATGGATATATCCGTTCAAGATATGATGAACATGGAAATCCAATTATGTATTACAGAGCCTTAGATGAACATAATTTCGGAAACCAAATTAGTGAGTTAAAAGAAGATATTAAGTTATTACTGAAAGAGTAACATGAGTGCAATAGAAGAAAAAAAATATAAAAAATTTATTACTATAGTTTCTATCGTAATCCCTATAGCAGTAGCTGCTCTATTTGGAATTAAAATACCTAATGTAGAACCATTGTCTTTTTTACCGCCTATTTATGCTAGTATAAATGGTTTTACGGCTATGTTGCTCGTCGCTTCAGTAGTTGCAATCAAAAACGGAAAAATAAAATTACATGAACAGCTAAATACCACAGCTATTGTTTGTTCAGCACTATTCTTAGTGATGTATGTAGCATATCACATGACTTCAGATTCTACTAAATTTGGAGGAGAAGGAATAATTAAATATGTGTATTTTTTCATCTTAATTACTCATATATTATTGTCAATAATCATTATTCCATTTGTATTGATAACTTTTATGAGAGCTCGTTTGGGTAATTTTCCTGAACATAAAAAAATAGCAAAAATTACATTTCCCTTATGGTTATATGTAGCGGTTACTGGAGTAGTTGTTTATTTAATGATATCACCTTATTATGTTTAAAAAGATTATATTTTTAATATTACTTGGTTTTTCTTTCAATACTTCAGCACAATGTGCAATGTGTAAGGCAGTGATAGAAGGAGGAAATGAAACTATTGCTGAAGGAGTAAATAATGGAATAACTTATTTAATGGTGTTTCCATATATATTAGTCGGACTTTTATTTTACTTTATTTATCGTCACAAAAAGAAAGCAAAAAATTAGTTTTCCTAAAAATCAAGAATTTTTTGTAACATTTTTTTGTTTTAATCGTCACATAGTAGCAATAAATAAAATAACTTACCATATTTACATATTAAGTTATAAAATTGTTTGCTAGCTTTTGTAATTAATAGAAAAGCGATATATTTCTACTTTTAGAAATATCAACTAACTGAGTTTAAATAAAAAATATTGATCTTTTGAAAACTAAAATTGCATTATTTGCAGCTATTTTTACTTCTGTAGCTGTTTTTTCACAAAAACAATGGACACTTAAAGAGTGTGTAGATTACGCATTAAAAAATAATATAACAGTTAAGCAAAACCGCTTAAATATTGAGATTGCTGAAGCAGATGTTAAAAGTAATAAAGCTAATTTTTTACCAAGTATAAATGCTTCAACATCAGGAAACCTTTCTACTGGGTCTTCATTTGACCCTGTATCTCAAAACAGAACAGAAAATACAACCCTATTTGGAGGGGCGTTAGGTGTAAATGCTAGTTATACGGTTTTTAATGGTTTTAAAAACTTAAATCAAAAAAAGCAAGCAGTATTAGGAGTAGAAGGGAGTAAACTAGATTTAGCCAAAGTAGAAAATGATATTTCACTTAATGTAGTTAATGAGTATTTAAATGTATTATTTGCTAAAGAAAATTTATCAGTAGCTAAGGTGCAAGCAGAAATCAGTAAAAAGCAAATTGAAAGAGCAAGAGCTCAGTTTGAAGGAGGAGTAATACCCAAAGGAGATTTATTAAACGTTGAATCTACGGCTGCAAATGATGTTCAAAATGTAGTACTACAAGAAAATACTTTGAGTATAGCTTTATTAAGATTAAGTCAATTATTACAAATTCCTTCTAAAGATTTTAATGTAGCAGATATTGAAGTAGGGTCTCCTTCAGCAGCATTATTATATGATAACGCAAATGTGGTATATGAAAAAGCATTAACTGTTTGGCCAGATATAGAAAGAGCTAAATTAGATGTTGAAAGCACTAAATTAGGTGTTGAAATTGCTAAATCAGGATATTATCCTACTATCAATGCTTCTTTAGGAGCCAACACAAATTATAGGTATTTTTTAGATCCTTCAGCTCCAGCAGGTAGGCTTTTAGATCAGTTAGATGGTAATTTAGGTTTTAGCCTAGGATTTAGCGTTAATATTCCAATTTTTAATGGGTTTAGAAATGATGCTAATGTTGAACGATCTATTGTAAATAATTCAATTAGTGAATTTAGATTGGAAAGTCAAAAATTACAGTTGCAACAAGAAATTGAAAGAGCTTTTTTAGATGCTAAAGCAGCTGCTAAAACATATGAAGCAGCACAAGTATCATTAGAGGCTCAAAAAGAAGCCTTTAAAAATGCACAAGTTAGTTATGACTATGGGTCAATGACTCAATTTGATTTTGATCAAGTACGTAATCGATTAGTAAATGCAGAAGGAGCAATGATTAGGGCTAAATACGATTATGTATTTAAAACTAAAGTATTAAAATTTTATTACGGGGAGTCAATTGTTGACTAGCTAAGAAAAATTTATTTATTGTTGAAAAAGCCTTGTTAGAATTTTACTAATGAGGTTTTTCTTTATAATGTATCTTTGCCAAAAATAAATTTTCAGATTTGGCAACAATCTTACACATAGAAACAGCAACAAAAAACTGTTCGGTTAGCGTAGCAATAAAAGGAGAGCTTTTAGCTTTACAAGAGTTAAATGATGGAAATTATTCACATGCTGAAAAGCTGCATCCATTTATTCAACAAGTAATGAAAAAAGCAAAGCTTTCTTTTAATGATATTGATGCTGTTGCAGTAAGTAAAGGTCCTGGTTCTTATACAGGACTACGTATTGGAGTTTCAGCAGCAAAAGGATTATGTTTTGCTTTTGACAAGTCTTTAATATCTATTGAAACATTACAATCATTAGCTCATAAAGTTTCTGTAAAGGAAGGAGTTATTGTCCCGATGTTAGACGCACGTCGTATGGAAGTATATGCAGCTGTATATAATTCTAAATACGAACAGGTAAGAGATATAAAAGCAGAAATCATAAATGAAAGTTCTTTTGAAGAATATTTATCTAAAGGGAAGGTATACTTTATAGGTGATGGAGCAGAAAAGTGTAAAGGAGTAATTGTGAACGAAAATGCAGTTTTTATTGATGGAGAGTTTCCTTCTGCAAAAGAAATGGTTCAGTTAAGTTTAGATAAGTACAAAAAAAACGACATCGAAGATGTCGCTTATTTTGAACCTTTTTATTTAAAAGATTTTGTAGTTACGCCTGAAAAAAAACGTTAACCCTCTTTGTGGATTTCTACTGAGTGAGGGTAAGGAATTTCAATTCCAGCATTATCTAAGGCTATTTTTGTGTTTTCAGTTATATCAAAGTATACAGCCCAATAATCTTCTGTTTTAGACCAAGGTCTCACAGCAAAATTTACAGAACTATCTGCCAATTCAGATACATTTACTGTAGGAGCAGGGTCTTTTAATACTTTTGGGTGCGAGGTAATAACATTCATTAATATTTCTTTGGTTTGTTTAATATCAGCATCGTAAGAAACACCAAAGGTTAAATCTACTCTACGTGTACCTTCGGCAGAGTAATTAACAATGTTTCCATTAGATAAAGAACCATTAGGTATAATTATTTCTTTGTTAGATAAGCCCGTAAGCTTGGTAGTAAATATTTCTATTTCTTTTACAACACCAATTTCACCTTGAGCCTCTATTAAATCTCCAATCTTAAAAGGTTTAAAAAGCATAATTAAAACACCGCCAGCAAAATTACCTAAAGAACCTTGTAAAGCAAGACCAACAGCCAAACCAGCTGAGGCTAAAATAGCAGCAAAAGATGTGGTTTCAACACCCAATTTTGCTATTACTGTGATTATTAAAAGGATTTTTAAAGTCCAATGTAGTAAATTAACTAAGAACTTTTGTAGCGTAATGTCTACTTCTCTTTTAATCATTATTTTTCTTGTAGCTTTAAGTAGTAGTCCAATAATGTAAGAACCTACAATGTAAATAATAATAGCCATAATCGCTTTCGGAGCGTATGTCATTATTAAATCTTGAAATTTTTCAAAATACTTTTCCATTTTTATGGTAAATTTTAGTTGTTAATAAATGATTTTTAATAAGTAGCGGTTAGATTTTTATAGTATTAAACTGATTAAACCTAATAAAGCAGGAATAGACTGAATGACAAAAATACGAGGTTTTTTTGTAGAAAAAGAACCATAAAGACCAGCAATAAAAACACAAATCAAGAAAAATATTCCCACATCAATTTTTTGTGATAAAATAGACCAAGTTAAACCAGCTGCAAGAAAACCGTTGTATAACCCTTGATTAGCGGCTAATACTTTTGTTTCCTCAGCAAAATCTTTTGATTTTAAACCAAAGGTTTTTATTCCTTTAGGTTTGGTCCATAAAAGCATCTCTAGTACAAGAATATATAAATGAATAATAGCTACTAGAGTTAAAAGAGAATATTGTATAATGTTCATGATAATTAATAAAGATGAAATATGCTGCTCGAGCAACTACTAAAACCGCATATGGTAAGTGACTAGTTTATATAGATGTTAATTTACTTCAAAAGTTACTTTTAGGTTTACTCTAAACTCAGTTACTTCATCATCATTAACAACCACACTTTGTGATTGTACAAAAGCAGATTTAATTCCTTTTACCGATTTAGAAGCTTGTTTAATTGCTTTTCTAGTAGCATCTTCCCAGCTTTTTTCAGAGTTTGCTAAAATTTCAATAACTTTCATTACTGCCATAATAATTTTTTTAAAGATTAATACATGTAAATATAAGCTTTTAATAATGTTTTTATGTAGATGAAACATCTAATGTTAATTTAATGTTATGTAAATGTTTTTAATATGTAAATTTTTTGTATATTTGTGTTAAGAGGTATTAACTTTAAAAGATTTACATTATGAAAAAATTAATAATAGCAGTTTGTATGTTGTCGGTTTCATTTATGCAAGCTCAAGACGTGGAACCAAAATATGAAGTTGAAGGAGACTTAGTAAAAGCTACTTATTTTTATAAAGATGGCACTATTAAAGAGCAAGGTTTTTTCAAAGATAAAAAGTTAACAGGTACTTGGACTTCTTTTGATAAAAAAGGAAATAAAGTAACTATAGGCCATTATGAAGCAGGAAAAAAAGTAGGTAAATGGTTTATGTGGAAAGAAGATGGGTTAAAAGAAATTGATTTTAAAGACAATGCCATAGCAAGCGTACAAACTTGGAAGGAAGAGACCAAAATGGCAGTGAAATAAGTTAATATTTTGCAGAATAAGAAAATTAGACCGAGTATTTTAGATACTCGGTTTTTTTATTTTCTACCAAAATCAGCAGGAATTTCACCCCAAGCCTTAGTTTCCCACTTTAATAACGGGTTTTTATAAGAATTCTCTTCCAACCATTTTTCAGCACGTCTAATTAAATCTAAAATTTCTTTATTAGAACTATCAAATGTAATATTGGTTCTGCATTGCTTATTTTTAACCCAACTCATAGCGATTTTAGAGTCAGAATAAATAGGGAGAGAATCCATATTTTTACTTTTTAACAAAGCAATTCCATGTACAAGAGCTAAGAACTCACCAATATTATTAGTGCCGTTATTAAATGGTCCCATTTTAAATATTTCTTTCTTGTTATGAGTTAATACCCCTCTATATTCCATTAAGCCAGGGTTTCCGGCACAAGCAGCGTCAACAGAAATACTTTCTAAGATGGGAGAACCGTATTTGGCTTTTTCTTTTGCGGAAAGGCTTATTTTTTTAGTATCTTTTCCTTTATAGTCATTATAGCTTTTTTTTAAGGCTAATTCAGCTTCGTTTTTATCAGCAAAAGCTTTGTATTGTGCACCAGTAAAACCATTAATTTGCTTTTTACAAGTATCCCAAGATGAAAAAACACCTGTTTTTTTTCCCTTCCAAACTACATAATATTTTTTCTTCTTACTCATTGTGTAAAATAACCTCTTCTATAACCTTTGGGAAATGTTTATATTCTAATTCATGAACTTTCTTTGCTATAGTCTCTGGAGTATCATCAAATGAAATAGTTGTTTTAGCTTGGAAGATAATAGCACCTTCGTCATAATTTTCATTCACGTAATGTATAGTAATACCTGTTTCAGTTTCATTATTTTCTTTTACAGCATTATGTACGTTCATTCCGTACATTCCTTTTCCTCCATATTTTGGTAACAATGCTGGGTGTATATTGATTATTTTATTAGCGAAAGCTTCCACAATTTTAGAAGGAATACGCCATAAAAAACCAGCTAATACAATAATATCAGCTTCAGCGAGTAAAAAGTTTAAAACAGTGTCATCTTTACTAAAGCTTTCTCTATCAAATAAAGATGCATCAATGTTTAGTCGTTCACAACGGTCAAAAACTTTGGCACGTTGGTTGTTAGAAAGCACATGAGTAACAATTGCAGTTTTAGTTGAATTGAAGTGTTTTATGATGTTTTCGGCATTAGAACCCGAACCAGAAGCAAAAATAACGATGCGTTTCATGTTAAAATTTAGTTGTTTTGTTACTACAAAAAAAAGAATAATTATTAACAATGGTGGTGTATGTAGCAAAATATTCAGGTATTTTTTTTATTTTAGACATCACATTTTTGAGCAAAAATTAGAATTAATAACTAAGATTTGTATTTTTGCCTCGATTTTAAATTTTAAAACAAACAAATTATGTCAGACATTGCATCAAGAGTAAAAGCAATTATCGTAGACAAATTAGGAGTAGACGATAACGAAGTAACTAACGAAGCAAGCTTCACAAACGATTTAGGAGCAGATTCTTTAGATACGGTTGAGTTAATCATGGAATTCGAAAAAGAATTTGATATTCAAATTCCAGATGATCAGGCAGAAAACATTGGTACTGTAGGTCAAGCGATTAGCTATATTGAAGACGCAAAAAAATAAGATTATATGCAATTAAAACGAGTTGTAGTAACTGGACTTGGCGCATTAACGCCAATAGGAAACAATAAAGAAGAGTATTGGAATAGCTTGGTTAACGGAGTTAGCGGAGCAGCACCTATAACGTATTTTGATGCTGCCAAGTTCAAAACTCGTTTCGCATGTGAGCTTAAAGATTTCAACGCGACCGATTTTATAAACAGAAAAGAGGCGCGTAAAATGGATAAGTTTACGCAATATGCGATGGTTGCTTCAGATGAAGCAATTGCTGATGCTAAGCTAAATCTAGATGATGTTAACAAATTAAGAGTTGGTGTTATTTGGGGAGCTGGTATTGGAGGATTGGAAACGTTTCAAAATGAGGTGTTAAATTATGCTGAAGGAGATGGATCTCCTCGTTTCAATCCTTTTTTTATTCCAAAAATGATTGCAGATATTGCCCCTGGGAATATTTCTATTAAAAATGGATTTATGGGGCCTAACTATACTACGGTATCTGCTTGTGCATCGTCTGCAAATGCTATGATTGATGCTTTGAACTATATTCGACTAGGTCATTGTGATGTAGTTGTAACAGGGGGAAGTGAAGCTGCTGTTACAATTGCAGGTATGGGTGGTTTTAACGCTATGCACGCCCTATCTACTAGAAATGAAAGTCCAGAAACAGCTTCAAGACCATTTGATGCTGAACGTGATGGATTCGTTTTAGGAGAAGGTGCAGGAGCTATAGTTTTAGAAGAGTATGAACATGCTAAGGCTAGAGGAGCAAAGATTTACGCTGAAGTTATTGGTGGAGGGTTATCGTCAGATGCTTACCATATGACAGCACCTCACCCAGATGGAATAGGTGTAATTGCAGTAATGAAAAACTGCTTAGAAAATGCAGGTATAAAACCTGAAGATGTAGATCATATTAATACACATGGGACTTCAACACCTTTAGGAGATGTTGCTGAATTAAAAGCAATATCTGAAGTTTTTGGAGATCATGCAAAGAACATTAATATTAACTCAACAAAGTCTATGACTGGACACTTGTTGGGGGCTGCAGGTGCTATTGAAGCAATAGCATCATTATTAGCAATGGAACATGGTGTTGTTCCTCCAACAATTAATCATGTTAATGTTGATGAAAACATCAATCCAGAATTAAACCTAACGTTGAATAATGCTCAAAAAAGAGATATTAAAGTTGCTATGAGCAACACATTTGGTTTCGGTGGGCATAATGCTTGTATAGCCTTTAGAAAACTAGATTAATCTTTTATGAATTTTCTTCGTAGAATTGTTAAACCCCAAAACAAAGAGGATGAAAACTTCTACTACGAATTAAAAGAGCTGCTTAATTTTAAACCAATTAAGTTATCGTATTATAAAAAAGCATTTACGCACAGATCTTTAAAATTAGTAGATAGTAAAGGGCATCCAATAAACTACGAACGGTTAGAGTTTTTAGGTGACGCTATTTTAGGAACTGTAATTGCTTCCTATTTATTTAAAAAAGTACCTGAAGGAGATGAAGGGTATTTAACACAAATGCGATCTAAAATAGTAAGTAGAGAGCATTTAAATAGCTTAGGTAAAGATCTAGAGTTGATTAGATTTATAAAGAGTAATATTTCTAAAGAGCACGTTAGCAATAATATTCACGGAAATATTTTTGAAGCTCTGGTAGGTGCAATTTACTTAGATAGAGGATACAATTATTGCCACCAGTTTATTTACGAGCAAGTAATAATGCCTTATGTAGATATTGAAAGATTAGAAGGTAAAATATCTAGTTATAAAGGTTTTGTTATAGAATGGTGTCAAAAGCAGAAGAAAAAGTATAAGTTTGAATCATACGAAGACTCAGGTAACCAGAGTAAAAAACATTTTAGTGTACGCGTAAGTATTGATGGTAGTATTGTAGCTAAGGGAAGAGCTACCTCTAAGAAAAAAGCAGAAGAAATTGCTGCTAAAAGGGTTTATTTTGCAATGCAAAAACAAATGCTAAAATCTTAACGTATAAACAATAAACGTTTTCATAAATTTTACATAGTATTTTCTATACATTTCTTAATTTAGCAAAAGCAAATAATTGTTTTTATGCCTATTTACGAGGTGAATATAAATGAGTTTTCTAATTATAATTATAGATTAATTGGAATTCATACAACTCTAAGTGAGTATAAATTAGCGTATTTACTAAATAAATTTTTACAAATTAAATTTAATAGAGCAACTTATGATTTAGATTTTGTTACAAAAGGAAATCAATCATCTTATGCAATATATGAGTATACTAATACGAAATTATATCAAGATTGGTTTTTAATAGCAAATGTATATAAGTCAACTCTTGAAGCAGAATCAATAAGCCTTTTTAATCAAAGTGATTCAATTACACGTTTGATACCAGAAAAGAAGAAGGTTGACTTTTTCTTAAAACTAGAAGGAGATTTTGATCATAACTCAATTGTAAAGATTATAGATATAATAAAAAAAATCCCTCAAATAATAACCTCTTATGAAATAGAGGTAGACTCATTAAAATCGAAAGATTTTTTAATTTTTTAATATATGCCACACAACAAGAAAACAAAAATTGTAGCAACATTAGGACCAGCAACAAATACAAAAGAAATTTTGGCCAATATGGCAGCAGCTGGTGTAAATGTTTTTAGAATTAATTTTTCACATGCCGATTATGAAGTAGTAAAAGAACGCATACGTCAAATACGTGAAATAAATGATGAAAGAGGTTATAACGTAGCAATATTAGCAGATTTACAAGGGCCAAAGCTTAGAGTTGGTGTAATGCAAGAGGGAGTAGAATTAAAAGCAGGTGATACGTTTACTTTTACCACCGAAAAATGTGAAGGAACACAAGAGAAAGCTTTTATGACCTATCAGCATTTTCCAAAAGATGTAAAAGTAGGAGAGAAGATTTTAGTTGATGATGGTAAACTGATGTTTGAAGTAACAGCAACAAATAAAGAAAATGAAGTTATTACCAAAGTAATAGTAGGAGGAGCATTAAAATCTAAAAAAGGAGTTAATCTTCCAAACACTAAAATTTCTTTACCAGCTTTAACAGAAAAGGATAAAAAAGATGTAGTTTTCGCATTAGAGCAAGAAGTAGATTGGATAGCTCTTTCATTTGTACGAACACCTGAAGACTTACGTATTTTACGTGATATCATTAAACAGAAATCACGTTATAGAGTTCCTGTAATAGCAAAAATAGAAAAACCTGAAGCTGTTGAAAATATAGATGCTTTAATCCCGTATTGCGACGGTTTAATGGTAGCGCGTGGTGATTTAGGAGTTGAAGTACCAATGCAAGATGTACCATTAATTCAAAAAATGTTAGTCCGTAGAGCTAAGCAAGCAAGAATTCCGGTAATTATTGCTACTCAAATGATGGAAACCATGATTGAAAACTCTGTACCAACAAGAGCAGAGGTAAATGATGTAGCAAACTCTATTATGGATGGTGCAGATGCTGTAATGCTTTCAGGGGAAACTTCAGTAGGAAAACACCCAATAAGAGTTATTCAAAAAATGACAGAAATTATTGGAAGTGTAGAATTTTCAGATTTAATAAAAGTTCCGCAAGAGCCACCTCACATCCGTACCAAAAGATTTATAACTAAATCTGTATGCCATCATGCAGCTCTTATGGCAGATGATATTAATGCGGCAGCAATATCGACTTTAACTAATAGTGGATATACTGCTTTTCAAATTTCTGCTTGGAGACCAAAATCACACGTACTAGCGTTTTCATCTGAGAAAAGAATCTTAGGAAAGTTAAACCTTCTGTGGGGTGTTAGAGCCTATTTTTACGATAGAGAACTAAGTACCGATGATACTATTGAAGATATTAACGAAATAGCTAAAGAAAAAGGCTATGTAAAAACAGGAGATTTTATGATAAACTTATCATCAATGCCTGTAAAAGCAAAAGGTATGGTAAACACATTACGTGTTTCTCATATTGACTAAATAAAGGCAATAAAATTATACAAAAGCTCAACTTTAAAAGTTGGGCTTTTTGTTTTAAATTTTGAAAGATCTACAATTGATTTTTTTTATTCAGTTATTGATTTATATATTTTTCAGTTAGGAGTTATACTCTTACCAATGATAAGAAGAATGGGGTTAAATCTAATACATATGAACTAAGAAAATTCACAAGATAAATTAACCTTTTACTATATTTGAAACCTCGCTATTCATGCGAGGTTTTTTATTTAAAATAATTTTCAATGCAACTTATCTCCTATATAACCTCTCGTACGCAAATCTCACAAAAATCAATTCAAAATACGATTGAATTATTAAATGAAGATTGTACCATTCCTTTTATATCCCGTTACCGAAAAGAAAAAACAGGTAATTTAGATGAAGTTGAAATAGGCCATATAGTACAACTTAAAGAACAATTTGAAGCAATAGAGAAACGGAAAGCAGCCATTTTAAAAGCTTTAGAAGAGCAAGAAGTTTTAACCAATGAGTTAAAAGCAAAAATTGAAAAGACAGAAGACTTAACTACACTAGAAGATTTATACCTTCCTTATAAAAAGAAACGTAAAACCAAAGCAGAAACAGCTCGTAAAAACGGGTTAGAACCGTTGGCGAAGATGATTATGAGTCAGCGAGTAAACGATTTGGAATTTACTGCTTCAAAATACCTTTCGAACGAAGTAGAACAAATAGACGATGCTTTAGAAGGTGCCCGTCATATTATTTCTGAATGGATTAACGAACGAACGGATGTCCGTAATAACATTCGTTACCAATTAGAGCGTTTTGCAACCATTACAACTAAAGTTGTCAAAACTAAAAAAGAAGACGAAGCTGCTCAAAAATTTAAAGATTATTTTGACTGGGAAGAAAATCTAAATCGCATTCCTTCACATAGATTGTTAGCTATTTTGCGCGCCGAAAAAGAAGGTTTTATTCGTGTAAAAATTAGTATTGATGATGAACGAGCTATTCAAAAAATAGAAGACAGAATTATTCGTTCGCATAACGAATGTGCTGAACAAATTGAATTAGCTATTGCTGATGCTTATAAGCGTTTGCTTTTTCCTGCATTATCAAATGAAGCTTTGTCTATAGCTAAAGAAAAGGCAGATGAAAGTGCCATTAAGGTATTTGCTAAAAACCTTCAACAATTACTATTAGGCTCTCCTCTTGGTGAAAAACGAATTTTAGCTATTGATCCAGGATTTAGAACAGGGTGTAAAGTGGTTTGTTTAAGTGCTCAAGGAGATTTATTACATAACGAAACTATTTTTCCACACGCACCTCAACATCAATCAAAAGAAGCAATAAATAAACTTAGCTCTTTAGCTAATGCTTATAAAATAGAAGCTATTGCTATAGGTAACGGAACCGCTTCAAGAGAAACTGAACGATTGGTAAAAAGTGTATATTTTAAAAATCCCGTAGAAGTATTTGTTGTAAGTGAAGCTGGTGCTTCTATTTATTCGGCTTCTAAAATTGCACGAGATGAGTTCCCTAATTATGATGTAACTGTTCGTGGAGCTGTTTCAATCGGTCGTAGATTAGCTGACCCTTTAGCTGAACTGGTAAAGATAGAAGCAAAATCGATTGGGGTTGGGCAATATCAACATGATGTAGACCAAACACAACTAAAAAAATCATTAGACACTGTAGTAGAACATTGTGTAAACAAAGTAGGTGTTAACATTAACACTGCTAGTGCTTCTCTGTTAAGTTATGTTTCTGGTATTGGCCCTAAATTGGCTGAAAACATAGTGAATTACAGAAATGAAAATGGAGCTTTTTCCAATAGAACAACAATAAAGAAAGTCCCTCGTTTGGGAGGAAAAGCATTTGAGCAATCTGCTGGGTTCCTACGAATTAAAAACAGCGATAATCCACTAGATGATTCTGCTGTACATCCAGAGCGCTATGCTTTAGTAAAACAAATAGCCAAAGACGTTGGTAAAAAAGTAGATGATTTGATTGGTAATTCTTCTGTTTTAAAACAAATTAAGCTCCAGCAATATGTAACCGATTCTTACGGGTTACCTACGCTACAAGATATTGTAAAAGAGTTAGAAAAACCAGGATTAGACCCTCGTGAAAAAGCCAAAGCTTTTAGTTTTAACGAACATATTAAAACAATAGATGATGTACAAACAGGCATGGTACTACCCGGAATTGTAAATAACATTACAAATTTTGGTTGCTTTGTTGATATAGGTATTAAAGAAAGTGGTTTGGTACATGTTTCTAACCTTTCTGATTCTTTTGTAAAAGATGTTAACGAACATGTAAGTTTACATCAACACGTTCAAGTTAAGGTATTGGAGGTAGATATTACAAGAAAACGTATTCAATTAAGTATGAGTTTTTAACTAAAAAAAACGAGCTAATTAAATTAGCTCGTTTTTTGTATGTAAAATACTATTATTTTAGTTATTAATAATCCAAGAAAGATAATACAAACTACCTATGTTTCCTAAACCAGGAGCATGTTGATATTCTTCTCCAAATAAATTTGTTCCACCTATTTTAAACTTCGATTTTAAACTAGGTACACGATAATTTAATTGTGCATCTAAAACAGTTCTTGCTTTTACATCTCCCTTTACAAAAGTAGACACCCATCTGTATTTATCTCTCCATCGTGCATTGATGTTAAATCCAAAATTTTTGAAAAGCTTTTCATTACCAAACTGGATTTTAACACTATGTTTTGGTGTGTTAAAGTTAGGTTCAAAAGATCCAAAATCTAAATCTTCTTTCATTTCAAAATCTGTGAAGTTATAATTTGCACCTATATTAAAGTTTCTAAATAGCTTTGTGTTAAGCCCTATACCCACACCATAAGAGTTTATCTTAGATTTAGCATTGGTTATTAAGTTAAACTCTGTTACACTTCCCGTTCTAACTGCTTCAGCAGCTAAAGGGTCTAATTGTCCTGTTGCTATAACATTTCCAATATTAGGCACTACTACATCTTGAAAGAATACAAAGTCATTATGGATACTATAAAAAGCGTTAAAATCTATATCTAAATTAGTATCATTAATGTTTAAAAGGCTTCTATAACCTAATTCAAATGTTTTTACCTCTTCTGGTTGTATCTCTTTATAATCAGATTTAATATTTTGTCCTTTATCGTTAATAAAATCTAAATCATATACAGACCTTGTTAATAAAGCATTATTAATTATATCATCTCCTGTCGTAATAGAATTTTCTGTTACAGTATTACCCGTAGTAGGATCTTCATATCTACTAACAGTAGGGATGCCTATTCTTCTTAGGTTATCTGCTGTAGAACCTATAGTAGTTTTTCTTGCAGAAGGCAAAAACATATATTGTTCTTGAATTGTTGGGTTTCTAAAACCTGTTTGATAAGATGCCCTAATTATATGTAGTTTTTCTTCTCCTAAAGCATAATTAAGCGCTAATCTTGGAGAATAGTTTGGAGAAAAATTCTCAGATTTATCGTAACGGATAGAACCTGTAAACTTTAATCTGTCATTTAAAAATTTCTTTTGAAGTTGAGTATAAAAACCATATTCTTCAATACTAATTTCTTCGTTAGCATCATTAAATATTGTTCCTTTTGATTCTGGATTATAGTTTCTATAAGAACCTCCTACTTGAACATCTGCCCAATCATTAAGTAAGCTTCTAAAGTTGTAGTTTGCATCTACATGCGCATAAGCACTTTTATCGTAAATTTTACTACCTCCTTCAGTTATTAAGGTTGATGTAATTGAATTAAACCCATTAGTAAATTCAGCAGTACCTGGGTTTAACCTATATTGATCTGCAAATTCTCTAGACATTGCTATAACTCTTGAATCAACATCACTTACATTAAAAGGATTACCTGAAGCTCCTATTAAAGATGAGTTATTATTAACTAAATCCATATACTGTATTGCATAATAATCTCCCCAGCTTGGTCTGTAAGTTGTACCAGATAAAACAGGAATCTTAGCATCAGCTAAAGAATTTAGTCTTTGAGCTGTTCTTGTTAAATCGTAAGTATCACCAGCGTCATTACGTGTATAATAACCTCTTACAAAGAAATTATCTCCTTTTATTTCTAATTTAGATTGTCCAATATAATAGTTACGTTGCGCAAACCTTGAAGCAGCTCCTTGAAACATATTATCTCCCATTGCTATTCTTGTAGCCAATTGAATTTCTAATGATTCATCTTTAAAGGGTCTATAATGTAAAGAGGTTGAAAATTTTAAGTTTTTAGATTTGTAATCTTTAACTAATTCTCTTTCTGAATACCCTTTTCTACTAATATGTGTTCCTACAGGGAAGTTTAATGTAGAATCTTCATCTAGTGATGAAGCATCTAAATACCCTAAATATACAAGCACAGGAGTTGAGCTAGCTAAATCAGCAAAATCTTCATCTCCATACATATTTACACCATCATAATCTAAGCTTAAAGGAGCATCAAAACTTCCATTAATAATTTCGTTGGTGTCAATTCTTTTGTTTCTATTGTCGGTAGCATGCCATTCTTCTGCTTCAAAATAAGAGAAGTTTACTTTTGCAGCGAAAGCATCACTAAACTTATAGGCCATTCGAGTACTTACATCATAAAAAGGACTGTTTCCTGCTGCTTCTTGACTGGTCATTCCTCCTTTTGCTAAAACACTTATTCCTGTATGATTAAAAGGATTTTTGGTATCCATTATCATAATACCATTATAAGCATTGGCACCATATAATGCTGAAGATGCTCCTGGTAGTATCTCTACACTTAAAATGTCTAGTTCTGATACACCAGATAAATTACCAGCACTAGTATTTAAAGCTGGTGCTGCTGTATCCATACCATCTACTAACTGAACAAACCTTGAATTATTAAAATCAGCAAATCCTCTAGTGTTTATAGATTTGTATCCATAACTAATTTCTCTAGCATCAACACCTTTTAAGTTTACCAAGGCATCATAAAATGAATTTGAGCTACTCTTTTTAATATCGGTTAACCCTAATCTTTCTATGGTAACAGGAGATTCAATAATTTTTTCTGGTGTTCTAGAAGCTGATATAACGACTTGGTCTAATAACAAGTTTTCTTTTAAAACAACATTTACTTTTTTCTCGAAAGAAACAATTGAAACCTCTTCTGTATTAAACCCAAAAGCAGAAATTGTTATTGTTTGAGGTAACGTATTGCTCGGTAAAACGATTGAGAAATTTCCTTCTTCATCTGAAACAACAAATGTTTCTCCATTTGAAATTTTTGCATTGTAAAACGGTTCTAAATATTCATCATACACAGAACCTGATATTTTTACCTGAGCATAACTTGATAGCATAGCCAAGGTAAAAACAATCATTACTAATTGTTTTTTTAACATTTTAAATTTAATTGATTTTTATTCTTCTAATGAAAAGTTTATTGGAAAACCATATTTTACAGGTACACGTTTTCCATTATTTTTCCCTGGTTCGAAGCGAGGTAGCATAGATACCACTCGTTTTGCTTCTTCATTAAGAATTTCTCCTCCGTCAGGGCCTAAAGTTTTAATATTTGTTACATAACCATCTCTATCTATAACGAAACGAATCCAAACTTCTCCTTGAATTTGGTTTCTTACAGCTTCTCCTGGATAGCGAAAATGTTTATTAATGTGATTAACCATCTCTAAATTAAAACAATCAAGTCTCTCTTTTTTCTTGGTATTTTTACATTTATCAAAAGAAGGTATTTTTTCTGTATAATAAAGTTTAGTTGCTTTTGATAACTCTTCTTTAGATAACATTTCTGTTATTCTTGTTAAATTATTTTCATACCCTGATGTTAGGTTTTTATTTTCAATATCTACAGGTTGTGTAGTTGAAACCTCGTTAACATTTAAAGTACTAACTGAATTTATAGCTTGTGCCTTTTTTTTAAGGACTCTTTTTTTAAGATATCTTTTGCTTGCTGATATTTTAACTTTAATTTGTCTATCTGCCTTTTTCTTTGAGTTTTTTACAGGTTCTATAGTACACTTTGTTATACTATTTACATCCATAAAAGAATCATCTGGAGATTCACACACTTCTTTTTGAGCATAAAAACTTAAAGATGACAACAAAAAAATCACTAAAAAATACTTTCTCATATAAATAATTATATATTATTAAAATAATAAGGATTAAGAGTATTCTTACGAATTAGATATCATCGGGGGAACGGCCGGCAAAATTACATGTTTTAAAAATATTATTAAGCATTTTTTTAAAAAAAATAGCTACATTTACCTTTATTTTTTTTGATATTGATTATCAATGTTTTAGTCGTTTTACTTGCTCCCTAACATTAATAATTCATTACAAACTACTTCTGTTATATAACGTTTATTACCTTCTTTATCTTCAAAAGAGCGAGAAGTCAATCTACCTTCAATCATTACTTCTTTTCCTTTTTCTAGGTATTTTTCTATTATTTCTGCTGTTTTATTCCAAGCAACAATATTATGCCATTGGGTATCGGTTATCTTTTCTCCTTGTGCATTTTTATAAGCCTCATTAGTTGCAATAGCAAATTTTGCTAGTTTCTTTCCAGAATCTAAAGTGATGATTTCTGGAGTGTTTCCTAAATTACCTATTAACTGTACTCTGTTTTTTAGTGCGTTCATAATATTTTTTTAATGTTAAATAGTTAAGAATTTGCCATTCAAACGAATTGACTCTGCAAAGATGATACAGCATGCAAATTAAAAACGATTAGTAAACATTTGTTTTCGTTTGTAATTGAATGTAATCGTTTAATTATATTTTATACCTTTGAAAACAAACATTTAGCATGAAATTTTATTTAGAAACCGAACGCTTAATTTTAAGAGAGTTTAGAGAAAGTGAAACAGAAGGGGTTTTTGAGTTAGATTCTAGTCCTGAAGTGCATAAATATTTAGGAAAGAATCCTATAACAACTTACAAACAAGCTGAAGACATTATAACCTTTTTTGAAGAACAATATAAAGAAAGGGGTATTGGTAGGTTTGCCGCTTTTGAAAAAGCATCAGGAGAATTCATAGGATGGTCTGGATTAAAACTCAACACGGGAGAAAAAGAAGCATTAAATGGTTTTACTAATTTTATTGATATTGGTTATCGTTTTATTCCGCGTTTTTGGGGTAAAGGTTATGCTTCCGAATCTGCTTTTGCTTGTTTAGACTTCGGCTTTAAAGAAATGAATTATGATATTATTTATGGTGCAGCTGATGTAGAAAATATTGGTTCTAACAAAATTCTACAAAAAATAGGATTACAGTTTATAAACCAGTTTGGTTATAAGGGTGTAGATGTTAACTGGTACGAACTTAAAAAATCAGATTATGGAAAATAAAAAATGTTTAGAGTGTGGTGAGAAAGTAATTGGAAGAATTGATAAAAAATTCTGTTCCGATTACTGCCGAAACGCCTTTAATAATAAAGTTAATAAAGAAAGTAAAAACCTGATACGAAACACCAACAACCGCTTACGAAAAAACTATAAAATTCTTTCCGAATTAAATACTTCTGGTAAAACTAAAGTAACCCGTCGTAAATTATTTGATAGAGGTTTTGACTTTAAGTTTATTACATCTCTTTATACAACAAAAACAGGTAACACCTATTTTTATGTATATGATCAAGGATATTTAGAGTTGGATAATGAAATTTATTTATTGGTAAAACAAGATTAATTATTTCCATGTGTTTCCTTTTAATTTCATGGCTGCAATAAGCACATCTTTTTGACTGATTTGTCCTGCTAGCTTACCATTTTGAACAATAGGGAAACGTCTTCTACGTGATTTTAAAAATTTATTGGCAGCATCTAAAATATTCATATTACCATCAATCGTTTCAACTTCTTTCACCATGGCTTTTCCAACTGTGTTGTTCTTACCTGTTGGTGAGTTATAATACCTGCTTTCTGATATTTGTTTTATACAATCACCTTCTGAAATAATTCCTACCAATTCATTTTTTTCATTAACAACAGGTCCTCCCGATATTTTATGCTTAATAAGTATATCTATCGCATCTTCAATAGGTTGTTCTTCTTTAAATGTAATTAACTTTGTGCTCATATAATCTGATACTAGCATTGGCACCTTCTCTTCTTGTGGTGTACTCGATCTCTTTCCTTGAAAACTTTTAATTGCCATAATCTTAAAATTTGCTATTAAATATACTGATTTTTAATTGATTATGTTTTTTCTTCTTAAAAAATAAATTACTTACTTTTATAAATACTAAAGTCCTACTATGAAATCATCAAGAAATTACCTGGCAGTTCTCATTATTATTTTAACCGTTTACTGGAGTTTTTACACTATACTTCCAAGTGCAACTTCTTCAAAAAAAGAAATTAGTGCTACTGAGTTTTCAATAGATAATGCACTCTATCATTTAAAAAGCATCTCTCAAAAACCGCATCATACAGGTTCTGAAGAACACAAAAATGTACAAAATTATCTAGTTCAAGAGTTACAAAAACTGAATTTAGAACCTGAAATTCAATATCAAACTGCTATTAATAAAAAATGGAGGGCAGCAACTACTACAGAAAATATTATTGCTAAAATTAAAGGAACCGAAAACGGCAAAGCTTTATTGCTGTTAACCCATTACGATTCCAACCCTCACTCATCACTAGGAGCAAGTGACGCTGGCTCTGGCGTAGTAACTATTTTAGAAGGTATAAGAGCTTACCTAGCCGCAAATAAGACGCCTAAAAACGATATTATCATACTTTTTTCAGATGCTGAAGAATTAGGACTTTTAGGCGCACAAGCTTTTGTTGAAAATCATCCTTGGGCAAAAGATGTTGGGTTAGTGCTAAATTTTGAAGCTCGTGGTAGCGGTGGTTCTAGTTATATGTTGATGGAGACTAACGGGAAAAACAAAACGTTATTAACTGAGTTTTTAAATGCAAACCCAAATTATCCAGCTGCCAACTCTTTAATGTATGGTGTATATAAAAAGCTTCCTAACGATACGGATTTAACTGTTTTTAGAGAAAAAGGGAATATTAACGGGTTTAATTTTGCTTTTATTGATGATCATTTTGACTATCACACCGAACAAGATTCCTACGAAAGATTAAATAGAGAAACACTCTTACATCAAGCAGATTATTTTACCACTTCGTTAAACTATTTTGCAAATGCTGATTTAACGAACTTAAACAGTGACACTGATTACATTTATGTAAACTTTCCTTTTACTAAGTTACTAACGTACCCGTTTTCTTGGGTGCTGCCAATGCTAATCATTGCCTTTTTGTTATTTATAGTACTGGTTGTAGTAGGTATATACAAGAAGAAGATGACTGTAATAGGTCTTTTAAAAGGTTTTATTCCTTATCTAGTATCTTTAGTATTGTGCATCGCTATTTCATACGGATTATGGCAATTATTGTTGATTATCCATCCACAATATACAGATATACTTCATGGTTTTACTTATAACGGATATAAATACATTATTGCTTTTGTTCTTTTAAATCTTTGGATTCTTTTTAAGGTATATAATAAGCTAAAAGAAGCCAAAGCTATCAATTTACTAATTGCTCCCATAACTTTTGGATTGGTTATAAATGTTATAATTTACATGAATTTACCAGGAGCGGGTTTCTTTATTATTCCTGTTTTTGCTTCTTTATTCATTTTAGCAATATTACTGTTTATGAATATTAACAAAGCATCTAGAGCTGCATTATTTGCAATTATATCTATTCCTACAATTTATATGATTGCTCCTATGATTCAGTTATTTCCTGTAGCGCTAGGTTTAAAAACATTATTTATTTCAGCCATACTTTTAGTGTTTCTTTTCGGGTTGATGCTTCCTGTTTTTTATCAGGAAAAAACTAAAAACGGATGGCAAACATTAACTGGTTTTCTTGCGTTATTATTTTTTGGTTATGCAACTTTTGATAGTGGTTTTTCAATAGAAAAGAAAAAGCCTAATAGCTTAGTTTTTATTCAAAATTCTGACACTAACACCTCGTATTGGGCTAGTCATAATAAAACATTAGATGGATACACGAAACAATATTTTAACGATGAATCTAAACAAGGTGGTGCCGATTTAATGGCTGGAAAAAGTAAATACAATACTTCTTTTAACTATTATAAAAAAGCAGAAAATAAAAACATTCGTATTTCTAATATTAAAATTAATCAAGATACAACTAATAATAATTTTCGAAATGTTTCATTCACAATTACGCCTACGCGAAACATTGATAAATATGAGTTGTATACAAATACTCAAATAGAGTTAACTAATTTTACTGTTAACGGAACTTTGTACGATAAAGGAAAAGCTTTTACAGCCGATAAAGGAACGCTATTAATTTATCAAATGGCAAATACTGATAAAGATTTGACTATTTCTTTTACAATTGATAAAAACACCCAACCTGATATTCTAATTAATGAAATATCTAATGATTTATTATCGCATCCTAAGTTTACTATACGACCTAGAAGTGAAATAATGATGCCAATGCCTTTTGTGGTTAACGATGCGATTATTTGTACTCGAAAACTTAAATTATAAACCAATAAAAGTTTTCTTACGCTATCTAAAAAAGCATTGTTTTTAGGGTAGTTATAAAAGACTTATACCTTTTTTGAAAAACACCTTGATGTTTTTGTAAAAACGTCAAGGTCTTTTTTGTAAGTTTTCTTAGTGTTTTGTTTTTTAATTAAAATTTTAAAGTGATATTTATTTGTAAACAATTTGTTTTAATTAATTCTAAATAAATTCATTAATGAAAAAAGAGAACCTAAAACTAAGTTTAGATTCTCTTTATAATATAATTTAAAATTGGTGTTCTTTATTCAAAAAAAGTAACAGCCCCATCTTTAATGTCGTACATAGCTCCAACAATCATGATTTCACCGTTGTTATGCATTTCAGCTAAAACTTCACTTTCGTTTAAAATTCGGTCGATAGTTAAATGTACATTCTTTTCGGCAACGTTATTTACAAACTCTATATTAGATGAGTTTCTTAAGCTTTCGTCTTTAGGTTCAGTGACAGCTTCAACAGCAGGTTTAATTTTACCTAACATGTTGGTTAAGTTACCTAACTGAGCATTGTCACAAGCTCCTTTAACAGCCCCACAACTAGTATGTCCTAACACAACGATTAATTTTGTGCCAGCTAATTTACAAGCAAACTCCATACTACCTAAAATATCTTCGTTTACAAAATTACCGGCAATTCTTGCGCTAAAAATATCACCTAAACCTTGATCAAAAACTAATTCGGCTGAAACTCTAGAATCAATACAACTTAAAATAGTAGCAAAAGGAAATTGCCCTTCTCTAGTATCGTTGACTTGCTCTAATAAATTACGATTAGCTTTTAAGTTATTTTGAAATCTTAAGTTTCCTTCTTTTAAATATTGTAATGACTTTTCAGGTGTCATAGTGGCTTGTGTTTCTTTAGTATGTGCTTTCATTAT
This sequence comes from Tenacibaculum sp. SSH1-16, assembly GCF_040104435.1. NCBI lineage: Bacteria > Pseudomonadati > Bacteroidota > Flavobacteriia > Flavobacteriales > Flavobacteriaceae > Tenacibaculum > Tenacibaculum sp. SSH1-16. The sequence continues at coordinate 30,874 of NZ_JBECOV010000009.1, forward strand.
ATTTTTTATAAGATTATTTATGTCGTTTTAAGAATTTACGAAGTTAAAAAGTTTATGCTGCTTTTGGCCTAAGTTTAAAAAACTTAATAAAACTTTCTGGGTTTTCTACAATACCACGTTCTGAAATAAGTTTAATATTAATATTTCTTTCTTTAGCTTTAAAAGCAAAGTCTTCTAAAATTTCGATAATGTCGTTATCTAAGTATCTAGTTTTTCTTACATCTAATTCTAAATGAGTGTTTTCAGGTAAGCTATCTAATTCTTTTAAAATAGCTCCTTTGTTAAAGAAAGTAACCTCTTCTGCAAGTGTCATTTTTATCTTGTGTATTCCGTTGCTTTTATCCTCAATATGTAAGAAGTGAGAGTTTTGGTAACTTTTTATCAAAATAACAAAAACACCGACAGCTAATCCTAAAGAAATTCCTGTAAGTAAATCAGTAAAAACAATACCTAAAACTGTTACAATAAAAGGAATGAACTGTTTCCATCCTAAAATAAACATTTGCTTAAATAAACTTGGTTTGGCTAATTTATAACCTACTACTAATAATATAGCTGCTAATACAGATAATGGAATTTTATTTAATAAAGTAGGTATTAGTATTACTGAAATTAATAAGAAGAAACCATGTATAATCGCAGACATTTTAGATTTACCTCCTGATTGAATATTTGCAGAACTTCTTACAATTACTTGAGTAATAGGTAGCCCTCCAATTATACCAGATAAAATATTTCCTGTTCCCTGTGCTAGTAATTCTCTGTTTGTTGGGGTTACATTTTTTTCAGGATCTAATTTGTCAGTAGCTTCAACACAAAGTAGCGTTTCTAAACTGGCTACTAGTGCAATTGTAAATGCGGTTACCCAAACTTCGTAGTTGGCAATAGCACTAAAATTAGGAAAGGTAAATTGCCCTAAGAAAGAATCAAAACTTTCAGGAATAGGTACGCTTACTAAATGAGATGCTTGTATTGCCAATGTTTCATTTCCTTGTGTTAGAGTAAAAAAGACAATTCCCATAACAACTGCTACTAATGGTCCTTGAATTAACTGAAATATTTTCCCTTTTTTACTTAAAACTCTATCCCAGAGAATTAATATTGCTAATCCAATAAAACCAATAATCATTGATCCTATAGTGATATTGTCAGTAATACTTAAAAGAGCTGAAAAAGTATTCTCTCCTGAAGGTTCAATAAAACTATCAGCACCTTCTGGTTCAGCGTCATATCCGAAAAAATGAGGAATTTGCTTTAAGATAATAATAATACCAATACCAGTAAGCATTCCTTTAATTACAGATGATGGAAAATAATAGCCAATTACACCAGCCTTAAGAATACCAAAAAGAATTTGGATAATTCCACCTAGTACAACTGCAACTAAGAAGTTTTCATAACCACCTAAATTACCAATAGCAGTTAATACAATAGCAGCTAAACCAGCTGCAGGACCGCTAACTCCTATTTTAGAGCCACTCAAGGCACCTACTACAATACCTCCTACAATTCCTGCAATTACACCAGAAAAAAGAGGAGCTCCACTAGCCAAAGCAATACCTAAACATAAAGGTAAGGCAACAAAGAATACGACAATACTTGCGGGCAAGTCGCTTTTAATAGTTTTAAACATGATATATGTGTTTGTTAAACTCTAAATAAAATTTTAGAGTGTGTTTTAATTTTAAAAATGATTGATTTATTAGCAATAGAAACTTAAAATATATCAAGGAAAGTAATAGTACTATTACTGTACATTGAAATATTTTTCATTTTTTTAGCTAATCACCTTATATGATGTGATTTACCTGTGTTATTATGCAATAAGTAATTCTGGAGGAGGGGTAAGAATTTTTGGATATTGTGAAACGTAGTTTTTAGACAGAAAACGAACGTTTTTCTTTTTTTGAATTTTCTTATATAAAAAAGAAGTGTAGTCTTCGTTAGGATGAGCTTTTAATTCAGCTACTTTAACGTGTTTAGTATTTTCTTCTTCTTCGCTAAGATTTAAAAAAATAGTAATATCTTGATCTTTATCAACTAACGTAATAATCGAGGGCGTAATAATTATGCCTGTGAATAAGACGATGAAAAAGATGGCTATTTTGGATTTCAAGATACTTTTTTATTTGTTCACTGGTAAAAGTAATTAAATTTTTGAAGAAAAATGTTATAGTTCTTTTAAAGTTTTAGTTTTTACCCATCCAATTTTACCGTCAGTTAACTTTAATTTTTTCCAATTATCTACAGAGTCTAATATATTAACTTTAGTTCCTTCGTGTAGTGTAAAAATCTCATTAGAATTATTAGTAGGTTCATTTTTAACAGAAACTTCTTCGCTATAAATAATGGCCTCAATATTGTTTTGGGCTTGGTTATATTGAATGTATGTTATAGCTAAAGAGGATGTTAAAAGTAGAAATGAGATAATACTAGTTGTAAAGTAGGTTCTTTTTTTACTTGGAGTATAGGAAAAATAAAACAGTAAAAATAAAATAGAAGCCATAAAAGAAAATACAATAGTAATTACAGCCCACGTATTATAAGTAAACTTTTGTAAATAGTTTTCATTGAGCTTCTGAAATACTGATTTTGGCAATGCCTCAACTCTATCAAGAGTTAAACGTTTTGCTATAACTAAGTTGTTTTTTGCATCCTCGTTTAAAGGGTTTAACTGTAATGCTTTTTCGTAATTATAAATAGTAGGAGCTATTTTATTGAGTTTATAGTAACAGTTAGCTAAGTTGTAATAAACTTCAGATGAAGCTAGGTTTTCATTTTCTATTTGCTCATATAATTTAATAGCTTCTTCGTACTTTCCTTCTTTATATAAAGAATTAGCACTTAAAAATAAATCATTGGCATTTTGTGCCAACATACTAATTGACACAAATAAGAATAAATATATAACTAAATTTCTCATTATAACTGTCTGTCTAATTGCGTTATTACTTGTTTTGCTTTTTCATATTCTTCCTTCATTTGTGTATTGGTAATTGGAGTATATCTAGCAAAATCACAATTGTTAAATACTTCAATAAAGTTGCTAATAGTTTCTTTGCTAACATTTTTATTAGCTAATAAATCAGTAATTTTTTCACGACTTATATCAGAAGTTTCTACGCCTAGTTTAGCCTTCAAGTAATTATGTAAAGCTCTTTCTAAGGCTTCATAAAAAGCTTCTTTATTTCCTAATTGTTTTTGTGCTTCCGATAAGTATTTCTTGGCGAGTTTGTCAGCCTTTCGTAGCTTGTTTCCTAGCACATCACTATTACGTTCCTCTCTCTTTTTCTGAATAATAATTCCAATAGGAATTGTTAAAATAGGAAGCAACAAAAGAATATAAAATAATGTAGATTTAAAGAAATCTTCAGTTTTTATAGGTTGTAAGTTAGTAGATGTTTGGATGTATCTGAAATCGCTACCCGTAACTTTTACGTCTTGTTTAGCAACTGCATTAGTATCTGAATCTGTCGGAATTTCTTTTCCTTCCAAAACATCAACATATAAATCATCTGTAGTGATGGTTTGATACACTTTTTCTTTTGGGTTAAAGTAAGAAAAGCTAGTTTTTGGAATTCTATATTTTCCTTTGAATTCCGGAACAACAGTGTAATTATCTGTAATGGATCCAGATAGTCCTGTTCCAGTAATACGAACGCTTTCTTTTCTTTCTGGTTGATAAACCTCTAGTTCTTTAGGGGTTTCAATTTTTGGGAGTTCAAAAAGTTTTAAATTTCCTTTTCCTTTCACAGAAACCTTAATTTGCGATGATTCGTTAGCCTTTAAGGTATTCTTGCTTAAAGAAACATCGAATGAAAACTGACCAACAGCACCAGTAAAGTCTTTTGGTTTGTTATTCATAGGTAAGGCCTGAGCATTAACTATTTTCTTAGCAGAAGAGAATTCTTTACGGACTTGACGTGTAATTACGTTTCCAAAAAAGTCAGCTCTTCCAGTAGGAACTGCTACAACAATATCCATCTTCATAGGGTCTATTGTTAGCTTACCAGATGTTGTTGGAATTAATAAAGCTTTGTGTAATACAGCATAACGATATTGCTCTCCATTGTATGTTCCAGTTTTAACAGGCATTCCGTTACGTTTAATTTCTTGGTTCCAGAAACCATTGTATTGTGGAGCTTCTGTTATGGCATTATCGTAAATTCCAACATTATCGCTAAAATATAATCGATATTCTACATAAATACCTTCACCAACATAAGGTTGAGATTTGGAAACTTCAGCAACTAAATGAATGTTCTGTTCTGCAATGTAATTAGGATCGTTCGGGTTTTTAGGGATGTCTACAGCATCTAGAACGATAACTTTTATAGGGTTAGAGGTGAGTGTCTTTCCATCAATTTCAATACTCGCAGAAGGAATGTTAAATTCTCCTTTTCTCTTAGGTTGTAAAATGTAAGTGTATGATTGATTAAAGGAAACCTTACCGTTAATCCAAGATTGACTTACTGATTGACTAGGACCACCAACTATTTTAAAGTTTGTGAAGCTTGGTGCTTTGAAATTATCGGCTCCTTGTTTGTTTATTGAAAACTCAATACGTAATCGTTGGTTTACACCTAACTTATTTTTACTAACGGTGGCCGTTAATGCAGCATCTTGTGCATGAATGGTAAATGTTATAAAACTAACTAATAACGATATGTATATTTTTAACTTCATGTTAATTTTCAAAATTGTCTAAAAATAAATAAGATTTTAAAAACTGTAAAATTACCAGTCTTTTTCTTGTTTTACTTTTCTTCCTTTTGATTTTTTCGCATTCATTTTTTTCTGCGTCTTGTTTTCCTCATTGTTTAAACTCTCTAACAATTGTTTCATTTGTTCAGGAGTCATCTTACCTTGTTGAGGTTTAGGTTTTTGATTTTGTTTGTCTTTTTGGTCTTGATTAGGTTTTTGTTGATCTTTTTGATCGTCATTTTTCTGATCTTTTTGATCATCTTTTTTATCCTTATCGTCTCCTTTTTGATCTTTATTTTTATCGTTTTGTTTGTCTTTGTCGTTTTTTTTCTGCTGATCTTTCTGATCTTTATTTTTTTCGTCTTTATTTTTATCCTTGTTATCTTTTTGATTTTGTTGTTGCTTTTTAGCTTCTTTTTGAGCAACAGCTAAATTATAACGTGTTTCATCGTCATTTGGGTTTCTACGTAAGGAATTTTTAAAAGCTTCAACTGCTTGTTCATACTGTTTTTGCTCCATCATTGCGTTACCAATGTTATGATATGCTTCAGCCTGAGCCATCTTGTCTTTTGAAGTTTCAGTGGTTACTTTAAACTGTTCTACAGCTTCTTTGTATTTCTTTTCTTGGTATAAAGTATTACCAAAATTATAACTTGCTTTTTCATACTTACTATTCTTACCTAAAGCTTTCCGGTAAGCAATAGCAGCATCACTAAACTTTTGTTTATTGTATAACTTGTTTCCTTCTCGTAACAAAGCACGTGCTTCACGTTGTAGTTTAAGTGTGTCTTGCTGTGCATTGACCGCCGTAGAAACAGTAAGGACTATAATGAATATTAAATTTTGTAAACTTTTCATACTACATATTAAGATTCTTCGTTAAATAAATCTACTTTCTTCAACCATTTGGTTTTCTTATCAAACAAAAACATATCTAGAATCAAAAACAATAGTCCAATACCTACAAACCATTGAAATTGGTCTTTATAATCAGAAAACTGTTTTGTTTCAAATTCATTTTTTTGTGCGTTTCCAATAATCTTCTCAATGGCTTCTACTGGATTTTCAGTTTTATTACCATCAAAATATTGTCCGTCAGAAGCATCAGCAATTCCTTGTAAAACATCAGGTTTTCTTTGGGTAATTACTGTTTCTCCCATTCTGTCTTTTTTATAACCAATAAGCGCGCCATTTAATTTGATAGGTATTGGACCTCCTTTTTCGGTTCCTACACCTACGGTATATACTTTAACACCTTCGTTAGCGATGTTTTGGGCAACTTGTTTAGTTTCTTCTTGATGATCTTCACCATCTGAAATAATTATTAAAAAACGATTTGTTTGTTCGTCGTTATCATAATAAGTATTTGCCAAATTTAAAGCTTCATTAATGGCTGTACCTTGACTTGAAACCATGTCTGGGTTTGCATTTTGCAAAAACATTTTTGCTGCAGCATGGTCGGTAGTAATAGGGAGTAGGGGATATGCATTACCTGCATAGATAATAATACCAACTCTATCACTTCCTAACTTGTCAATAGTTTTAGATATAATTTGTTTTGCTTTTTCTAATCTATTAGGTGCAATATCTTCTGCTAACATACTTTTAGAAACGTCTAAAGCAAACACCACATCAACACCTTCTCTTTTCACGGTTTTTAGTTTTGTTCCCATTTTAGGATTAACTAATGATAGAATTAAAAATGATAATCCTACCAAAAAGAAAACAAGTTTTAGTACCGATTTAAAGGTTGATGTATTTGGTGCTATTTTAGATAAAAGCAACGGGTTAGCAAACTTTTTTTGAGTTCGTTTTTTCCACCATAAAACTAATAGGAAAACCACAATTATTACAGGAATAATTGCAAAAAGATAAAAATATATTGGTTCTTCTAGTTTGTACATCTTGCTTAAATAAAACTTTTAAATAACGTGTTTTTTAGGGTGAATTCTAAAAGTAAAAATATCCCTGCTAAGAAAACTAAAAAACGATATTTTTCAGAGTAATTATAATACTTGAACTCTTCGATTTTAGTTTTTTCTAACTTGTCAATCTCGTCATAAATTTCTTTTAACTTGGTGTTATTAGTTGCTCTAAAATATTTACCACTAGTTTCGCTGGCAATGTGCTTTAGCAAATCTTCGTCAATTTCAACAGGTTGATTTTTAAATGAAATTTTTCCTGTTCTTGGGTCTTTAGCCCATGGAAAAGGAGCCATTCCGTTAGTTCCAATTCCGATAGTATAAACCTTAATTCCGTTTCCTTTTGCTAAATCAGTAGCTGTTTTAGGATCAACAAAACCAGCATTGTTTACACCGTCTGTCAATAAGATAATAACTTTACTTTTGGCTTTACTATCTTTTAGTCTATTAACAGCAGAACCTAGGCCCATTCCAATAGCAGTTCCTCCTTCTAACTGTCCCCATTTAATTTCTGAAATTGTTCTTTTTACAATAGATTTATCACTGGTAATTGGAGTTTGTGTAAAACTTTCTCCTGCATATACTACGATACCAATACGATCATTAGGGCGTCGGTTTATAAAATCGGTAGCTACTCTTTTTAAGGCCTCTAATCGGTTTGGTTTAAGGTCTTTTGCTAGCATACTAGCCGAAACATCAACAGCCATTACGATATCAATACCTCTATTTGTTTTTGTTTTCTTACTAACAGCTACATTTCTAGGGCGTGCTAAAGCAACTATTAAGCAGGTTAATGCCAGTAGTCTTAAGAGTGGCAGTATGGGTTTGAGTTTGGGTAAAATAGAGCCTTGTATTTTAAAACCTTTAGTACTTGGCATTCTAAGTTGAGCACCATTTTTTTTTCGAGTATAAAAACTCCAAAAAGCTAATAAAGGAATTAATACTAGCAACCATAAAAACTCGGGACTATGAAACTCGAAATTATTCCACTTCATCATCTTCTTCTTGTTTTTTAGGTTTTAAATTATCTATAATAAGCTTTGCGTCTTTTCGGTCTTCCTCTATTTCGTGAGATAAAGGTTTTGATTTCGCAAATTTTACTAGGTCAGATTCTTGTAAAAGACCTTTTAATTTATCAATAATTTCTCTCGAAGTTTCTATTGACTTTGTGTCATTGAAGTCTTTTAAAACGTCAATTAATTCATCAGTAGTGCTTTCCAGGGCTGGAACATGTAGCTCTCGTTCAATATAACCTCTTACAATGTCTGTTAATTCACTATAATATTTTTTAACCTGATTATTTTGCCATAATAGTTTTTTGTCCAGTTCCTCCAGTTTTTGCATAGCTTCTTCATAAGGAGGTAATAAAGGGATAATAACTTTTTCTTCTTGTTCTTTTTTCTTTTTGAAAACAAAGAAATAAAGTAATAACACTATGACAAGAATAGCTATTATGATCCACCAAATGTATTGTTTGAAATCATCAAGCTGATAAGGTTCTCCTTTAATTCCCTTAATTGGAAACTTTTTAACCTTCGTAGTGTCGATAGGGACAGTAGCTACATTAACCAATAAACTATCGGTTAAATAAGCTTGATTTCTAATAAATATTTGTTGTTGAGGAATGTAAAATGCACCACTATCAAACCCTGTTAAAATGTATTTTCGAATGAGCTTGTTTTCAATAGTGTCAATTTTTAATGTATCAATAACTTCCAATCCTTTTAAGTTTTCTAGTTTTGGAATGATAACATTCTCAGTTTCGTCAACAGATATTTTATATAGAAACTGCTCACCAATTCTAATATTTGTGGTGTCAATTTCTGCTTTTACCTGAGGTTGTTGTGCAAAGGCAAAAGAAGTTAAAAACAAGCATATGTAAAGTAGTTTGTGTTTCATTGTTTGTTCTTATCCTTTTCGTTTAAAATAACCTAATAGCTTTCGTACATAACTTTCGTCAACTCTAGTGTTGATAGTTCCTGCACCACTCTTGGTAAAAGTGGTTTCAAAATAATTAGACAAACGTAAAGCATTTGCCCTGTAATGAGTTCTAACAGATTTAGAACTAGTGTTAACTAGCTGTGTTTTTCCTGTTTCAGCATCTATCATAGGAACCATTCCTAAATTAGGAATTTCTTCATCATGTTTGTCATATACACGAATACCAGTAACATCATGTTTATTACCAACAATTTTTAGTGTACGCTCGTAATTATCATCCATAAAGTCAGAAAGCATAAAAACAATTGCTTTCTTTTTCATGATGTTGGATAAAAATTTGAGAGCTTCACTAATATTGGTTTGTCTACTTTTTGGTTGAAATTCAATAAGCTCACGAATAATTCGTAATACGTGACTTTTTCCTTTTTTAGGAGGAATGTATAGTTCAACTTGATCAGAGAACAGGATTAAACCAACTTTATCGTTGTTTTGAATTGCAGAAAAGGCTAGTGTTGCGGCAATTTCTGTTACGGTATCTTTTTTAAATTGTTCAGAAGTACCAAAAAATTCAGAGCCAGAAATATCGACTACCAACATCATGGTAAGCTCACGCTCTTCCTCAAAAACTTTTACATAGGGTTCGTTATAGCGAGCAGTTACATTCCAGTCAATTGCTCTAATATCATCTCCGTATTGATATTGACGTACTTCAGAGAAAGTCATACCTCTACCTTTAAAGGTAGAGTGGTATTCTCCTCCAAAAATATGATTAGACAACCTACGTGTCTTTATTTCTATTTTTCGAACTTTTTTTAGTAACTCTTTTGTATCCATGTTTTCAATTGTCAGTTAACAGTTATCAATAATCAGTAAAGTATTTTTGGCTGATAATTGCTCATTGATAATTGATTAAGGCACTTGTACTTCGTTAATAATAGAGTTAATAATATCTATTGAAGTAATATTTTCAGCTTCAGCTTCGTAAGTAATACCAATTCTATGACGTAACACATCGTTTACGACTGCTCGAACATCTTCAGGAATCACATATCCTCTTCGTTTAATAAAGGCGTAGCATTTTGCAGCTTTAGCCAATGCAATACTACCACGTGGAGAAGATCCAAAGCTAATAAGAGGTTTTAATTTTTCTAAATTATATTTTTCAGGGTAACGAGTTGCGAAAATAATATCCAAGATGTATTTTTCTATTTTTTCATCCATATAAACTTCGTTAACTACATTACGAGCTTTAATGATTTGTTCTATTGAAATTACAGGATTTACTTTTTGAAAGCCACCGTTTAAGTTTTGACGCATAATAAGTTGTTCGTCTTGTAATTTTGGATAATCAATTACAGTTTTTAGCATAAAACGGTCTACTTGTGCCTCAGGAAGTGGGTATGTTCCTTCTTGTTCTACCGGGTTTTGAGTAGCCATTACCAAGAATGGTTCATCCAATTTAAAAGTTTCATCTCCAATGGTAATTTGACGCTCTTGCATAGCTTCTAGTAAGGCAGACTGTACTTTAGCAGGAGCACGGTTAATCTCATCGGCTAGTACAAAATTGGCAAAAATTGGTCCTTTTTTAATAGAAAAATCGTTTTCTTTTACATTGTATATCATAGTACCTACTACATCGGCAGGTAATAAATCTGGAGTAAATTGAACGCGACTAAAACTTCCGTCAACAGCTTTAGAAAGTGTGTTAATAGCTAAGGTTTTTGCTAAACCAGGTACACCTTCTAATAAAATATGTCCATTTCCTAAAAGACCGATGAGTAATCGTTCAATCATGTATTTCTGACCTACAATTACTTTGTTCATTTCTGTAGTTAACAAGTCTACAAAAGCACTTTCTCTTTCTATTTTTTCATTGATGGCTCTTACGTCTATATCCATAGTAATTGAAATAAATTAGAATTTTTATGAAACAAAGCTACAATAATAGTGTTTTTTTAGTTGTTAAAAGTTGGTTAAACCTTGTATTTACAAGCTAAAAGGTGTGGTTCTTTAAAGTTAAGTTTTTGACTATGTGCTTTATGTGTTTGAAAATAAGTTGTTTATAATTTGTTTTTATGAATAAAAAAAATGAAATTTAGCTTCTACTAACTTTAAACTTAAATTTTATGAAGAAAATGTCTTTTAGCAAAACGTTGCTAATTAACGCACTTATTTTTCTGTTTTCTGGTTTTGTTTACGGGCAAACAATAAAAGGAAAAATTGTGGATGTAAATGGAGAAAGTATTCCTTTTGCAAATATTATAGAGAAAGGAACAACAAATGGTACCACTTCTAATGAGAATGGTGAATTTAGTTTAAATATAAAAAAACTACCAGCAGTAGTAACAATATCTTCATTGGGGTTTGTTACAGTAGAAAGAAATATTGCAGATACGAATACTTTTTTACAGGTAACACTACGAGAAGATTCTGATGTTTTAGAAGAAGTAGTGATTTCGGGGTTAGCAACTACAACGAAAAGATCTAATTTAGCGAACACAGTTTCGACAATTTCAGCTGCTGAATTAACACAAGTCACATCACAATCGGGTTTTGATAGTGCATTATCAGGAAAGTTCACTGGAGCAGAGATAAAAGCGAATTCAGGGGCTCCAGGGGGAGGAATTTCTATGAGATTAAGAGGTGTTACTTCTATTTTTGGAGATCAACAACCGTTATTTGTGGTAGATGGTGTGTATGTTGACAACTCATCAATTTCTTCTGGAAATAACATTGTAAGTGAAGCTGCTGGAGGTGGTAATCCTTCATCAAATCAGGATGACGCTTCTAATAGGATTGCAGATATTGACCCTGAAGATATAGAGACTGTAGAAATACTGAAAGGTGCCTCAGCGGCAGCTCTCTACGGATCAAGAGCGGCAGGAGGTGTTGTTATTATTACAACAAAAAGAGGTAAAGAAGGTAAACCTAGAGTATCCTTTTCACAAACTGTAGGCTTGAGAAGTCCAACAAGATTATTAGGTTTAAGAGACTGGGATGATTCAGAGGTTGTTGCTTTAGGAGGACCAGCGAATGCAAAACTAAGAGACTATGAAGCAGAGCTATTTGATCATACTAGAATTTCTACAACAACAAGGTTTACAACATCAGGAGGTTCAGAAAGAAGCGATTACTTTTTTGGAGTAACTTATAAAGATGAACCTGGATTAGTTGAAAATACAGGCTATGAAAAAGCAGCGGCTCGTTTAAATATAGGTCAAAAATTTACAGATTGGTTAGATTTATATGTCACGTCAAATTATATAAGCTCTCAAGCAGATAGAGGTTTTTTTAATAACGGTAATGCCAATAGAACTATAGGGTACGCCCTAGCTTTTACTTATCCATGGGAAAACTTATCTCCTACAGATGGAGTCTATCCTTTTGGAGGTGCTGGTTCAAATGTATTAGAAACAATAGCACTAACTACTAATAGAGAAAACGTAAATAGGTTTATTGGTAGTGCTAAGTCTAATATCAAAATTCTTAACGGAGAAAAAAATAGACTTAAGCTAGTGCTTGAAGCGGGGTTTGATCAATACACACTTCGTACAACAAGTATTTTCCCTAGAGAGTTAACTTATTTTAGAGATAGATCTACTTTAAAAGGAGCTTCAATATCTGGAACGACGAGAAATACTAATTATAACTTATCTGCCTTTTTAGTTCATAATTTAAGTTTAAATAATGGGTTACAGTTCACAACTCAAACAGGAACCTTTTTTCAAGATTTTGACCGTAACACTGTTATTAGTGTAGGAACAGGTTTCAATACCTCATTAACAAGTTTATCGTTGGCGGAAAATTTATCGTCTCAGCAAGTTGTTAGGCTTCAGAGAGATACAGGGTTTTTTGTGCAGGAAGAAATAAATTATGACGATAAAATAATTGGTACTATTGGTATTAGAGGAGATAAGTCAACCAATAATGGTATTTCAGATAAGATGTATTATTACCCTAAAGCAAACTTAGCAATTAATTTACATAAGTTTAGTTTTTGGAATATAAAAGAAATTACTAGCTTAAAACCTAGGATTGCCTATGGAGAAGCAGGAAGATTCCCTAACTTTAATGATCAATTTACTTTGGCTGCACCACAATTTATAGGAGGTGTCTCTGGTTTTGCTCCTGGAACTTTTAAAGGAGACCCTGCCATAGGTCCAGAACGTCAAAAAGAATTAGAATATGGATTAGATTTAGGCCTATTTGATAATAGGTTTACATTAGAGGCTACGGTATACAACAAAAAAATAAGCGATCTACTTATTCAAGAAAATTTTCCAACATCATCTGGTTTTACTAGAAAAATTAAAAATGGAGGAGAGCTTGAAAATACAGGTATAGAATTAGGCTTAAATGCGAACTTTATTGAAAAAGAAGATTTTTCTTGGAATGCAAACTTTAAATGGTGGAAAAACAAATCTAAAATTAATAAGTTAGACGTTCCTGCCTTTACAGAAGGAGGTTTTGCAGCTTTCTTAGGAACTTTTTTAATACAAGAGGGTAAGAGTGCTACGCAAATTGTAGGGACTTATCCTAGCGGACTTACTCCAGAAGAAATAGCTGTAATTGATCCTGATGGAGATGGATTTGCTGTTTATGGTAATGCAGAACCAGATTTTCAAATGTCATGGCAAAACAACATACGTTATAAAAACTTCGATTTATCATTTTTATGGCACTGGAAAAAAGGAGGAGACGGTATTAATTTAACAACTTTTTTATATGATAATGCTGGAACTACGTGGGATTTTGATGATACTGATTTAGATCCTACAGGTACGCTCACCAATGGACCTTATAGGTTGGCGCAAGCAAATGTTAGAAATACTAAGCCTCTAATAGAAGACGCAGGATATCTTCGATTAAGAGAAGTAGGTCTTTTTTATACATTTAATGATGAGGTTTTTAAAGGAGCAGAGAAAGTAAAAGTAGGGATATCAGGCAGAAACTTAATCAACATTTTTGATTATAATAGTTATGATCCTGAAGCATCAAACTTTGGAAATAATGTATTAGCTAATAATGTAGAAGTAACCCCTTACCCTGCATCTAAGTTTGTTAATTTTCATCTAAAAGTTAACTTTTAATCTCCTAAAATAAATTATCATGAAAAATATATTCTATAAATTAATATTAATCGTTTTTGTTTCTTTTATTCAAAGTTGTGAATTAGAGGAATTACCTAATCAAAATGCACCAACATTGGATTCGTATACAGATGGTGCCTCCGCAGCTGATGTCGAAGCTTTGGCAGTTGGTTTAGAGGCTGTAATGAGAAGTGATTTAGATTTTCATTATGAAACGGTAAGCTATTTAGCGAGAGAGTACTACGATTTATCAACAGCAGACCCAAGATATACAGGGGAGATTTTAAAAGGGCCTTTAGATAATAATGGGTTTTTAACAACTCGTTCTTTTGCGGCTTGGTATAGAATTGTTAAAGCAGCTAATGTTTTAATTACAGCTGTAGAAAACTCAAATGCTGGATTTTCTGAGGAAGAAAAAAGCTCTTATTATGGATATGCTAAGACAATAAAGGCATACGCTCTTTTAATGGTAGCAAATAGGCAATATACAAATGGAATTAGATTAGATGTAGAAGATCCAAATAACTTAGGTTCTTTTGTAGGTTATGATGAAGCTTTAGTTGCAATAAAAAATTTATTAAATGAAGCTAAAAGCGATTTAGAAGCGTCCTCTAGTAATTTTCTATTTCTATTTAGTCCAGGGTATAATGATTTAAAACCTATGGATCCATCAGATTCAAGTAAGAGGTTACCCCTCTTACCAAGCGGTTTTTTAAAGTTTAATAGAGCAATTTCTGCACGGGTTGCACTATATCAAAACAACAAGGCAGAAGTGTTAACTTTTTTAAATGAATCTTTCTTTGACTTAAATAAATCTATGTCGTTTGGTGTATCACATGTTTTTGGATTAACAGGAAATGATATTAAAAACGATTTGTTTTATGTAAAGCAAAAAGGAAATGAATTTGTTGTACATAATTCATGGATAGCTGATGGAGAGACAGGTGACCTTCGTGTGTCTAGCAAATCTTCATTGTTAGATACCTCAGGTTCTCATGATGGTCTTACAGGGACCCATCAAATCTCTGTGTATAAAAGCAATACAGATCCTGTGTATCTTGTCAGGAATGAAGAACTGATTTTAATGTATGCTGAAGCTAATATAGGTACAAACAATACAGAGGCTATTACTGCTATCAATATTGTTAGAAATGCTGCAGGTTTGCTAGATTACTCTGGAGGAACTTCAGATAGCGAGTTAGTAGAAGAAGTTTTAAAACAAAGAAGATACTCTTTACTAGGGGAGGGACATCGATGGATTGATTTAAGGCGTTTAAATAGATTGAATTCGACCTATATCCCACTAGATAGATCAGGAGATAATATTATTGATGCCTTTCCAACACCATTTAGTGAGAATGCTAATTAACAATATAGTTTGTTTTTAATTGTGATATTTGATAATGAAAAGGCACCTTATTAAGGTGTCTTTTTTTATGAGCTATTTCTTCATTTATAAAAAATAATAAATAGGATGTAAATTCAATTACCAAAAAAGTTATGTGTTTATATCCAACTATTTTATAAAAAGTGTTCGTGTGATGGATTAAAATAGTAGTAAAAGATAACAAATGTTTTTAAAAGAAATTAGGATGAAGAAATTCTAAATATATGATAGTTTTAAGAAGGTTGAATTTTTATTGAAATACATAGGTTTCTTATTGGTTTTAATGAATATTCTTTTTTCTTAATGTGTTGTGAATGATTTATTTATATATATTCTTGTTGTGAGTTGTAAATATTAGTATGTTTATAGTAAATTAACTTTTTTAACATAAAAAAATAAAATAAATACAGTTATGAAGCAAAAAATAAAACTACTTGTTTGTGTTTTATTGATGTCGGTTACATCAATAATTGGTCAAACGATAAAAGGAAAAATTACAGATACTAATGGAATAGGTTTGCCTTTTGTAAACGTAATAGAAAAAGGAACTACTAATGGTATAACTACTAATGATAATGGAGAATATTTTTTAAAAGTAAGTAAATTACCTGCTACTGTTATAGTTTCTTCAGTGGGCTTTAGAACGAAAGAATTAATAGTTACAGATGATTCTTATCTTACAATTGTAATTGAAGAGTCAAGTGAGTCCTTAGAAGAGGTAGTAATTGTAGGTTCTCGTAATAAAGGAAGGGTCGCAATAGATTCTCCCGTGGCTATTGATGTGTTAGATGTTTCCAAACTAACAGAGTCAGCACCACAAGTTACAGTGACAGAAATTTTAAATTATGCAGCTCCCTCTTTTAACTCTAATCCTCAATCAATTTCAGATGGTACAGATCATATTGCGCCAGCAGCATTAAGAGGATTAGGTCCAGATCAAGTGTTAGTGTTAATTAATGGGAAGAGGCGTCACAAAACAGCTTTAGTAAATGTAAATGGTACTTTTGGTAGAGGTTCAGTGGGTACAGATATGACAACAATTCCTTCAATGGCTATTGAAAGAATAGAAATTCTTAGAGATGGTGCTGCCGCTCAATACGGTTCTGATGCTATTGCAGGAATCATAAATATTGTCCTAAAAAAATCTACAAATAAGTTAGAAGTTAACCTAACAACAGGTGCTAATTTTACAAGTGAAAGTAGTCCAGAAAGAGAGATAGATGGAGAAAAATTAAACTTGGGATTAAATTATGGGGTGCCAATTGGTAAAGATGGTGGGTTTATAAATTTTACTGGAAACTTTGATTTTAGAGGATGGACTAATAGAATGCAAGAATGGGAAGGTTCAATATTTAATGCATATAACTCTATTGAAAGAGTTGCAGCTGCAGATGGGTATAATGTTTCAAATCTATTAGATGATGATTTAGATGATATTTTTAATTATGCTGGTGATGCGGGTATTACATTAAGTGGTACTGAAACAAAAGAAGAGTTGCGAACAATTCTAGGAGCTGATGTTACTGAATCAGAATTGTTAGCTCGTGGCTTAAAAAGAAGTGATTTTAATATGAGAGTTGGGCAATCTAAGGTAAGAGGAGCGCAATTTTTTGCGAACATGGAAATCCCGTTAGGAAATGAAACGTTTATTTATGGTAATGCTGGCTTAAGTTATAAAAATGGTAATGCGGCAGGTTTTTATAGGTTGCCAAATCAATCTAGAGCATACACTCCAGCATATATGAATGGATTCTTACCAGAAATAAATTCTAACATTCAAGACAAATCGTATGCGGTTGGAATAAAAGGAAAGTTAGGTGATTGGAATGTAGATTTTTCAAATACATTTGGTAGAAATGAATTTAACTATTTGATAAGCAATTCAAGTAATGCATCTTTAGGTAATTCAACGCCTTTTGAAGCGAATTCAGGTGGGTTTTATTCAAGTGAAAACACAACAAATATTGATCTTAGTAAGTTTTACGAAGACGTAATGTCTGGTTTAAATATAGCTTTTGGTGCTGAATATCGTTTAGAAAATTATGGTATCGTAGCAGGAGAGGAAGCATCCTACGCGCAATACAATACATTAGGTAATGTACATGATCCGACAGACCCTAACTCAATGGTTCCTGAAGATTTTTTTGGTAACTCAAGACCAGGGGGTATTCAAGTGTTTCCCGGATTTAAACCAGAAAATGAAGTAAACTCATTTAGAAATTCTATAGCTGGTTACATAGATGTAGAAGCAGATTTTACAGAGTCTTTTTTATTAAGTGGAGCCGTACGTTATGAGAATTTCTCAGATTTTGGAGGTACTTTAAATGTAAAAATAGCATCTAGGGTAAAAGCTTCTAAGAACTTTAATTTAAGAGCTAGTTTACAAACAGGGTTTAGAGCACCATCATTACATCAAATATCTTACAGTTCAACCAGTACCTTGTTTGTAGATGGTATACCAAATGAAGTTGGGGTGTTTTCAAACACTTCGAGAGTTGCAAGGATTTTAGGAATAGGTAAATTAAAAGAAGAAACTTCTTTTGGGTTTTCGGCAGGATTTACAGCAAAAGTGCCAAGTGCAAACTTAAAGTTTACAGTTGATGGATATATAATAAATATTGATGACAGAGTAATATTAACAGGAAGTTTTGATGATAATGGAGACGCTGAGTTAGAAAGATTGTTCCAACAAGCAAATGCTACACAAGCAGCATTTTTTGCAAATGCTGTAGATACTCAAACAAAAGGAGTAGATATTGTTGTAGATCACAAAGCAGATCTTTCTGATAATATGAAGTTAACTAATACTTTAGCATTTACATTTTCGAAAACGAATGTAGAAGGAGTGAATATTCCAACTGCTATAGAAAACGCTGGATTGTCTGATGTTTATTTTGACCCAACAAGTAGAATTTATTTAGAGTCTGCAGTTCCTACAACAAAAGGGAATTTATCACATAATTTAAATGTTAATGATAAATGGAATATCTTTTTAAGAAACAGTTATTTTGGAGAAGTTGAAGAAGCAACTAATAATGACAGTCCTAATGTAGATACAACATTTGGAGGAAAAGTATTAACAGACCTTTCTTTTGGGTATAATTTTAATAAGACTCTAAGTTTAACATTAGGAGCAAATAATTTATTTGATGTTTATCCAGATGAGAACGATCCTGCTTTTAGGTCTAGTGGACGTTTTATCTACTCAAGACGTTCTGTACAGTTCGGAACTAATGGTAGACATTTGTTTGCTAGATTACGTTTTGTATTAGATTAATACTAGGATAAACCATAAAAAAAGCACCTTTTCGAGGTGTTTTTTTATGAGTTATATTTTTTTAAAACTAACTTATCATTCTCAAAAACAGCATAGGTATAATACTGAATCCAATCACCAGTGTTAAGGTAAACACTATTGTCTTTAAGTTGAATTTCTAGAGGAAGATGCCTGTGTCCAAAAACAAAATAATCGTGGTGTTTAGTTTCTAGTTTGCGCTTACAATACTGTACTAACCACTCATTATCTTCACCTAAAAATTTAGCATCCTCATCACCAGAAATCAGTTTGTTTTTTACGGACATATATTGTCCTAATCGCACACCTAAATCTGGATGCAACCAACGAAACATCCATTGAAATAGCGGAAATGTAAACACTTTTTTCATGCGTTTATATCCTTTATCCCCAGGTCCTAATCCATCACCATGACCAATTAAAAACAATTTATCGTTGATTTTAAATTCTTGAGGAGAATGATACACAGGAATATTTAATTCTTTTTCAAAATAATCACGCATCCATAAGTCGTGGTTCCCAACAAAAAAGTAAATCGGGATACCACTATCTTTTAGTTCAGCAAGTTTACCTAAAACGCGAACAAAGCCTTTAGGAACGACAGTTTTATATTCAAACCAAAAATCGAATAAATCACCTAAAATAAAGATAGCCTCAGCATCTTTTTTAACTTCGTTTAACCATGCAACAAATTTTTGTTCACGAGGAAAACTAGCCTTAGAAGTTGGAGCTCCTAAATGTTGATCGGAAGCAAAATAGACTTTTTTATTCTCAGAAGTGTTGATTGAAATCAAATCGTAAATTTTGGTAAAAATAAGTATTTTACTTAGAGTTAGCACAAACAAATTTTGGCTACATTTGTTTAAGAACTTACATGAATCCACGTATATGAATCCGTTTGATGATACTTACTTTATGAAAAAAGCCTTACAAGAAGCAGAGTTAGCTTTTGATAAAGGAGAAGTTCCTGTAGGTGCAGTAATCGTTTTTAATAATCAAATTATTGCTAGAGCGCATAATTTAACTGAGCTGTTAAACGATGTTACAGCGCATGCCGAAATGCAAGCTTTTACAGCTGCGGCAGATTTTCTAGGTGGAAAATATTTAAAGGACTGCACTTTGTATGTTACATTAGAACCTTGTCAAATGTGTGCAGGAGCAAGTTACTGGACGCAAATAGGCAAAATAGTATACGGAGCAAGTGAACCAAAACTTGGTTTTAGTGTATTGAAAACAAAACTACATCCAAAAACAAAAGTAATATCAGGGGTTTTAGAAGAGGAATGCGGTTTTTTGTTGAAGAAATTTTTTATTGAAAAACGCAATTTAAATTGACGATAGTTATTCCGAACTTGTTTAGGAATCTCATCAATGGGAATTGATTGATAACTTAAAATAATGTTTGTTGTTTTGCTCCGCTTTCGTGCTCCAATAGCCATTTTTTACGCCAAACACCGCCTGCATACCCTGTTAACGAGCCATCAGAACCTACAACTCTGTGACACGGAATAACGATCCAAATAGGGTTTTTACCGTTAGCAGAAGCTACAGCACGAATTGCTTTTACATCACCTAATTGTTTGGTTTGTTCTAAGTAGGTTCTAGTTCTTCCAAAAGGAATGTTTAATAATTCATTCCAAACCGATTGTTGAAAGCTTGTTCCTTGTGGATTCAATTGTAGATCAAAATCTGTTCTTTTTCCAGCAAAATACTCATCCAATTGCATAACACAATTTTGTAAACATGATGGAGTCTTTTTATGAAAGCTAATTGTAGGCAAAGCATTTTCATCCAATACTGAAATCGACTGGACTCCGTTTTCATTACCTTCAATTTTGGCGATCCCGATAGGAGTTTTATAATATGTGGTTTGTAAGTTAGACACCAAAAACGTCTTTAGAGTTCTGTGTTGTAATTTCCGAAATTTCATCGAAAGTCAATCCATAAATATCTACTAACTTATCCACAACATTAGTAATGTAGCTGCTTTCATTACGTTTTCCTCGGTATGGAGTAGGTGCTAAGTATGGCGAATCGGTTTCTAAGACAATGTGTTTAATGTCTATTTGGTTTAAAAACTTGTCAATTTTTCCATTTTTAAATGTCGCTACACCACCAATTCCTAATTTCATATTGTAGGAAATTGCTTTTTCAGCTTGCTCTAAAGTTCCTGTAAAACAGTGAAAAATTCCATATAAATCATCTCCTTTTTCAGTTTCTAGTACTTCAAAAATCTCATCAAAAGCATCACGACAATGGATAACAATCGGTAGTTTTTTCTCTTTTGCCCACTGAATTTGAGTACGAAAAGCTTCTTGTTGTTGTGGTAAAAATGATTTATCCCAATACAAATCGATACCAATTTCACCAATCGCATAAAAATCACGTTGGTCTAACCATTCTTTTACATGAACTAATTCTTCTTGATAGTTTTCTTTTACTGAAGTTGGATGTAACCCCATCATTAAAAACACATCTTTCGGATAGTTTTTTTCCAAGTCAAACATACGTTCAGTATAAGAACTATCAATCGCAGGAATAAAGAAACGAGAAACTCCAGCTTCTTTAGCACGTTGTATCATTTCATTTCTGTCTTCGTCAAACTGACTTGAATATAAGTGGGTATGTGTATCTGTAATCATTTATTGCCGTATCTTTACGAGACAAAAGTACAAGAAATGGCAAGTTTGAAAAAAGTATTACGAAAAAAGAAATACATTAAAATAAAACTCAAAAAAATGATTACAAATCATTTAGAGTTAGATGCGGAGATAAATGGTGTTAAAGGAAGGTTTATTTTAGATACAGGCGCTTCTAATTCGTGTGTTGGATTAGATTTAATAGAGCGTTTCAAGCTTATTTCTGAAGAAAGTGAAGTAAAAGCTGCAGGAGCAGGAGCGACGGATATGGAAACACACAAGTCTGGAAATAATTCTCTTAAAATAGGAAAGTGGAAAGCGAATGAGTGTGATTTAGTATTGTTTGACTTAACACATGTAAATACAGCTTTAAAACAACACGATGCTGATGAGGTAGACGGAATTATAGGGGCAGATATTTTAGAGGAAGGAAAAGCCTTTATTGATTATAACAAGAAGGCATTGTATTTAAAGAAGCTTAAAAAGAAAAAAGTAAGGAAATTAAAAGTTCCTTTCTAATGTTGTGGCTCTATGTATAAATTTTTATAATGTAAATAGATTCAATACTAGAATGAAAACTATAAAGATATTTTGAATATTTTTATAATAAAATACTGTGATAGCTATGAAAAGAAATAAATTGTTTTTTAACTATTTTGTTTTAGTTTGGGTAATATTTGGTTTGCTTATTTATGTGTGGGAGCTTTCTTCCCTTATCTATAATAAGCAGTATGATGAGTTTTTTACTTATCAGAGATTAAAAACAACATTTTTGCCTTTGTCAATTATTGTTTTATATATTGTTACTTTCTTTAAAAAAAATAAAAACGAAGAATCTAATTAAAAAATAACATAAAAAAATCCGTAAGAAACATCTTACGGATTTTTTTATGTTTAATTGTTTAAATTAATTAGCTTAAAACTTCTTTTATTCTTTTAATTGCTTCACGTAATTGTAATTCAGAAGCAGCATATGATAAACGAACACAGTTTGGTGCACCAAAAGCTTCACCAGTTACAGTAGCTACATTTGCTTTTTCTAATAATAGCATAGAAAAATCATTTGCATTTTTAATTTCTTTTCCTTGGATAGTTTTTCCGAAGAAATAAGAAATGTCTGGAAATACGTAAAAAGCACCTTCAGGTACGTTTAATTTAAATCCATCAATTTCTCCTAATAACTGTAACACTAAATCTCTACGATTTTTAAACTCATCTACCATGTACTGTACTTTTTCTGGCGATGCTTTTACAGCTGTAATTGCAGCACGTTGTGCAATACAGTTAGTTCCTGAAGTAATTTGACCTTGCATTTTAGTACAAGCCTTAGCAATCCACTCAGGAGCACCAATGTAACCAATTCTCCATCCTGTCATTGCAAAAGCTTTCGCTAAACCGTTCACGGTAATGGTACGATCGTACATACTTTCAATAGCAGCAAAACTAAAAGGTTTTATTCCGTAGTTAATGTGCTCATATATTTCGTCAGATAAAATATAAATATCCGGATGCTTCTCTAATACGTTAGCCAATGCTCTGTATTCTTCCTCGCTATAAATTGTTCCACTTGGGTTGTTTGGCGAATTAAAGAAAATCATTTTTGTTTTTGGTGAAATAGCGGCTTCTAATTGTTCTGGAGTGATTTTGAAATCGTTTTCAATAGAAGAAGGAATTTCGGTAAACTTAGCCTCACACAAAGTTGCAATTGCAGAATAACTTACCCAATATGGAGCCGGTAATAATACTTCATCACCAGGGTTTAATAACACCTGAGCTACGTTAGCAATAGATTGTTTTGCTCCTGTAGAAACAACTACTTGGTTTGGAGCATAAGTTAAGTTATTATCACGTTTAAACTTCTCGCAAATAGCTTCTTTTAACTCTACATACCCGTCAACTGGAGTGTAAGAGTTATAATCTTGATTAATAGCTTCAATTGCAGCATTTTTAATAAAATCAGGAGTGTTAAAATCTGGTTCTCCTAAACTTAAACTAATGATGTCTTTACCTTGAGCTTTTAATTCTCTCGCTTTAGCAGCCATTGCTAAAGTTTGCGATACTGGTAAACTTTGAATTCTGTTTGATAATGCGTTTGACATTGTGTTGTTATGTTGTATGTTGATTTATGCTAATTGCGGTTTTTTTCCTAATTCAGCTAAGTGTCTAAAATGCTCTATAACTGCTTTACGTGTAGTTTTATACTCATTATAAGGAAGGTTAAATTCCTTAGCAGTTTCTTTTACAATTTGAGCTAATTTATTATAGTGAATATGAGAAATATTTGGGAAAATGTGATGCTCTACTTGATGATTTAATCCACCTGTGTAAAAGTTAATAAACCAATTTTTAGGAGCAAAATTTGCTGTAGTATATAATTGGTGAATAGCCCAAGTGTTTTTCATATTACCATCTTCATCTGGTAAAGGAGTTTCTGTTTTAGGAACAATGTGTGCTAATTGGAAAACCACGCTTAAAATGATTCCTGCAGTATAGTGCATTACAAAAAATCCGATTAATACTTTCCACCAAGCAACATTCATTACTGCAATTGGTAATACAATCCAAAGTGAATAATAAATAACTTTCGAAACTACTAGTTTTGTCCATTCTTTAGCTGGATTTGGAAATTCTCCATACGATAACTTTCGCTTTAAGTAACTGTGCATTTGTTTAAAATCAGTAGTAATTGCCCAGTTAATCGTTAACAATCCGTATAAAAAGATTGAATAATATTTTTGGAATTTATGAATCCATAACCATTGTGTGTGTTTTGAAAAACGGATAATTCTACCAGCATCCATATCTTCATCATGATCTTGAATGTTAGTATAAGTATGGTGTAATACATTGTGTTGTACTTTCCAGTTATACACGTTACCTGCTAAAATATAAATACTGCTTCCAAAAAGCTTATTTACCCATTTTTTACTAGAAAAAGATTCGTGATTGGCATCGTGCATCACATTCATTCCTACTCCAGCCATTCCAATACCCATTACAATAGCAAGAGCTAATTTTATCCATTGCGACATATCAACAGTTAAAATTAATATGAATGGAATGATAAAAGTAGCTAACATAATGATAGCTTTTGAATATAGTTTCCAGTTACCTGTACGCTTAATGTTGTTTTCTTTAAAGTAAGTGTTAACTCTTTTATTCAGAGTTCTAAAAAACTTGGCTTTGTCTATTCTTGAGAAGTTTACTGTCTTCATTTATTGTTTGTTTGTACCGCAAAAATAAACGTTTTTGGTTCACGGTTATTGCTAAAGCTTAACTTTTTAACTAGATTAATATCTTTTGCAGAAAAATTAACAATACCAATTAGTTTTTTATTTTTGCAACGGAAAAAATCACTTCATGGAATCCTCCTATAGAGGAATTATTGAATAGACAGAGTCTGTTGTAATACCAAAAGAGAAGAAATTTTATAGTAGGTAGTATTTTGTACTGATTAATATGTCTCAATAGGTTACCTAAAAAAGTAAGTGCTTAATTTAAATACAGATTGGTTTGAAACTTGTAAAAAAATACTTTGACAATTTATCGGAAACACAATTAGAGCAATTTTCTAAGTTGCAAGAATTGTATGAAGACTGGAACTTAAAAATTAATGTAGTTTCTCGTAAAGATATTGATGAGTTGTATTTACGTCACGTATTACATTCGTTAGGAATTGCAAAGGTGATGGAGTTTAAAGCTGGAGCCAAAGTGATGGATGTAGGTACAGGAGGAGGTTTTCCAGGAATTCCGTTAGCTATTTTATTTCCTGAAACCCAATTTCATTTGGTAGATTCTATCGGAAAGAAAATTAAAGTAGTAAATGAAGTTGCTGAAGGTTTAGGTTTACAGAATGTGAAAACAACTCATGGGCGTGTTGAAGAAGTTGATGATACGTACGATTTTATAGTAAGTAGAGCAGTAGCGCAAATGGAAACATTTCACCGTTGGGTGAAAAATAAAGTGCATAAAAAACAAAATCATGCACTTAAAAACGGAATTTTATATTTAAAAGGTGGTGACCTTACGGAAGAACTTGCGAACTTTCCTAAAGCCACCATTTATGATTTACCAGACTTTTTTGAAGAAGATTTCTTCGAAACTAAAAAAGTGGTGCATTTACCTATGAAATATAAAGGTTAAGCTTTTACAGAAGAAAAAACATAGTGCATTTCAGCAGCAATTTGTAGGCTACGCTCTAAGTATTTCTCTTTTTCTAAAGGTGTACCATCATGTAGTTTAGGGTCTTCATAAGTAACAGGTACTCTTTTATCAGCACCAGCAATGAATGGACAACCCTCATCGGCTTGTGAACAAGTCATGATAGCGCAAAAAGCTGAGCTTGGATTAAAGCCATTATCATACTTTTTAGAAAAACCTATAATAGGTGATGCGTTATCAGCATATTTTACCGCGTATATAGGATTTGTTCCATCAGATAATTGTTGAATTTGAAATCCGTTATCAACCAAAGTGTTTACTACTATTTCGTTCATCTCTGTAGCTTCTGTACCGCCAGAGTATGCGTTTACATTTGGTATTTGATAATAAAAAGTCATCGTTTGTGCCCATACTTGCGACAAATGACTTCTTCTTGAATTATGAGTACAAATAAAATTCAGGTTTATAAGTCCTTTATTATCCAGTTTTTCTTGAATGTAACTTATAAGCGGTTGTAAAACTTGTTTTCGCTCTTCCGAAACAGTTGGTAAACTTGAAAGAGTTTGTTGTATTTCAGTAAATAGTGTTGAGGTTTGTGTTTTCATATTAGCAGCATCCAGAGTTAGGTTCACAAGTAGTTTGTTTTTGTAAGTCAGATAGCTTTACTCTTGGTTTTTCTTGTGGAATTCCGCAGTTATCTTTCGCCAAACAATCTGTTTGTTTTGTTGTTAGTAAAAAGTAGGTTCCGTCAAAATCTAGCCCGTATTTACCAATCGTACTTCCTTGATATTCCACTTCAATTTCTAAGTTAGGTGAAATGTTTAATGTCTTTTCAGATAATTCTATAATAGATATTAGTTTCTCAGGGTGTAATCGATGATCATAATCATTTGCGTTCCAAAGCTGAAAGTTAACCACTTCTTCATTTCTTACCACTCCACCACAATCGATAAAGTTTTTAGTAACTCTACCAACTTCCGTCACATGAAAATGGTTAGGGACCAAACTACCATCAGGAAGTTGAAAGGCAATAGTTTTTAAGTTTTCTAGATGTTTTTTTATTTCAGATAAATTCATTTTAATATATTTTTATATTGCAATATTACGATTAATAAGTTTAAATTTTTTTAGCAGCACGACATGTCTTTTATGTCAAGATTTAAAAATGAAGATAATAAAGTTTTTGTTTCTTGCCATTTAGCTGGATTTATGCAATAACAAACACTTGTGCCTTCAATAGTTCCTTTAATAATTCCTATTTTTTTTAATTCTTTTAAATGTTGCGAAATAGTAGGTTGCGCTAAACCTATTTCATTTACTAAATCACCACAAACACAAGAATTCAGTTTGAATAAATGTTGTAAAATGGCAATACGAGCAGGGTGTCCTAATACTTTCGCAATAGAGGCCAATTGGTTTTGCTCTTCAGAAAAAATTTCAGATTTAGTTAATCCCATTTATTAAATATTTAATTGCAATATTACGATTAAGTAATGGTTTTTACAAAACTTTAAAAGTTAAATTTTTTATAAAAAGTTTAATACCAGCGTTTTTTCTTCTTTTTAGAAGCTTCTGATTTTCTTCCTTTTTTATGTTTGCTAATGGTATTGGGTTGTTTTTTCTTCTTTGGTTTAGCTAGAGGGAATGGATGGTCTTCTATAATTTTTATAGTTCTATCCATAAACTTTTGAATAGCTTTAATGTACGAAGTTTCATCGGCACTACATAGCGAAAAGGCGATTCCAGATTTACCTGCTCTACCAGTTCTACCAATTCGGTGTACGTAGGTTTCAGGAATGTTAGGTAAGTCAACATTAATTACCGCATCTACTTTACTAACGTCAATTCCACGAGCAGCAACATCGGTAGCAATTAAAATGTTGGCTTTATTGTTTTTGAAATCTTCAATAGCTTGGTTTCGTAAGTTTTGTGACTTATCACCATGCACACTGGTAGCTTTGTATCCGTTTTTTTGAAGAGTTTTCTCCAATTTGTCAACCCCAAATTTGGTACGACGAAATATAATAATACGACCTTTTATGGTATTACGTAATAAGTGCAAACACAAATCGACCTTATGCTTTTTAGGGGTGTAGTATAGTAACTGACCAATATTTGTTGAAGTGGTTTCTGCAGGTGAAATGTCTATCTTCTCTGGCTTGTATAACATTGATTGAGCCAAGTCACTTACTTTGTCAGGCATTGTTGCAGAAAATAGTAAGGTTTGTTTTTTACGTGGACATAATTCTTCAATCTTTCTTACATCGTCGATAAAGCCCATATCTAACATTAAATCAGCTTCATCTAAAACAAAAGTTTTCAGTTGGCGAACATCAATACTACCTTGTTTATGCAAGTCGATAAAACGACCTGGTGTAGCGATTAAAATATCTACCCCTTTTTCTAACACATCTTTTTGAGGTTGTGTAGACATACCACCGTATATAACAGTACTTCTTAAGTTGGTGTACTTACTATATGCTTTAAAATTTTCTTCAATTTGAATAGCTAGTTCTCGAGTAGGACTTACAATTAAAGCTTTGATTTTTTTTGCTCTTTTTTCAACATCATCTTCCTTAGAAAGCTCATGAATGATAGGTAACGCAAAAGCAGCAGTTTTACCAGTACCTGTTTGTGCAGCTACAATCACATCTTTTTTATTGAGTACTAACGGAATTGCTTTTTGTTGTACTAAAGTTGGCTTGTGATGCCTTTCTTCCGTAAGCGCTTTTAAGATAGATTTATTGAGTTGTAAGTCTGTAAACTGCATTCAAATATTTTTTTGCAAAGGTAGGCTAAAACAGAGAATGAAAAATTTATTTTATACTGTTGTGTGTTTTAGTAAATTATCTAGCAGAATAGGAGTAATAGAGATTATGATATTGTGCACTATTGAGCTGCTTTATTGGCTAAGTTGGTTGTAGTATTTCTATGGTTAACAGATTTTTTGTGATGAATTAGTACTTTTAAGTTGGTTAAATACGTTTAATTTCTTCCATGAACTGGAATAATTTTAAAAGACCTTTTGAACTATCAACTTTTAAAAGATCATTATGGAACTCAGTCAAGGTTTCAATGGCATTTGTAAAAATACTTATACGTTGATTAGCAATTTCATATCCTTTTTTAGCTTCTCTTAAAGTTGGGTTTTCAATTGTTTTAGTTTTATAATGAACCAAGTCATTTCTTTCTTTTATGATTTTTATCATGGATTCATAATATTGGGAATCAGTTTGAAGAGATTTTGAATAAATCAATTTTAGAACTATTTCCCATTTTACTAAAACTTTTAAATTATCCAGATTCTTCTTAAAGTATGTAGAGCCTAATTCAATTCTTCCAATTTCATTTATTAAAGCTTCGTAATAGGAAGACAAAATTATAATTCCTTCAATACTACTTTTATACTTTTCTTTTTCAAGAGTAGAAATACGCATTGAAAGTCTAGTTTTTTCTATTGGAGGAAATAGTCCTTCATCTACATGAGCAATCGAATCATTTTTTTTTCTTAAATCAATTAACTCATTTTCGTATTTCAATAATCTATGATATATATCGATTGAAATTTGTAAAAACAATTCTACATGCCCTCTTCTGAATCGACCTTTAGAGTCTATATATGATTTTTCCAATTAGTTGATTTTAGTTTGTGTGATTTTTTAGATACAAACCTGTTTTAATAACTGATGTTCAATATTTGTAAAGTTAGTTTAAATCGTATAAAAATCAAAACTAAAAAATAGACTGTTCAGAAAGTGTGGTAAATTCTTCTAAAAAGCGCATGCCTCTATATGAGTTTCCTTTTTTGTTCAATTTAGGGCTCCATACTGCAATCGCATATTGATTAGGGTGTATGGCAATAATGCCTCCTCCAACACCACTTTTACCTGCCAATCCAACTTTAAAAGCAAACTCCCCAGATTCGTCATAAAAACCACAGGTTTGCATTAATGCGTTGATTCTTTTGGATTGACTTTTAGTTAATATTTGTTCTCCCTGTCTGGTTTGTCCGTTATTGGCTAAAAAGAAAAACAATTCAGAAAGCTGTTCGCAAGTCAATTCCAGCGAACATAAATCGAAATAAAAATCTAGCACCACTTCAGGATCATTATAAATGTTTCCGTAAGACTTGATAAAATTACACAAGGCCACATTTCTGTATCCTACCGATTTTTCAGAAGCTGCAATTTTTGCAGAGTAGTCAATGTCTTTATTTTTAGAAAGACTTTTAATGAAATTCAATAAATCTTCTTTCGGATTTACTAAGCTGCTAATTAAAATATCGGCAATTACAACAGCGCCTGCGTTAATAAACGGATTTCTAGGAATACCATTGTCAGTTTCTAATTGAACAAGTGAATTGAAACTGTTGCCAGAGGGTTCTACACCCAATCTGTCCCAAATAGATTCACCAAGATGTTTATAAGCCAAACAAAGTGATAATACTTTAGCAATACTTTGAATAGAGAATTTTTCTTGAAAGTTTCCTAAACCAAAATTGGTGTTAGTAACTGTTGAAATATATACGCCAAATTTTTCAGTATCAATGGTAGCTAATTCAGGAATATAGGTAGCCAACTCACCTATATTTTCAATAGGAGCTATTTTTTGATATACAGCTTCAAGTATTTCTTTATAATTCATTGTTTATAAACGCTAATATGTGTTAAACGAAATTAGTTGAATTCTGTTTGAAAACAAATAAAAAAGCAACCTCATTGAGGTTGCTTTTAACTTATAGTAAATTTCCGTAATCGGAATATTTTATCCTAAGAAAGGGTAACGATAATCAGTTGGAGAAACAAATGTTTCTTTGATTAAACGAGGAGATACCCAACGTAATAAGTTTTGAGCAGATCCTGCTTTATCGTTCGTTCCTGAAGCTCTTGCTCCACCAAATGGCTGTTGCCCTACAACAGCTCCTGTTGGCTTATCGTTTACATAGAAGTTACCAGCACAGTTTTCTAATGCTTTAGTAGCTTCAGCAACTGCATAACGATCTGTTGAGAATACAGCACCTGTTAAAGCGTACTCAGAAGTTCCGTCAACTAACTTTAACGTATCGGCCCAATCTGCATCTTCATACACATAAATAGTTACTACAGGACCGAATAATTCAGTTTCCATAGTAGTGTATTTAGGATTAGTAGTTAAGATAACAGTTGGCTCAATAAAATATCCTTTTGATTTATCGTAGTTACCACCAGCAATAATTTCAGCATCAGCATCGGCTTTAGCTTGGTCGATATATTTTGCTAACTTATCAAAAGAACCTTCGTGAATTACTGCAGTAATAAAGTTGCTCATGTCTTCTGGAGAACCCATTTTAAAAGAAGCGATATCTTCTTTTACATAGTTTAAGGTTTCTTCAGCTAACGATTTTGGTAAGTATACTCTTGAAGCTGCAGAACACTTTTGACCTTGGAATTCAAAAGCACCACGAGAAATACCTGTAGCTACTTGTTTTGGGTTAGCAGAAGGGTGTGCAATGATAAAATCTTTACCACCAGT
Source organism: Tenacibaculum sp. SSH1-16 (assembly GCF_040104435.1). Taxonomy (NCBI): domain Bacteria; kingdom Pseudomonadati; phylum Bacteroidota; class Flavobacteriia; order Flavobacteriales; family Flavobacteriaceae; genus Tenacibaculum; species Tenacibaculum sp. SSH1-16. The sequence goes on from NZ_JBECOV010000009.1 coordinate 61,524, forward strand.
TTCTCCTACAATTCTTGGGTAGGTTTTGTAGGTGTGAATGTTTTCACCAATCTTTTTCCATAATTCCTTAAATACATAAGTAGAACCTGTAAAGTGGATTCCAGCGAAATCAGGAGAAGATAAAACTACATCAGTAATTTCAACAGGATCACCATAAATTACGTTGATAACACCGTCTGGTACACCAGCTTCTTTAAATACATCTACAATTACTTTTGCAGAGAAAATTTGGCTATCAGATGGTTTCCATACTACAACATTACCCATCATTGCAGCTGATGCAGGCAAGTTTGCAGCAATTGCAGTAAAGTTAAATGGAGTAATTGCATATACAAACCCTTCTAACGGACGGTACTCAACACGGTTCCAAATTCCGTCGTCAGAGTTTGGTTGTTCGTTGTAAATTTCAGACATATATTCTACGTTAAAACGTAAAAAGTCAATTAATTCACAAGCAGCATCAATCTCAGCTTGGTGAACAGTTTTAGATTGCGCAATCATAGTTGCAGCGTTAATCTTTGCACGGTAAGGACCCGCAATTAACTCAGCAGCACGTAAAAAGATAGCAGCTCTTTGTTCCCATGGCATTTGCGCCCATTCCGTACGAGCTTCTAAAGCATTAGCAATTGCTTTTTCTGCATGTGTTTTGTCTCCAATATGATATTGTCCTACCACATGTTGGTGGTCGTGTGGAGGTGTCATATTACGAGTATTTCCTGTCCTAACCTCTTTGTTACCAATGTACATTGGTACATCTACAGATCCGTTAAAATATTCTTTGTATTGTTTTGAAACGGCTTCGCGCTCTGAAGATCCTGGAGCATATCCTTTTACCGGTTCGTTAATGGCAGTTGGTACGTGAAAAAATCCTTTTCCCATTTGTATGTTGTTTGTTGAATTAAATTTCTTTCTTTGTTATTGAAAAGTCTATTTCAGACTTTCCTAAATGACAAAGTTACGGTTATTTTAGGAATATTTAAATGGACATAAGGCTGGAATTATATAAAAGTAAAACAATATGTGTACGGTAACTTATTTACCTTTAGGGAATAATAATTTTATATTAACATCAAATAGAGATGAAGACCCGAAACGAAAAACGATTGCACCAAAAACGTATGTTGAAGAAGGAGTGAAGTTAACATACCCTAAAGATGAATTAGCTGGAGGTACATGGATAGGGTTAAGTGAAAAAAATAGATTGATTTGTTTGCTAAATGGAGGGTTTACAAAACACCAAAGAGCAGAATCGTACCGAATGAGTAGGGGAGTGATTGTAAAGCAGTTATTAAAAGTTGATGATCCTGTTGAAATTATTAATCACTTTGACTTTGAGGGAATTGAGCCTTTTACCATTGTGTTAGTTGATTGGAATAATGGGTTGCAAGCGTATGAATTGGTTTGGGATGGAGTAAAAAAACATTTTCAAGAGCTAGGTAAAACTCCTAAAATATGGTCATCATCTACACTATATACTGATGAAATGAAACAGCTAAGAAAAGAGTGGTTTGCAGATTGGTTATCCAACAACAAAGAGTTTCATCAATCAGGTATAATTAATTTTCATCAAGATGAAACTAGAGGTAATAAAGAAGTGTCATTAAAGATGAAGCGTCAAAGTGTAGAAACTGTTAGTGTAACTTCAGTAATAAAAAAAGAAAAGCAACTTACCATGAGCTACTACGACTTGCATTCAAATATTAACAAAATAGGAGTCGAAATCATTAGTTTGTAATAAAAGCGATTTAATATCTTTGCAAAAAAAGTTTTTATGAATAAAAAAACATTATTGCTATTTTCTACAATTTCTATCCTCTTATTTACTAGCTGTTTTGAGTTTGTTGAAGAAGTGAGTTTTAATAAAGATGGCTCAGGAAGTGCTGTACTTACCATTAACTTAAGTAAAAGTAAAACAAAGCTAGCTTCTATAATGCTACTTGACAGTATTAATGGCTATAAAGTACCTTCAAAAGTAACTATAAGAAAAAAAGTACAAGAAATAGTTTCTAAAATTAAAGGAACAAAAGGAGTTCATAACGTAAAAAACACGTTAGATTTTAATGAGTTTATTATTACAGTTTCGTGTGATTTTGATAATGTAGAAGCTTTAAATGAAGTAATAGCTAATTTTAGCTCAAAGAAACATATAGAAGCTATTAAAAAGAATAAACATTTTACCTTTAATGAAAAAAGTAAAACATTTACACGCAGTCATCATTTTGATCTAGGAAAAGAGTTTAGAAAAACAAAAAATCAAGACCGTAAAGTATTTGAAACTGCAACTTACACCAGTGTGTATAGGTTTGAAACACCTATAAAATATACAGAAAACAACCAAGCAAGAATATCAAAAAGTAAAAAAGCTATTATGTTGCATTTACAGGCACAAGACATCATAGTAAACAAACAAACAATCAAAAATAAAATACAATTAGAGAATTAAATTTAGGATGAAAAAAATTATTGCTACACTACTGTTTTTAAATATACTTACAGTTATACAGGCTCAACGACTAGAGTCTAAGATACCTAACAACATAGATGTGTTAGTTTCTGCAAACGCAGAAAATTTATTTAAATTGATAGAAGTATCAGATATTGACAAAAATGCTATTGGAAAAGAAATTTTAAAGGATTTAAATAGAGATAATAATATTTACAGAGTAGAATCTGTAGTTGAGTCAGAGTCAGATGAAAAGAAAGAAGACTCAAAAGATATAGAAGAGAGAAAAAAAGTTTCTTCAGTAGCTAATGCAGGGATAGATATTAAGTCAAATGCCTATTATTTCTTTAGTAAAACAGATAGTATTTCATACCATAACTTTTATGTGGAGTTGAAAGATAGAGAGTTGTTCGAATCAATGTTAAGTAAACGAAATAAGAAGAAGATAAGAAGAATGGAGGGTTATAATATTATTGAAGGACGAAGTGATATTAGAATATGGAACGATAATTACCTTTTATTGGTAAACGGTGATGCGTCAAGAGGATATTTCTCAACTCATAAAGAACGTCTAGATAAGCTTAAAGAAGAAGGAGAGTTTGGTTACAACTTCAGAAAAAGAATAGGTAAAGATTGGACAAAAAAATATGTGCTAGACCTATTTAATAAGAATGTTATAATGTCTATTGCTACTAATAAAAAGTTTCAAAAGAGTAAAAAGAAAAATGCATCGGCAACACTTTGGATTCGTAACTATGGAATGTTAATGACAGACTTATTTAAGTCTTTTGGAGGTTATCTATATCCTATGTATGCTGAAGGAGGAAATCAAAATATTTATGGAGTTGAAGAAGTAACTGCTAATTTGTTTTTTGATAAAAGTGATGCAAGAATTTTATTAGATATGTCGGTTAGTTCTGATATGAAGAAATCTTTTAAGAAGATTTATAATAAAAAAATGAGTAGTAATTTAGTTAATAGCTTTGATCATGATAAAGCATTAGCTTTTTGGAGTATTTCTATAGATACTGAAGAAACATTAAAAGAATATCCAGAATTATTACATAAGATGTACGGAGGTATTTTACCTAAATTTCAAGAAGAAATGGAACTTGTAGGTGATTTATTTTCTTTAGTTATAGATGAAAAAGCAGTAGGTAGATTAGTTACTGGAGATGCTCTTTTAGTATTGAACGATTTTTCTAAACAAGAAGTAGAGTACACTACTTACGAATATGATAAAGATTATAAGCGTAAAGAAGTAACAAAAACAAAAGAAGAGTTCATTCCTGATTTTACGTTGATGATTGGTTCAGAAGAAGAAGATTTATTGAATAAGTTTTTCAAATTAGGGGAAAAGCATAAAGCAGTTGAGATTGAAAATAACGTAGTAAAGTTTAAAACTAAAAAGTCTGATATACCATTTGATTTATATTCAGTAGTTAAAAATGATGTATTGTACTTAACTACATCAAAAACGAATGCGTTAAGCATTGCTAGTGGTAATAATAACTTTAATACAAAAAAACACAGTAAGTTGGTTAGAGACAACTCAACAGTGCTTTTTGTAGATGTAAATGCGGTTTTAAATAAAATTCCTAATAAATGGATGAGTAAATCGGAAAAAGAGGCAATGCGCTTTTCAACAGATAACTTAAATGATGGAGTATTTAGAGTGTCTAGAATGAAAGGAAACACAATTTCTTCTGAATTAAAAATATCTACACAAGGAACAGAAGAGAACACGTTAAAATTATTGTTAGAATTTATCAATACAGTAGCGAAATAAGCTAAATGATAAAAAGAATAGCATATATACTTGTAACAGTATGCTGTATTATAGTTACGGTTGGATTTTTTAGATATAATCCAACCGTAATTTATGAAAAAAAAGTACCAACTTCAGCTGAAACTATAGTTTACCTCAATCTTAGAGAAATAGAGTATAGTATACTTAGTAGTTTTTTAAAACATCCGCTTTCTCAGTTAGACTTCAAGAAATCTACAAGCAAAAAAGCAAAAAAGAAAACAACATGGTTAGATGAGGTAGAAGTGCCTCCTGGTTTGTTTTTTTATACTAATGAACAAGAGTTTAAAAACTTTTTTATTAGTAACCCAATAGTTGTAAAACAAAATTTTGAAGAAGCTTTAAAAGAAGAAGGATTTGCAGTCAAAAATATAAATAAGACAACTGTTTATAGTAAAGGGGTAATAAGTTGTGTAGTGAAAGGTAATTCTTTGCAAGTACTATTAAAAAAATATAAAGGAGCACAAATACTCCCTCAGTTATTATCTAAACTAAGTCATGAGAACTATTTTTCTGAAAACGACTTAATCTTAAGGCGGATAAAGGATAGTAAACAGCCAATAGTTATAAGTACTTTGCAAGGAGACTTTTTTGAATTTTCTGCAGATGGAGGTGGTTTAAAGATTCAAGGAGAGTTAAGTGAAGAGAATAACTTGTTTAAGCCATTTAAAGCGTCTTCAGTGGGTAGTTCGATAGTAACTGTGTCAGGGAAATTAAACACCGAAGTATTAACAAGTAGATTAGGTGTAGATTTTAAGAAAAAGTTTAAAAAGCTAACAACATTGTCATTAGATTCTGTTACTAATAAATGGGATGGAGTGATAGATTTTAATCTTAGTTCTTTCGTAGAAAAATTAGATACGATTGTAACTTATGAGTACGATGATGATTTTAATAAGGTTGAAAAGAAGGAAATTCAAAAAATAATAACACCCAAAGTGATTTTAGAAGTTGATGGAGATGATTTGTGCAGGTATTTAGAAGAAAAAAGAGCAATTCAAAAACTAGATAATGAAGACATTCTAACATTAATGCCTTTTTTTACTACCTATAGCTTTTGCGAAGAAGAAGGTTTAAGGTTTGTGTCAATAAAAGGAGATAAGCAAATTAAAGAGGTTAATAAAAAGAATAAATTTTACTTCTTATTTAACGTGGCTGATTATCAGAATAGGGATAGAGGTATTTATTCTATTAAAAATAAATATTTAAGTAAAGTGAAAACAATGCAGTTATTAGTAGCTAATAACAACGAGTTAAAGGCGACTGTAGAGTTAAAAAACACTTCAAAAAACTTTTTTTTACAAGCCTTGAATTAATACAGGGCAAATGCAGCAAATGATATAGCGGCTGATCCAAGCATGGCTAGAATAAAAAACATCGTATTTGCAAGCATATATTTAGTAAATGTTTTAAAATATCCTTGATTGTAAAACCTTTTCATGGCAATGTATAGGTAAACCATAAAAAGTAATAAGAAAATAGAAAGAAAGTTATTAGAGTGTTTAAAAAAGTCTATAATATAAAAAATTGAAAAAAGAAGAAATAGCACAGTTTGTACATGAAATACAAAAACTAGATGCTCTACGTAAGTATATTTTTTTCTAATATAAATAAATTTTAAAAATAAAGTAAATAAAGGCAGTAGAACAAAAAGTGCTATAGAAGCATATGATAGTACCTGACGGAAAAACTTCTTTGCTTCATCTCTATCTAAAAAAATTGAATTAAAAACTTTAGCGCGAGAATACCAAAAACGATTGCTAAAATTTTTGGTAACTTGTAAACTGTCCAAAGCAGCATCAATAGAGGTTTTTGGATGCGTCTTTTGAAATTTCATAAACTCTATAATATCAAAAGAATTACTAAGATTTGATTTAACTGTTTTTGGTTTTATATTATACGAAACTTTAGTAGAATCAGTTTCAGTTTGTTTAGTGTCAATAGAGTCTTGTTCTTCAAGTTGTTTAAAAACGATACTTTGGATAGAGTCCAAATCTACTTGAATATCCTCTGAGTCATCATTATTTATTTTGATATTAGATGAACGTCCAATCCTTAATTCTTCAAACTTTTTGTAACTGTCTGTTAAGCTTATGATTAAGAAAAAAATAATAGATGTAGCTAAATAGAACCGAAAAGGATTTGTGTATTTAATTCTTTTTCCTTCTATATAGTCTTTTGAAACTTTTCCAGGTCTTATTAGTAAAGGGATTAGTGTTCGCCAAAACTTAGTATCTAAAGAGAAAAAACCAGCAAAAAGTTCACGAAGAAAAACACTTAGTGTAATTTTCTTACCTCTATTCTTTTGTCCGCATTCAGGACAAAACTTTTCGTTATTAGTAAAAGGACATCCGCAATTTAAACAGTTAGCATCTTTAATAACCGGAACTTTATTTTTCTTAATCATTAATTTAAAATAGAAGAGGTGGTTAATTGAAAAGTAGGAATAATTACAAGAAATTCCTCAAAAGTTTCTACGTTAATCATCTTGTAATTGCCGCCCATAGCACCTGTAGTAGATAGTAAAAAGCAATTTGATCTGTAATTATAAATATCGTTAGGTCTTAAGATTGGAGTTTCACCAACGACACCTTCACCTTCTACATATTCAGTATTGTTAAGAGCATCAAAAATAACCCAAAAACGTTCCAATAGCTTTACAGTTTCTTTCGAACTATTTTCTATGGAAACATAATAACTAAAAGCGTAGTATTGCCGATGCTCTCTGTAAACTGAGCCTCTAAAAGACGTTTTTACAGAAACCTTAATACCTTTTGTAATTTGCTGAAACATATGATAAAGATAGTTCTTTTTCAGTTTTTAGTCAACGTTTACATAAATACCTTACCTATTTTGGTTAAAAAAACCGTAACCAACACCAATTACTCTATCGTAAATTTCACCAAAAGGTCTGTAATAAACAATTACGGTATATTCATTCTCAGTTTGATAAAAAGAACCGTTAACCTCGTGTAAGTCAATGTTTTTTTTCTTGTTTAAAGTAGCGTAGCTATAGTTGTAGAAGCCTTGTTTAAAAGGTAAAATTGCCTTGTAAATTTTCTGAGAAGGGTCATAGGTCATTTTATTTTCTTCAGACAATTCGTAGTTGTTAAAAGCTCCATAAACATAAACTTCCTTGTTTTCGTAAGGCTCAAAAGCATCTAAAGAAAAATGAACTAAAGAATAATCAGCCTCAGTGTTATCTCTATTGTCAACAACATCACGTTCAGTGGTTCTTATAACAAACTGTCCGTTAATATCAGGGTTGTAGGTATATGTTTTATCAGCCCTAGGCTCGTCTGTGTAGAGGTAGCTGTGGTATACGTTTTTGCGTTCTACTTTAGCAACATTTAAACTAGAGTTTCGTATCAGTTTAGTGTCAAAATTTAAAAACTCATTCCCACCCCAGAAATTAGTTTTTACAGTGTGATTATATAAAAGTTGTTGAGGTTTTATAAAAATAGGTTGAAGATTAGTAATAGCTGTATTCCAATTATGGTTTTGAAACAATGTAACATTAATTTCTTGAGAAGGATTATTGATTTGTAAACCTGAGTGATTAACTGAAAATTGAACGGTTTGTTGTTGGTTGGTTGTTGTTGTATTTCTGCTTCTAAAAGCAGCAACACCAACGGTGGTAATATCTTCGTAAAAGACACAGCGTCTTGTAAAAACAACTTTATAATCCTCATCTAAAACAGAAATTAAATAATTACCACTTTTTGTGATAATTGTGTTCTCATTAGGGATTTCTACAGAATAATGAGTATAAGGTTGGAGTGTATTAAAGGAATTAGTAAAGTTGAAGATTTCGTTTTGTTCAAAACCCTGAATGTATTGATTACTTGTTATTGAACTGGGTCTCCAATCATGAGTCATATGTTCAATTTTGTATAAATACTGTTTGCTATCAGCATCTAAATCATCAAAAGATAATTTTAAAACATCACCCAAGCGAACAATAGGGGCATAAAAGTTTGGGTTATTTTTAGGTCGTAGTTGTACTGTTTTTACATTTTGAGCTTGAATATTCAAAAATAACAATGCAAAGAATAATAAAAAATAATTTGATAATCGCATTTATAAAGCCTTAATACGTTAAAAAACATGAAGATTCAGTTTGTAAAACTACGAATATATAAAACATTAATTTACTTATTTTTTATTTAGATTGAATAAAGATAATTTATACTTTTGCATTTCAAATTAAGAGGGGTATGAAGTTTGGTTTCTTTATGTTGTTGTTTGTGGCAGCAATTTCAAAGGCGCAAGTAAAGATTGGTTTTAAGGTTAGTAACACATTAGGTAGCCCAATAGAAGATGCATATGTTTTTATAAATTCCAAAGCAAAGGTAACTGATAAAAAAGGAGAAGTTTTTTTTAATGTAGAAAAAGACAACTATACGATTAAGGTTAATCACATTGCTTATTTAGATTTTTCTAAAGTAATTTTAGCGTCAAAAGATAGTATAGTTACTATAGTTTTAAGAGAAAATAAAGAGTTATTACAAGAAGTGGTAATAACAGCTAAAGAATCTGAAGGAATGACCTCCTCGTCTCTAGTAGATAGAAAGGCGATGAGTCATTTACAGCCCAGTAGTTTTACAGATTTGGTTAGTTTGCTTCCAGGTAAAAACATAACTAATAGTAATTTAAATGCATCTACTCATTTACGTTTAAGAGAGGTAGGTTCTTCTGATAGAGATTACGATACTTCTTTATTAGGTGTTTCTTTTTTGGTAGATGGTGTACCAATAAACACTAATGCAAACTTGCAACAGGTGGTAGAGGCAGCACCAGTAAATAAATCTACGAAAGATTATAATAGAAATACAGTAAGAAGAGGAGTGGATATGCGATCAATATCTACTGATGAGATAGAGAAGGTAGAAATTGTAAGAGGAGTAGCTTCTGCAAAATACGGAGATTTAAGTAGTGGTTTAGTAAAGATAAAGCGTAAAAATGGATATACACGCTGGAAATCTAGAATAAAATCAGATGGTTTTAGTAAGCTGTATTCTTTAGGAAAAGGATACAATTTTAACGAAGAAAACTTAAAACTTAATTTTGATGTAGCGTATTTAGATGCAAAAGCAGATCCTAGAGATAACTACGAAAATTATAAAAGATACACTACATCTTTACGGTTAGAAAAGTTGTTTGAAAAAAGAAATCCTGTTAGTTGGAATTTAAATGTAGATTATACAGGTACTGTAGATGGTGAAAAATCGGATCCAGATGTTCCTTTTGATAAATATGAGTCTTTTAAATCCTCATATAATAGTATTCGTGTGTCTAACGAGTTTAACATTGATTTTTCTGAAGGTATATTAAAAAACATAAACTTTAAAACAAGCTTTAACCAGTCTTTTGATAAAATAAAGCAGACCAGATGGGTTCAATTATGGGATGCAACAGCACTTCCATTGGCTACAGAAGCAGGAGAGAGCTATGGTTTTTATCTTTTACCTAGTTACGTGTCTAACCAATTAATTGATGGGAAGCCTTTAGATATTTTTGCAGATTTTTCTGGAATTTTAAATTTTTCAGCATACAAAATTAAAAACAATATTACGTTAGGTGTCAATTATTTATATGCTAAAAATAATGGGTTAGGACAAGTATACGATCGTAAATTACCACCTTCTCCGTCGATTAAAACACGACCGAGAACATACAAAGAAATACCAGCAATGCAATCATTGGCTTTTTATGTAGAAGATGAAATAAAGTGGGATGTAAACACTACAAATTTTACTTTAAGAGCGGGTGTTAGAGGAACATCGTTTTTAGGGCTCAATAAAAAATACGCTATACATAATGAGCTGTTTTTAGATCCTAGACTTAATCTTAAGATAGCCTTTCCTGCAATAAAATTCAATAATAACGAAGCTTTAAAGATAGAGGTAACAAGTGGTTATGGTAAACATCATAAATTACCAACACTAAATATGTTATATCCGCAAGAGTTGTATGAAGACTATGAGCAATTAAACTATTATCATAATATTAAAGAGTATAGACAAGTTCATTATAAAACATACAAGTTTTCACAAGTAAACTACAAAATTCAGCCTGCTTTAAATGTAAAAAAAGAAGTAAGATTAGGGTTAAACTATGATCATCACTCATTGTACATAACTTATTTTGATGAAAAAATGTCTTCTGGATTTAGAACAATTAGTAATTTTCATCAGGTAAATTATAAAAAATATGATGTATCAGGGTTAAACCATGAAACGATAACAAGTGCGCCGCTCGTAGAAAATTTACCCTACAAAACAGTAAATAGTTTAGCGTTATCATCACAAGAAAGTAATGGAAGCTCAATATTTAAAAAGGGAGTAGAATTTCAATATGCTACTAAAAGAATTGAGGCATTAAAAACACGCTTTACAATTAATGGTGCTTGGTTACAAAGTGAATATTTTAATTCATTACCAAGATATAAATCGGAAACAGCAATTATAGGAGGTGTAAACTACACCAATATTGGTTTGTATAAAATGGCTAATAACAACTCTTTTAAAGAGTCGTTACAAACAAGTTTTACAGCAGATACCTATTTGCAGAATTTAGGTTTAACTACTTCTTTTAGAATGGATGTACAATGGTATACTAAGTCGTTTTATTTGCCTGAAAGTAGTGTGCCTACACATTATGTAAAAAATGATGGTACTGTTGTGCCCTATACCATAGTAGAGGCTAACGACCCTGTTTTAAAATCTTTAATCTTAGATGTAAGAGGGGATGGAGAGGTTGCATACAGAGAGAGTCCCCTGGGCTTAAATACACACATTAAAATTTCAAAAAAGTTTTACAAAAATTTTGTGGTTTCTATGTATGTAAACAATTTGTTTAACTATTATGACAGAAATACAACAGCAAACCAACAAGTAACACAGCGAAATTTTATCGACCCCTATTTTGGAATGGAACTCAATTTTAATTTTTAATTATACAAATACTTTTACATGAAAAACATAGCATATTTTTTAACAGTAATTACACTACTAGTTTTTACGTCTTGTAGTGACGACCCTGAGGTGTTAATAAGAAAAAGTGATGCGACTTTTAATTTATTAAACCCATCGGACTTGGTAAAAATAACACAATATACAGATGTTACTATATCGTTTACAGAGCTTAATACTAAAGAAAAACAAGAGCAAAAAGTAACAGCAAACCTTGTTAACATAGAATTAAATCAAGGAAGTTACGAAGTGTCTGTTTCTGGTAAGGTGCAATATGATTTAAATGGTGAAACAAGAGAAGGGGTTGTTGTGGCGTTTGTACCAGAGTTAAACTTTGTAAGTGATGTACAAGCACAAGATATTCAATTAGCGTTAAAAGCTTTTAGTAAAGATTTTATTATTGAAGAAGTATTCTTTACAGGAACGTTAACGCCAGAAGGAGAGCAATACTACGGTGATCAATATTTTAAAATATATAACAATACAGACGAAGTTTTATATGCAGACGGATTAATATTAGCGCAATCTAAATTCTTAACTGTAGATAAACAAGAATATACGCCAGATGTTATGAAAACTGACTTTACAACCAGTTCAATGATTCAGATTCCAGGGTCTGGTAAAGAATATGCTGTCGAGCCAGGGGAATCATTAATTATAGCATTAGGAGGTATTAATCATAAAGAAAATAATGCAAAATCTATCGATTTAAGTTCAGCAGATTTTGAAATGTTTTATGAAGGAACAGATGATGTGGATAACCCTGCTGTAACTAATGTAATCAATTTTTACGATAGAATAGTGCCTCATAACAGAGGGTTTAATAGTTACGTATTAGTAAGGTTGCCAGAGGGCGTAAATCAAACCAATTATATAAGTGATTATAAGTACAACTATGAGTGGTTATTTGTTTTTGGTGAATATGAGATACCGCAAAATGAATCTGATTATAAGATTCCTAACGAATGGATTGTAGATGCGGTTAATATGAGTGTAGAGTCAGAGTTTGAATGGGTAGTAACAGACGCTTCATTAGATAGCGGTTATACTTACTGTGGAAAAGTTGATAGAGATGCTTCACGTTACGGAAAATCTGTGAAGAGAAAAGTGTTACAAGAAATAGATGGAGTACGTTTATTGCAAGATACTAACAATTCAGCAAATGATTTTATTCCAGAAGCAAGCCTTTCTGTACAATAAGTTTTTACATAAAGTTGTTTTTTAATATAACAAAAAATGAAAATTAAAATAATATTTTTTTGTCTTGTGTTGCTTTTTAGTGGTAAGTTTTTTGCACAAGAAAATATAAAACTGCTACAAAAAATAAAACAACACAATAATCAAAAACAATTTTATAAAAATATTTTTCAAAACCCTGCATTAATGCAGGGTTTTGGTACTAGACAATTTTCAAGATTAAAAGCAACATACTCTAATGCTGCTAATGAAATGTATACTATTCAAAAACCAAGAAAAGAAAGTGGTTTTAAAATATCCGCTTCATCTTTTTATCCGATAGATAGTACAAAAACAGTTTGGGGTAAAGCCAGTTATAGTAATATTGAAGAAAAAAATAAAGTATGGAATGAAGCTATCGATTATGATTTGATTTATCCATACATTACAGCAGATTCGGTAGGAGGAAACTTAAGTAACGAGCGTTATCACTTTTTAGGAGGGTATGCAAAAACAACTAAAAAAATAGATTTTGGAACACAGTTACAATACAAAGCAAACTTAGCTAGTAGAAGTAGAGATCCAAGAGTAAAAGACGTAAGTTCAAATTTTCAAATAAAATCAGGAGTATATTTTAAAGATCTTTTTGGGGTTGACTTAGGGCTTCATGCAGGTTTTCAGAAATATACACAATCCAATGATATTCGTTTTTTTAATCAAATTTCAGTACCCGAGATTTATCATTTAAATGGCTTAGGATATTTTAATGATATTGTAAGAGGAACTTATAAAAGTGTTTTTTATGATGGTAGTGGATTTAATTTAGGAATGCAGTTACAGCCAATAAAAAATAATGATTTATGGCTGTATGTAAACACAAAACAATTGAAAATAAGTAAATTTTTAAGTGAAGCAGTATCTACAGAGTTGTCTAGCTTAAAAAGCAACGATATAAACGCTTCTTTGGTAAAATTGTTTACGAAAAAAGGGCAAACTTTTGGGGTTAAACTAATGTATCAGGTTCAAGAAAAAAAAGGATTAGAGTCTATTCTTTCTTCAAGAACTGGATCAACACTCAAAATTATAGGTCAAAACGAAAATTACAAACTAAATAACACTACTTATCAATTAAGTACACTTTACTATAAAGACGCTGAAAAGTATTTTATGTACTTCTCTCCATATATTAACTATCAAAAATACAAAGAAGACTATTTTTTAATTAGAAGTTACCAGTATGTTGATAATCTTAATGTCGGATTTGTCTCTAGATATACAACAAGTGTTAATGAGAAAATATTGTTTTCTGCAGTAGTAAACTTTAATTATAAAGCTGTTTTAAAAGGGAAATCTTTGTTAAGAAACGATAATCAAGTTTCCATATCAAACATGCTTCATCAAAATAATGAATTGCTAAACTCTAATTATATTAATTCAGGAGTAAAACTTAAGCTAGATTATAGTGTAGCGGAAAAAATTAATGTTTTCGTTGGAATTAATACAGAAACAGCTCTAGTTAACACTGCAATAAATAATTTATATACAATATCAACAGGAGTAAGTTTTTAAATGCTCCTTTTATTTTCTTTCGCAACAAAAAATGACACGATTTTTACAATACCTTATTCTTATCCTTGTGTTGTATTCATGCAAGCAACATAATTCACAAGAAGAAAAATTAAACAAAGGTTATTCCATAGTTGACTTATATAAAAAACCAATTTCAAAATGGCCAAAACCAATCATTGACGAGGGGGTTGAGTGGCAAGAAATGAAACCCATAGAAATAAATTACAATTATTTCGAAGACATAAAAAAGCCAGAAGTTATGCTAGGTAAACTACTTTTTTTTGATCCCAAATTATCGTCCTCAAATCAAATATCATGTAGTTCTTGTCATCATCCAGAAATGGGATGGGCAACTCATACCGAAAAATCTACGGGTCATAATCATTTACAAAGCTCTAGAAATGCACCTACAATTTTAAATGTAGCATCAAAAAAAATCTTTTTTTGGGACGGTAGAGTAGCTTCTTTAGAAAATCAAGCACTGGGGCCTATAACAGCTCATAATGAAATGAATATGAATATTGATGAACTACCTGGTAAGCTTCAAAAAGTAAAAAGATATGAAGAGCTTTTTAAAAAGGTTTATAAAAAAGAAAATATAACAATAGAGCAGGTTTTAAGTTCAATTGCAGCTTTTGAGAGAACTATAAAAAGTCAACCTAGTAAGGTAGATAGATTTATGAAAGGAAGTTACAAAGCATTAACAGATTCTGAAATTAAAGGGTTACATCTTTTTAGAACAAAAGCAAGATGTATGAATTGTCATCATGGGCAATTTTTTACAGATCAAAAATTTCATAATATAGGATTAACATATTACAAGAGAGAACAAGAAGATCTAGGACGTTATAATGTTACGAAGAATAGTGAAGATGTTGGAAAATTTTTAACCCCTTCTTTAAGAGATCTACTTAATACAAGACCATGGATGCACAATGGTTTTTTTGATAACTTAACAGGAGTGGTAAACATGTATAACAGTGGTATGCAGATGTTAAACCCATCTTTTGAAGAAAAAAAGAAAGACTCATTGTTTCCAGTGGTAGACCCGTTAATGAAACCTTTAAACTTAACCGATGAAGAAATTAATGACTTAGTAGCTTTTCTAAAAGCTTTAAATGGAACAAAGTACAAAATGGAGATTCCAGAAGTACCACGATGACTGTTTGTTCTACGATAAGAAGCTTAAAAAAGCAAAAGCTAATTTAGAATAAGTATAAATAATGTTGTTTTTTAAAGATAAGAAAGGTTTTGTTCTGCAAAGGGATGCAAAATTTTTAAATTTGCGTGTTTTTAAGAAAATCAAATTAATCAGTTCCTATGTCAAAAGACATCCGTATTAAGAAGGGCTTGGATATCAAGCTAGTTGGCGAGGCAGAACAGATAACTACTGAACTTCAATTAGGTAGTTTGTTTGCAGTAAAGCCAGATGATTTTCACGGCGTTATTCCTAAAATTTTAGCAAAAGAAGGTACAGAAGTAAAAGCAGGAGAAGCACTTTTTTATTCAAAAAGTGACGAGCGTGTTTTATTTTCTAGTCCTGTTAGCGGTAAAGTTACAGAAATCGTTCGTGGAGCACGAAGAAAAGTTTTAGCAATTAAAATCACTGCTGATGCACAGCAGGAATACAAAGATTTTGGTAAAAAAGATGTAGACACAATGTCTGGAGAAGAGGTGAAAAACCACTTGTTTGCTTCAGGTTGTTGGCCGTTTATAAAACAACGTCCGTATGACGTAGTTGCAAATCCTAATCAAGCACCAAAAGCAATTTTTGTATCTGCCTATGCAAGTGCGCCTTTAGCAGCTGATTATGATTATGCGTTAAAAGGCAAAGAAGCAGAATTACAAGCAGCTTTAACAGCGTTAACAAAGTTAACAGCAGGTAAAGTACATGTTTCTGTAGGTAAAAACTCAACACTATCACCATTTAAAGATGTGAAAGGAGTTGAACTACATAAAGTTTCAGGTCCACACCCGGTAGGAAATGTAAGTACACAAATAGCACAAATTGATCCTATTAATAAAGGAGAAGTTGTGTGGGTAGTTACGCCTCAAGACTTAGTAGTAATAGGTGAGCTATTATTAACAGGGAAGTTAAATATTACTCGTACTGTTGCCTTAGCAGGTTCTAAATTTAACAAACCACAGTATGTAACTGCAAAAGCAGGGGCACAAATATCTGATGTTGTTAAAGGAAATTTAGAGGCTGATAATGCTCGTGTAATTAGTGGAAATGTTTTAAGTGGTTTAGAAGTTAAAGAAGATGGTTTCTTAGGATACTACGATAACTTAATTACAGCTATCCCAGAAGGAGATGATTATGAGTTTTTTGGATGGAATAAACCAGTTTTTAACAAAATATCTACTTCTAGAGCATTAACTTTTTCTTGGTTAAACCCAAAGAAAAAATATGACTTAAATACAAATACTAACGGAGAACACAGAGCATTTGTAGTAACAGGCTCTTATGAAGAAATTTTTCCGTTAGACATCTATCCGATGCAATTATTAAAAGCTTGTATGTATAAAGATCTGGACGAAATGGAAGGATTAGGGGCTTACGAAATTGCACCAGAAGATTTTGCATTAACAGAATTTATTTGTGTATCGAAACAACCTCACCAAAAAATAATTCGAGAAGGATTAGATTTAATGAGAGAAGAATTAGGATAAGATATGGGCTTAAAACAAAAATTAGATAATTTTAGAGAAGAACATAAAGAAAAAAAGTGGTTTCCCTTATTTAGTGGGTTTCATACTTTTCTTTATATGCCAAAAGAGGTAACGCACGGCGGAACTCATATTAAGGCAGCAGATGACTTAAAACGTACCATGAATACGGTAATTATGGCATTAATACCATGTTTGCTTTTTGGTATGTTCAATGCAGGGTATCAGCATAATCTTCAAATAGAAGCCGTTTCAAATGCAACAGGTTTCTTTTCTGGAGAGTTTTGGAATATGAGTAACTTTCTAATAGGTTTGGTTAAAATATTACCATTAGTAATTGTTTCATATGCGGTTGGTTTAGCAATAGAGTTTGTTTTTTGTATAATCAAAGGGCATGAGATAGAAGAGGGGTACTTGGTAACAGGAATGTTAGTTCCATTAATTGTACCAGTAGATTTACCATTATGGATGCTAGCAGTAGCAGTAGCATTTGGAGTTATAATTGGTAAAGAAGTATTTGGAGGTACAGGAATGAACATCTTAAACCCTGCCTTAACTATTCGTGCATTCTTATTCTTCGCATACCCAACATGGATGTCTGGAGATAAAGTATGGGTTCAAGGAGCAGTAGAAGCTGCCGGAACAGCTGATGCCATTTCAGGAGAAACAATTTTAGGAAGTTTGGCACAGTCACAACCATTAAATTATTCAGTTTCTGATATGTTCTTTGGGTTCATTCCAGGTTCAGTAGGAGAAACATCAACATTATTAATCTTATTAGGAGCTTTATTCTTAATCTTTACAAAGATTGGAAGCTGGAGAATTATGTTATCTGCAGTTATTGGAGCTTTAGTAATGGGATTCATCTTCAATCAAGTAGTTGATATGGGATGGATTGGTGAAACAAGCAAGTTTTACGGATTAATGAGTTTAGATTTTTGGAAGCATTTATTAATTGGAGGTTTTGCGTTTGGTGCTGTATACATGGCAACTGATCCAGTAACAGCATCACAAACTAACAAAGGAAAATGGATTTATGGATTCTTAATTGGTTTTATTTCAATTATGATTCGTGTATTCAACCCTGCATATCCAGAAGGAGTAATGTTAGCAATCTTATTAATGAATGTATTTGCTCCAACAATTGATCATTACGTAGTTCAAGGTAATGTAAAAAGAAGATTAAAACGTTTAAAAGCTAAAACTGCCTAATTATGAGTAAGAAGACAGATAGTAATGTATATACGGTAGCATTCGCAATAGGAATGGTACTAGTAGTGGGTGCGTTGTTAGCTTTTACAGCGTCATCACTTCGCCCAACAATCGATGCTAACAAACGTATCGAGAAGCAGCAAAATATTTTGTATGCAATGGGTGTAAACGAAAACGATGAAACAAGTGTAGAGTTTGTTTCAAAAGATAAAGTAGCAGACGAGTTTGCTAAATACATAAAAAAACAATTAGTAATTGAAGGAGATAATGCTTCTGAAGATTCTAAAGCGTATTTAATTGATGTAAAAAAGCAACAAACAGCAGCTAAAGAAGGAAAAACAAGAAAATTACCATTATTTGTAGGTGAAAAGGAAGGAAAAACTTTCTATATCGCTCCAATTAGAGGTAAAGGTCTTTGGGATGCTATTTGGGGATATGTTGCAATGGATAAAAACATGGTAGTTCAAGGAGTTTTCTTCGATCATAAAGGAGAAACACCAGGTTTAGGGGCTAACATTAAGCAACGTTACTTTATGGACGATTTTATTGGAGAAGATTTAATGAGCAATGGTTCTTTTAAAGGAATTGCAGTTTCTAAATCGAACAATGATCCAAAGAATGAAGATAAAAATGATAACGAGGTAGATGCAATTGCAGGAGCAACTATTACTGGAGACGGAGTAGCTGCAATGATTAAATCTGAATTAGGTTTATACGTACCTTACTTTAAAACATTAAAATAAATATGGGACTTTTATCAAAAAAAGACGCAGCGTTAATTACTGATCCATTAGCAGATAATAACCCAATTACAATTCAGGTATTAGGAATTTGTTCTGCATTAGCAATTACAGCAGAGTTAAAAGCTTCTATTGTAATGTCTATATCGGTATTATTTGTATTAGGAGTAGGGAATGTAGTAATCTCGTTAATGAGAAATATTATTCCATCAAAAATTAGAATTATTGTACAGTTAATCGTAGTAGCAACCTTAGTAATTATCGTAGACCAAGTGTTAAAAGCATTTGCATACGATTTAAGTAAAACCTTATCGGTTTTTATTGGGTTAATTATTACCAACTGTATTATTATGGGACGTTTTGAGGCTTTTGCTTTAGGAAACGGACCTTGGAGATCGTTTTTAGATGGAATAGGAAATGCCTTAGGATATGCAGTAATCTTAATTATTGTAGGTTTCTTTAGAGAGTTATTAGGTTCAGGTACTTTATTAGGATTTAAAGTATTAGGTGATCCTATCGAGAAAACAGGATTGTATGCTTTAGGATACGAAAACAACGGATTTATGTTATTATCACCAATGGCATTAATTGTTGTGGGTATTATTATTTGGGTACAACGTACAAGAAATAAAGCATTAGTAGAAGACTAACTTAAGTTAGTGTTCATTAAAAATATAGAAAATGGAACATATAGAATTATTTTTCAAATCGATATTTATAGATAACATGGTATTTGCTACATTCTTAGGAATGTGCTCATACCTTGCAGTATCTAAAAAAGTATCAACAGCCGTAGGTTTAGGTGCCGCTGTAATCTTTGTATTAGCAGTAACAGTACCAGTAAACTGGTTGTTAGATCAATACCTATTACAACCTGGAGCTTTAAAGTGGTTAGGAGAGGAATATGTAGATTATGACTTAAGTTTCTTGTCATTTATCATGTTTATTGCAACAATTGCAACCATGGTACAATTAGTAGAAATTATAGTTGAAAAATTTGCGCCAGCATTATATAACTCTTTAGGTATTTTCTTACCATTAATTGCAGTAAACTGTGCAATTTTAGGAGGGTCATTATTTATGCAATCTCGTGAAATTCCAACTTTAGGTTTATCATTTACGTATGGTATTGGTTCAGGAATCGGATGGTTTTTAGCAATTTTAGCAATTGCTGCTATTCGTGAAAAAATCAGATACTCTTCTGTGCCACCAGCATTAAGAGGATTAGGAATTACATTCATTATTACAGGTTTAATGGCTATCGGGTTTATGAGCTTCGGTGGAATGTTAACAGGAGGTGATGATGCAGGTAAAAAAGAAGAAACTGCTGAAGTTAAGGTTGAAAAGAAAGAAGTTGAAGAAAAGGTAGTAGAGGAAACTGAAAAGACTGAAGAGAAGGCAGAAGAATTAGCTAATAACACTAAAGAAATTACAGAATAATGGTATTTTTAGAAGTAAGCACAGGAGGAACAGTTGCTATTACAGTATTAGCGTTTTTAGCGGTAATCTTAGTTTTGGTAGCTTTATTATTATTTGTTAAGCAAAAATTGGCACCATCTGGACCTGTAAAAATTACAATCAATGGTGAAAAAACAATAGAAGTAGCATCAGGAGGAACTTTATTATCTACCTTAGGTAATGAGAAAATCTTTTTACCATCAGCATGTGGTGGTGGTGGTTCTTGTGTACAATGTGAGTGTCATGTAAATTCAGGTGGAGGAGAAGCTTTACCTACAGAAACACCACACTTTACACGTAAAGAACTACAACACGGTATCCGTTTAGCATGTCAGGTAAAAGTAAAGCAAGATATGGATATCTCTATTCCAGAAGAAATTTTCGGAATTAAGAAATGGGAAGCAACTGTTGTAAGAAATTATAACGTAGCAACCTTTATTAAGGAGTTTGTAGTTGAGATTCCTGAAGAAATGGATTATAAAGCAGGCGGGTATATTCAAATTGAAATACCACCATGTGAAGTAAAATATGCTGATATGGATATTTCTGCGCATCCACAAGATCATCCAGGTGAACCAGATAAATTTGAGGCTGATTGGGATAAATTTAACCTAAGACCATTAGTAATGAAGAATGAAGAAACTGTAGAGAGAGCATACTCTATGGCTTCTTATCCAGCAGAAGGAAGAGAAATCATGTTAAATGTTCGTGTAGCAACACCTCCTTTTGATCGTGCTAAAGGCGGATGGATGGATGTAAATCCAGGGGTGGCATCTTCGTATATTTTTAATCAAAAGCCAGGAGATAAAGTAACTATTTCTGGACCTTATGGTGAATTCTTCATCAATGACTCTGATGCAGAGATGTTATATGTAGGTGGTGGAGCTGGTATGGCACCAATGCGTTCACATATTTATCATTTATTTAGAACTTTAAAGACTGGTAGGAAAGTAACATACTGGTACGGAGGTCGTTCTAAAGCAGAATTATTCTACATTCACTACTTTAGAGCGTTAGAAAAAGACTTTCCAAACTTTAAATTCTACTTGGCATTATCTGAGCCATTAGAAGAAGATAACTGGAAGGTTAAAAAAGATATTAATGATGAAAGCGGAGATGGTTTTGTTGGGTTTATTCACCAAGTTGTAATAGACCAATATTTATCTAAGCATGAAAGTCCTGAGGATTTAGAATTATATTTCTGTGGGCCACCATTAATGAACAAAGCAGTACAAAAAATGGGTGAAGATTTTGGTCTAGATGACGAAAACATTCGTTTTGATGACTTTGGAGGATAGAAACATAATACTCCATTTATATTATAAAACCGATACAAATTTGTATCGGTTTTTTTTGTGTTTAAAAAGATAGTATTCTTTAATAAGAGAAGATTTAAATATCATGAAAGCAAAACAACATTTTTAGTAAAATAATGTTATTCATAAATTATATCAAACTTATATACAGGGTTGTCGCTATCATATTCAAAAACTCTAGCATAATCCATAACGTTAGCTATTCCTTCGAGTTTACATAGTTGTGAAACTACAGCGCATAAACCATTAAATAACCTCTCTTTATCGGTCGGATTTTGAGGTTTTGGATTATAATGACATAAAGGAACAGTAAAACCGCATGCTTCTAAAAACACCCTCTCAATCTGTAGTAATTCAAGTGGAGTGTAACCATTAAATTTTCTACCTAAATTTTGATGAACCCTACCCACATAGCTTAGTTGCAATGAGCCATGATCATTCGTGAGATGTTTCCAACTATCTCGATTGTCTAATATATTTCCAACCGCACATGCTGAGCAACATTCAGGGTTCAATTCATCGTTGTGAAAAGCATTATAAAGCTTTATAAGTGCTTGTTCTAATCGTTTAGGTATTTCCATAATCAAAAAGGATTTACTCCCTTAAATATACAAAATATTGGTTGTACCTTTGCATCAAATTATTGTTAATGACGACCTTTCAAGATTTAGACTTATCAAATCCACTAAGAAATTCAATTGAAGAATTAGGTTTCGTAAATCCAACACCTATTCAAGAACAAGCATTTCCTGTAATTCGTTCAGGAAAAGATGTGGTAGGGATTGCACAAACAGGTACAGGTAAAACTTTTGGGTACTTACTCCCAATATTACGTGATTTAAAGTTTTCAAAACAACAACACCCAAGGGTGATGATATTAGTACCTACACGAGAATTAGTGGTTCAGGTGGTAGAAGAGATAGAAAAGCTAGCTAAATACATCACTTTACGAACTGTAGGTGTATATGGTGGAGTTAATTTAAATCGCCATAAAGAAGCAGTAATGCAAGGAGCTGACATTATTGTTGCCACACCAGGACGTTTGTACGATTTAGCGTTAAGTAACGTATTAAAATTAAAGTCTATTCAAAAATTAGTCATTGATGAAGTAGATGTAATGCTTGATTTGGGTTTTCGTTTTCAGTTGTTAAACATTTTTGATTTGTTACCACAACGACGTCAAAATATCATGTTTTCAGCAACGATGACGGAGGATGTTGAAACATTAATTGATGATTTTTTTATTGCTCCACATAAAATAGCAATTGCAGTAAGTGGAACACCATTAGATAACATTCAGCAAATAAGCTATGATGTTCCTAATTTTTATACAAAAGTCAACTTATTAAACTATTTATTATTTGATAAATCAGAGTTTAGTAAAGTATTGGTGTTTGCACCTAATAAAAGAAATGCAGACAGACTATTTGATTGTGTAGCCGAAGAATATCCATCACAAGCCTGTGTAATTCATTCAAATAAAACACAAAACTACCGTTTGCGCTCTATAGAACAATTCAACAAAGGAGAAAAACGAATCTTAATAGCTACCGATGTAATTGCACGTGGATTAGATTTAGAAGAAGTAACACATGTA
Organism: Tenacibaculum sp. SSH1-16; assembly: GCF_040104435.1. NCBI lineage: Bacteria > Pseudomonadati > Bacteroidota > Flavobacteriia > Flavobacteriales > Flavobacteriaceae > Tenacibaculum > Tenacibaculum sp. SSH1-16. Next base: position 84,486 of record NZ_JBECOV010000009.1, read on the forward strand.
ATCAATTTTGATGTGCCACACTTCCCCGAAAACTATATGCACAGAATTGGTCGTACAGGTCGTGCAGAAAGAGAGGGAAAAGCAATTTTATTTGCTACGGAAAAAGAGCAGGAAGCAAAACAAAGAATTGAGGAATTGATGGATTACACAATTCCAAAGCAAGAAATTCCAGAACAAGTTGAAATAACCAAGCAATTAACGGAAGAAGAACGTCCGAAAGAAGAAAGAGAAGTAAATAAAAACAGAACTTCTCAAGAATATATTCCAGGTCCCGCTTTTCACGAGAAAAAGGAAAAGAATAAAAAAACAAACCAAGGAGGTTCTTATAGAAGAGAGCTTGCCAAGAAGTACAAAAAGCCAAAAACAAGAGGAGATAAAAATTATAACAAACGCAATAAGAAACGTAAATAATGCAAGAACTTACTAAGCAAGAACTTCACAATTTAGGAATGAATATTGTGGGTAAAAAACTGCAAGAAATGGGATATGAATTTGTTGCAATAAATAGCGAGTTGAAAAAGCATCCACAGTTTGTGTTGTTTAAAAAAGGAGAGCCTACCATTTTTGTATTAGTAAAAACTACGAACAACATACAGTCACCCCAAGAATATGATGTATTGTGGATGGAAACTTTTAAAAAACACGCAGAAAAACAAAATGCAAAGGTTTGGTATGCTGGCATAGGTATAGCAAATGCAGAAAGTGTAGATTTGCCTGTGTTTAAAGACAAACCCTATTATGTTGCTTTTGATGATTTTATAAAAATCTTATAAAACCTTTTACTAATTTTTGGTGCTAATCTCCTTTTTTAACTGAAGGAAAAAGAGTGGTTTTGTAGGTTGGAAAGGGTATAAACCCTGTTAAATATCAGGTAGTTGTATGTTAATTTTACCTCAGGGAAATTAATAAAATATCTAAAAAAATGAAAAGACAACTACTAACCCAAAAAGGAAAAAAATTAATAAAAACTATTATGGCATTTTTATCAGATTTAGGTAATGGTGCTAGTTATGCAATTAATAATTAAGGTTTAAATAGTTAGAATCTAAAAAACACTCGTTTTATGATGTAAACGAGTGTTTTTTTATACATAAATAGTAACTTTACAGTGTGGAGAATCTGTTAAACGAAATAAAAAACTGTAAGATTTGTGAGAAATATATAGAACCCAATCCTGTAGTTCTTGCTAGTAAAAAATCCAAAATCATTATTGTAGGTCAAGCACCTGGAACCAAAGTACATCAGTCTGGGATTCCTTGGGATGATGCTAGTGGAAAACAGCTTAGGAAATGGTTGAGTGTTACTGATAAGGAGTTTTATGATACCAATAACTTTGGAATAATACCTATGGGTTTCTGTTATCCAGGAAAAGGAAAATCAGGAGATTTACCACCAAGAAAAGAATGCGCTCCACAGTGGCATCAACCTTTATTAAAAGAAATATCAGAGGTAAAATTGATTATTTTAATAGGAATGTACGCTCAAAACTATTACTTAAAAGGAAAAGCTAAAAGAACACTCACTGAAACAGTGAATACTTTTGAGGAATACTTGCCTAACTATTTTGTATTACCACATCCATCCCCAAGAAATCGATTTTGGTTAACCAAAAACTCATGGTTTGAAAAAGATGTTTTACCCATATTGAAAATCACAGTAAAAAAGCTGATATAGTGATTTTAATACTAAAAGAAAGTTAAATACATGCATTGATAAATTTGTATTTTTGCAATGTATGATAGAAACAAGAGAAGCCATATCAGAAAAAGCGGTTTTAATAGGTATTATAACCCAGCATCAAGATGAAAAACAATCAGAAGAATATTTAGATGAGCTAGAGTTTTTAACACTTACAGCAGGAGGAGTAGCTGTAAAAAGGTTTGTTCAAAAATTAGATAAACCCCATCCAAAAACTTTTATTGGAACAGGTAAACTAGAAGATGTAAAAGCGTATATAGATTCCAATGATATTGGAACAGCTATTTTTGATGATGAGCTGTCACCTGCGCAACTTAGAAATGTTGAACGTTTTTTAGATTGTAAAATTTTAGATAGAACCAACTTAATACTTGATATTTTTGCAAGTAGAGCACAAACAAGCTCAGCAAAAGCTCAAGTAGAATTAGCACAATACCAATATTTATTACCTCGATTAACCAGAATGTGGACACACCTTGACAAGCAAAAAGGAGGTATTGGTATGCGTGGTCCAGGAGAAACAGAAATAGAAACTGACCGACGTATTATTCGAGATAAAATTTCGTTGCTAAAAAAGAAATTAGTAACTATTGACAAGCAAATGTCCATACAACGAAAAAATCGTGGAAAAATGGTGCGTGTTGCTTTGGTAGGATATACCAATGTTGGTAAATCTACCTTGATGAATGTTGTTAGTAAAAGTGAGGTTTTTGCAGAGAATAAACTGTTTGCAACATTAGATACTACAGTTAGAAAGGTGGTAATAAAAAATATTCCTTTTTTAATGACAGACACCGTTGGGTTCATTAGAAAATTACCAACACAATTAGTAGAGTCGTTCAAGTCTACTTTAGATGAAGTTCGTGAAGCAGATTTATTATTACATGTCGTAGATATTTCACATCCAAACTTTGAAGATCATATAGCTTCTGTAAATAAAATTTTAGATGAAATAGATAGTAAAGATAAGCCGACAGTTATGGTATTTAATAAAATAGACGCTTATACTCATGAAACTATTGATGAAGATGATTTGATAACAGAAAAAACAAAAGAACATTATACATTAGAGGACTGGAAAAAAACCTGGATGAATGACTTAGAAACGGAAAGTATTTTTATTTCAGCCTTAAATAAAGATAATTTAGAAAATTTTAAAGAGAAAGTATATGAGGAGGTAAAGAAAATACATATTCAACGTTTTCCATATAATGATTTTCTATATCAAGAATATTAGTTTACAGTAAAAAAACGCAAACATAACTTAAAAAGGACTTAAATAATTAAAACTTTAAGTTCTTTTTTGTTATATTTATAATCCCTAATGTTGCTTTTTATGTGTTTTATAAAGCATTGTAAATTATATTTTTAACCATTTTATCCCCCTGAAAATGAAAAATAATAAAACTTCACAAACAAAATTTAGACGATTCTATTCATATTTATTAACTAACAATAAATTAAAAGCCTTAACGTAATTAATTTTATTAGTATAATGCCATACCTAGTAATTATAATCTTTACTTACAAAGTATGTATAGTTAAATGAAGTGTTTACTCTTTTTGAGTTATCATGTATTAACCTGAATAGATCATGATGAAAAAAATAATCCCCCTCTTATTATTGTATTTCAGTATGCAAGCTGTTAGTGCGCAAGAGAAATGTACATCTGAAAGTATTCATTCAGTAGATGTAAATATAGTTCACAAGTGTTTAGCAGAAAAGAAAGTAGAAAGCAATAATACAGAAGCTTCAGTTATAGTAACTACTATTCCTAGTAGAAGGCACATAAGAAAACGTATTTATTTTGAGAAAGTAATTAGTTTTGCAGAAGGTATTGAAGCAAAAAGTTTAAAGAGATTAAATACATTAAATGAGCTAGCTGAATGTAGTTTAGGAAATGTTTACCCTATTATAAAAGAAACAACAAAAAAATCAATTTCTTTTGATGTGGTTGAAGAAATTCCTGCATTCTTGTCATGCAAAGAATCATTAAAAGAAAAAGAAGATTGCTTTAATTATAAAATGCAAGACCATATAATGACCACCTTAGTTTATCCAGAAGAAGCTATAGAAAAAGGGTTAGAAGGAGAAGTTTTAGTGAGTTTTGTTATAAATGAAATGGGTAAGGTGACTGAGGTTAAGACAGAAGGAATTAATGTGCCTGAAATATTAAAAAAAGAAGCAAAAAGAATTGTACTACTATTACCTGATTTTATTCCAGGAAAACAACAAAGCAAAAATACTAGAGTGTTATATCGCTTTCCTATGATTTTTAGTTTAAACAGTTCTGATTATTAGAGTGTTAAAATAGTTTATTTTATGTAAAAAAAAGAATACCTTTGCATGCCAAATTTTCATGAGTAACAAGTGTAATTGTTTGATTGGAAAAATGTTAAACCTTTAAGGCATGAGAAAAATTATTTTATTAATTACGTTAGTTTGCTTTTATGTAACCAATGTAATGTCGCAACGAGAAGTATGTGAGACGCCAGAAGAGTCTTTAGTAGATTTAAATAGTATAACAAAATGTACTATTGCTCCAAAAGACAAAAAAAATAAAGGAACAAGACAAATCTCTGTAAAAGTATCTGCCAATAGAAGGTATTTAAAAAAGAGAGAAATTTCGAAAAAGAAAGTAGTTTCAAATGCTACAAATTTGTCAGGAGCAGGAACGGCAGCAATAAAAAGTACAACTTCGCAAACAGAGTTAAGTAAACAACCTTTAACTTTTAAAAGTAACCTTGAAAACTTAACAAGTAAATTATCAGCAGAAGAAGTACGAAAAGCAGAAAAGTTCTCTACTGTAGACAAAATACCTCTGTTTACTGCATGTAAAAAAGCAAAAAAGAACGAAAGGTTAGATTGCTTTAATATAGAAATGGTAAAACACATTCAAAAACATTTTAGATACCCTAGTCAAGCAGTAAAAGAATCTATACAAGGAGAAGTTTGGGTGCGTTTTATTATTGATAAAAATGGTCAGGTTAAGAATATTAAAACTTTAGGACCTAAAAATGGAGAATTATTAAATAATGAAGCTGTTCGAGTGGTATCTCAATTGCCACAATTTATTCCAGCAAAAAAATCAGGAGGAGAAACATCTGTAAAATATGGTTTCCCAATCATGTTCGCTCTTGATGAATAACATAAGTAACTCAATATAAAAATAATTAAAATAAACAATATGTTTAAAAAACTACTAACCATGTTTTTGGTAATTTGTGGTGTGTCAATATATGCGCAAACTACAATAAACGGAAAGGTTTACGATGAATATTTAGAGCCGTTTTCCAATGCAGTAGTGCTAATAGGAAGTGATAGAACTACTTCGAGTTCTGATGGAACTTTCATATTAGCTACAAAATCAAATTACCCTTTTATAATTCAAGTTTCAGCTTTCGGTTACAAAACAGAATTAATTGAAGTAACTTCTAAAGAGCAAGAAATAAATATAATTTTAAAAGAAAATACAGCATTAGATGAAGTTGTAATCTCTGCATCTCGATCTCCAGAACGAGTTATTGAATCGCCAGTAACTATTGAAAGAATAGGTATAAATGATATAAAAAAGAATACTTCTGTAACCTATTATGATGGAATGGCAAACTTAAAAGGAATAGACCTTAGAGAAAGTGGTTATGGTTTCAAGTCAATTAATACAAGAGGTTTTTCTTCATTTGAAAATACACGTTTTGTACAGTTGGTTGATGGAATGGATACTGCGGTTCCTGCATTAACTTTCTCTATGGGGAATTTAGCAGGTACGTCTGATTTAGATGTAGAAAGCGTTGAAGTCTTACCAGGTGCAGCATCTGCTTTATATGGAGCAAATGCATTTAATGGAATTATGCTTCTTAAAAGCAAGAACCCGTTTAAACATTCAGGAATTAGCACTTATTTTAAAACAGGATTCACATCACAAGATGCGGCAGGAAATAATCCTTTTTATGATTTTGGTATTCGTATGGCCTATAAATTTAATGAGAAGATAGCAGGTAAGGTTAATTTAACCTATTATAAGTCAGAAGAATGGCATGCGAATAATACAGGGAACTCTACAGGAATAGGTGGAGTTGCTATTGGTGGAGATAGAACTTTACCTGGATATGATGGTATAAACGTGTATGGAGACGAAGTAGGAGCTACTTTAAAACAAATTGCAACTGAGGCAAGTAAAACAAACCCTTTAATTACCCCGGCAATCATAAACAGTTTACCTGATGAAAAAATAACAAGAACAGGTTATGATGAATCAAGTTTAGTAGATTATGACTCAAATGGTTTAAAGTTTGATGCTTCTTTGCATTACCGTCCTTGGGAGAATGAAAATTTAGAAATTATTTGGAATTCAAGATTTGCAAGAGGAAAAAATATTTATCAAGGAGCTAATAGATATGTTCAAGACGGATTTTCGTTTGAGCAACATAGATTAGAGTTCTTAGGAAAGAACTTTTTCTTAAGAGGATACTATTCAGCAAATGATTCAGGAGACTATTTTGATTCTCGTTTTAAAGCAATTAATATTAACAGGGCTTGGAAGAGTGATAAAGATTGGTTTGGAGATTACCTAAATGCTTATCTAACACAAGGAAGGAGCCATGGAAAAGCTAGAGACTTTGCTAATATAGGACGTTTTGAACCTGGTTCAGTAGAGTTTAATGCAGCGGCTAATGATGTAGCTTCTAAAACAGTTCCTGAAGGAGGAGCGAAATTAACAGACCAAACGTCATATTACCATGCAGATGGTAACTATAATTTCCGTGATATAATTAAGTTTGGTGAAATCCAAATTGGTGGTTCATATAGAAAAATTAATTTAAATTCTCAAGGTTCTGTTTTTACAGACGCAAATTCTAAAATTTCTTTTGATGAATTTGGTGTTTATACTCAGTTACAGAAGAAGTTTTTAGAAGAAAGACTGAAGTTTACAGGTTCGATTCGTTATGATAAATCGACAAACTTTAAAGGTAACTATTCTCCAAGGGTGTCTTTAAATTATGCTTTAGGTGAAAATAAAGATCATGTAATTAGAGCCTCTTATCAAACAGGATTTAGAAACCCAACATTACAAGAGCAGTACTTTGGACTTCCAATTGGTACAGGTCATTTAATAGGAGGAGTTGATGAAAACTTAGATCGTTACATTGTTAATATTGGAGGAGGTAATACCTTAACAGGTAGAGATGCTTTTGAAAATTCATTCTCAAGAGCTGAATTAGACAGAGGAAACCTTGTAAAATCTCAGTTAACCACAATCAAACCCGAGAAGGTAATTTCATATGAATTAGGGTATAGAAGTATTGTTAATTTAAGCTCCAATAAAATTTTAGAATTAGATGTAAATGGGTATTATAACAATTATGAATCTTTTACAGCAATTAAAGATGTTCTTGTTCCTCATTATGGAGGGTTTAATGCAGATGGAACTCCAAATGCTCAAGCTTTATTAGCGCTTCAAAATAATGATGTAACAGCTTTCTCAGTAAACACAAACTCTAAGGCAGATGTTACCTCGTATGGTGTAGGTGTAGGAATGTCAACTAAGGTTTTTAAAGGCTTTGATTTAGGTTTGAGCTATAACTATGCAAAATTTGATTTTGAAGAAACTTCTGATCCAGATTTTGAGCCGGCATTTAACACACCGGAACATAAGGTTAAAGTTCAATTTGGTCATCCAAATTTATTTAAAAACTTTGGGTTTAATATAAATGCCCGTTGGCAAGATGAATACTATTGGCAATCTTCTTTTTTACAGGGATTAGTAGATGCTAGAACAGTAATAGATGCTCAAATAAATTATACAGTACCAGCAATTAAATCAAGATTTAAAATAGGTGGTACAAACCTTACTGGTAAGGAGTATTTTATAGCTCCTGGGGCTGGAGCAATAGGTTCTTTATATTACATTTCTTGGACAATTAATGACTAGAAATAGTTTAAATTATAAAATAAAAAAGAGGCGTGAATTTGTTCACGCCTCTTTTTTATTTTATAGACTAAAGTTATTATTCATTTTCATAATCATTAATAATTCCTAGTCGTTTAGCGCGTTGTTCCCAGCTTTTTCTAGCTAAGCTTTGTAAATTAGCAACGTTATCACTCTCATCCATTATTTCATAACCTAAAAGAGTCTCTATAACATCTTCTTGGGTTACTAAACCGTTAACAGCTCCATATTCATCTACAACTAAAGCTAAATGTTCTCTTTGTTCAATTAGTTTTTCAAATAAATTAGGAATAGATAACTCTCTACTGGCTATTATAATTTCCCTTTTAATTGTTTTTAAAGGTTCATTTCCTTTATTATCAACCAAAGAAAGTAATAATTGGTCCTTTAGAACATATCCAGTTATATTATCTGGATTTTCAGCATATACAGGTATTCTAGAAAAGCGTAAAGGCCTGTTTTCATTAAAAAAAGCTTCAATACTTTGGTTTTCATCAGCAGTAGTAAGTACTGTACGAGGTGTCATAATATGTTTAGCTTGAACTTCTTTAAAGTTAAGCATGTTTCTAATTACTTTACCTTCACTTTCATGAAAAACACCTTCTTGCTCAGCAATATCTGTCATTGCAGAAAAGTCTTCTCTACTTAAAACACTTTCTCCATGTGCTCCTTTACCAAATAGTTTAGTAAATAATTGAAGTATCCATATAATACCGGTGTATTTACAAAAGAAAATCAGCACATTTAAAGCTTTAGTTGTAAAGCCAGCTAATGACTTCCAGTAAGTAGCACCAATGGTTTTAGGAATAATTTCAGAGGCAACTAAAATCAAAATTGTCATTATAGCAGAAACGATAAAAACACCGTTTCCTTCATCACTAAATATTTTTTTTGCTTGAGCACCAACAAGTATAGCACCTACGGTATGAGCAATTGTGTTTACAGTTAAAATAGCAATAAGAGGTTTGTCTACATCTTTCTTTAATGTTTCAAGATCGTTTGCATAAGCTTTCTCTTCTTTCTTTTTAACATTTACAAAGGTAGGAGTTACACTTAATAGTACAGCTTCTAGTATGGAGCATAAAAAAGAGAAAAATATAGATAAGGTGGCGTAAACAATTAATAAAGTCATTTGTTAAAATTTTTAGGCTAAAATACGTAAAAAAGAAAACCTCAAGAACACGTTCTTGAGGTTTTACCTTGATGTTTTATTTTTTAGAAGCCGTAATTTACTCCTAGACCAAACACTTCTCTAGTTTGGAACCCTTTGAAAGCATTGTCGTCATAAATAGCTTGCATAGAAAGGTTTGCAGAAAGATATTTATTAACTTTCATTACCACATTAACAGTGTAATCTATATCAACATTTTGAAAATCTTCTAAGTAGTTACTGTATAAGTTTAGTATATTTTCAACAGACACATTTTTCATAACGTCTAATTTATAGTAAGCATTAACCGCAGCACCTAGTTCATAACGAGTAGTCTCGTTTTGTTCTACTCCAAAAGCAGGTCCTAAGTCTGTTAGGTGTTTGTGTACATAAATTAGTTTAGAAGTTGCAGGAGCGATGTTTACTTTTAAATTGTCGTGTTTTTTCCATAACATACCTGGTCCAAATTGGAAGTAGGCAGGAGAAAAGAAATGAGATGTTTGCTCGCCAGAAACATATGTAGAAGACATTTGAGTCTTAAAGTTAAAAAAAGCAGAATAATACCAATATCCACTAGCTTTTTTACCTAATAAAGAGTTTAACTCTAAACGGTCATCTGTTTTTTGCATTGCTTCTCCTTTTAACTTTGTTAAACCATAAGAAGCAATTAGTTTATTATCCCAAGTCCAGTCACCTTTGGTGTAATTAAAATCATAATTTAACCCAATGGTACCAGAAATATTATTTGTTCCACCAGCTAACCAGTTATTAAAAGCGGACTGATTGAATAGAAAAGAGATGTTACCACTCCTTTTCCATCCTTCTTTAGGCTCTTCTTTTTTTTCTTCTTGAGCATTAGCTGTTAAAGCTCCAAACATAACAGCAATAGCTAATAATTTTTTCATTTTTTTAGTTTTAAATTAATTTTTTTGAGGGCGCAAAAGTACGCTTAACTTAAGGTTTAGACAATGTAGTTATAACAAAAGTCACGTTTTATGAAAAATATAATTTAAACCAAGACCAAAAACTTCTTTAAATTGTATTTTACTAGAAGCATCATCATCAATAATGGTGTGTAAGCTGAGGTTTGTAGATAGATTTTTATTAATTTTAACAATAATGTTTAGTTGATAATCAATATCAATGTTTTGTGGCTTGTTTAAATAATCTGAATACACAGCTAAAATACTTTCCATAGTTACATCTTCCATTACTTCACTCTTAAAGTAAGCAGAAAGGTTAAAACCTAAACTAAAGCTAGTATTTTTACCTTCATCTACACCATATTTTCCAGAAAATTGATCAGAAACAAAAGTATAACGAGCAGTTGCGGGAGCTATGTTTATTCTAGCGTCATCATTTCGTTTCCACAACATACCAGGTCCAAAACTCCAATATGCTGGAGAAAAGAAGTCTGAAACTGCTACTTTAGGTTCTTGTTTGTAATCATAACCTTTGGTGTACTGTGTTTTAAAGTTACTAAAAAAAGATAAAAACCACAATTTTGAAGTTTTAAACCCTAAAAGAGAATTGTATTCAAACTGATCTTCTGTTTTTCTAACCCCCTGACCATCTATATAACTTAATCCATAGGCTGATATTATTTTATTATCCCAATTCCATTTTTTTTTCTTGTAATTGAAATCATAACCAAGTGTCATATTTCCAGCAACGGTATTGTTACCACCTGCTGCCCAATTTGAAAAAGATGATTGATTAAAAAGAAAAGTGTATTTTCCAGTTACAGTCCATTTTTTTGGTGGGTTTTTCTTAACTAAAGGCTCTGCAAACACTCGCTTGTTAAATATGTAGAAAGCAAAACTAGTGTCTAAAGGGGAGTTTTGTAAACCTAAAGTTGAGATACTATCTTTTTTAGTTTCTTGTGAAACTAAAGAAAAGGAGTAACAAGAAATTAAGATTAAGAACAGCTTTTTCATTTGTGATTAAGTTGAGGAATTATACGAGTCTAATTATTTTTTTCTCTTATAAAGTGGTACTGTTGAACAAGCCTCTCCAAACATAATGGTTTTAGCTACAGGTTTAATTTTTTCAATTAGTAAGGTGTATGCTGATGGTGGTATAGGTTTATTTGAGCATCCTTTAATTATTATAGGTTTGTCTTTATAATTAGAGATGTTAAGCTGTTGAATTATCTCTTGATATATTACAGTTTCTAGTAATATTAAGTCCCCAACAACAACCTTTTTAGCAAAAGGAGTAAGTTCAGTAGTTAGTAAAATATAAGCCCACGAAGGAATAATAGCGTCAGTAGAACAAGTTAAAGAAACATAACTATCTAGATATTGAGACCAGTCATGGTTTTTTACAGTCTCTCTAAAATCTTTTTCACGAAGAATTAATTCTTCAAATAACCAATCCTTAATATCAAATATTACACGTTTACCCTCAGGGTAAAAATCTTCAAGGTCTATTGTAGTAAGCTTACTATTAGCAACTCTATTTATAATTTCTTCTGCCATGTTTGTTTTACCGTAAAAATAAAAAATCTTCATCTATAATGTTATTTTAAAGATGAAGATTTTGTTGTTTTGAAAAAACACTAATGATTTACTTATTGTATTCGTAAGTTACGATATATGAGTAATCATTACTTGAATCATCTTTTTGTATAACGAAATTATCAGAGTCGTATTTATAAATTGTTTTGGAAGAGCCTAATTTATTATCGTCTTTGTCAAATTCTTCATATAATGTCACATTGTGTATTCCACCCTCCTCAAAATTTGAGTTTAAAATAGCTTTAATACCAGCAATATTTAAAAGAGGGGAGTTTTTATTGTCAAAAGTATAAACAATATATGAATCTCCTTCAATTTCCTTAACCTTATTATCAGATATGTATTCATATTCTGTTACATAAACATTATTGCTACTGTCAAAAAAGACTTGCTTTGTGGTTTTAAGTATTTTGGAAATAGAATTGTATTCATAATTTTCAATACTGTTTATTTCACCATTAGAATTATAGTTTGTTTGCTTAGTAAGTAAGTTGCCAGTGTACTCATATTCACTATAGCGATCTGTTTCTCCATTATTGTCTATATCTTCTATTTTAGTAATTTTCCCTTTTGTATAAGTAAACAAGGTTTCTTCTTTTTCTTTTGGCGATTCATGAACTATTTTAATTAATTCGTGTTTGTCATTGTAAAGATAGGTGCTAGTTCTGGAACTTTCCACGAATGGAGTGTCTGGGTCTCCATCATCATCGTAGCTTTCTGTAGTTACTTGCTTGTTTAATAATTTAGGTGTTTCTTTTTCAATTATTTCTTTGTCAGAAGTACAAGAGATAATCGTTACTAAAGTAACGAATAAAAGTGTGATCTTTTTCATGATTATTTTTAATAAATTTTTCGCGAAAATAGTTATTTTAGTTATATATCACACTATAACATTCCTAACTCTAATTTAGCTTCTTCACTCATCATATCTTGAGTCCAAGTAGGATCGAAAGTGATTTCTACCTCGCAATTGTTAATCTCTTTTAAAGTTTTTACTTTTTCTTCTACTTCAACAGGTAAAGTTTCAGCAACAGGACAGTTAGGAGAAGTTAATGTCATTAATATTTTGGCATCATTTTCTTCTGATATAAAAACATCATAAATTAAACCTAACTCATATATGTCAACAGGTATTTCTGGGTCATATATGGTTTTTAATACACGTACAATTTTATCTCCTAATTCTTCTAATTTGTCTTCAGTCATAATTCTAAACTTCTTTTAATTCGCTAATTTGCTTTGCTGTGCAATTGCGTACATTTTAATTTGTTTTACCATGGATACTAAACCATTAGCACGTGTAGGGCTTAAATGTTCTTTCAGGCCAATCTCATCAATAAAATCAGTATCGGCGTCTAAAATAGCCTTAGGTGTTTGGTTAGAAAATACCCTCAATAATAAAGCCACAATTCCTTTTGTTAAAATAGCATCACTATCGGCAGTAAACTCAATAGTATCACCTTTTAATTCAGAATGTAACCATACTTTCGATTGGCATCCTTTAATTAGGTTTTCATCCAATTTGTAAGTTTCACTTATTAAAGGTAGCGATTTTCCTAGCTCTATAATGTACTCATAACGCTCCATCCAGTCTTCAAACATAGAAAACTCGTCAATAATTTCTTCTTGTATTTCTTTGATAGTCATTTTTTAAAACTATTTTTGCAAAGTCAAAAAGACCGTTTTTAATTAAAGACGCAAAATTACGACAAAAAAGGCAGTTGACATGAGAGTTTAAGCCTTAATGAGTATAATTAGTAAAAATTTAAGTCTTAGTAATTTATAAAGACTTAATGAAACAAATACATTTCTTCAGTTGAAGAAATATTAAGTAGAGTTATGAGTAAATTATTAGCAGTAGGAACAGTAGCATTTGACGCTATAGAAACACCATTTGGAAAAACTGATAAAATCTTAGGAGGATCAGGAACATTTGTAGGATTAGCAGCTTCACAATTTGGAGTGCAAACAGGAGTTGTTTCTGTAGTTGGAGGAGATTTTCCACAATCATACTTAGATATGATGAACGATAAAGGAATTAATACTGATGGAGTGGAAATCGTAAAAGAAGGAAAAACTTTCTTTTGGAGTGGAAAGTATCATAATGATATGAATTCTCGTGATACTTTAGTAACTGAACTAAATGTATTAGAACATTTTCAACCAGTGGTTCCAGAATCGTTTAAAGATGCACCAATTGTAATGTTAGGTAATTTACATCCATTAACACAAGCATCGGTATTAGATCAAATGAATGAAAGACCTAAGTTAGTAGTGTTAGATACTATGAACTTTTGGATGGATATAGCATTAAACGATTTGCATGAAGTATTAAAGCGTGTAGATGTTATTACAATTAACGACGAGGAAGCACGTCAGTTAAGTGGAGAATATTCTTTGGTAAATGCAGCAAAGAAAATTCATGAAATGGGACCAAAATACGTGGTAATTAAAAAAGGGGAACATGGAGCTTTATTATTCAATGAAGGAAATATGTTCTTTGCACCAGCATTGCCATTAGCAGAGGTGTTCGACCCAACTGGAGCTGGAGATACTTTTGCAGGAGGTTTCTGCGGATATTTAGCTAAAACCGAAGATATTTCATTCGAAAATATGAAGAGTGCAATTATATATGGATCTAACTTAGCATCGTTCTGTGTTGAAAAATTCGGAACACAGCGTATGGAGGCATTAACTAGCGAAGAGGTACAAGCGCGTTTAAAAGCGTTTAAAGAATTAACACAATTTGATATAGCATTATCATAAACTATAAATCCGCGCTTTTTGCTGCGGATTTTTTTATACAACACACAAAACTACAACACAACTAAATACTTGAAATTAAATGAGTGACGCTATTAAACACGAATGCGGAATTGCAATGGTTCGTTTAAAGAAGCCATTACAATACTATAAAGACAAATACGGTACCGCGTTTTATGGTGTAAATAAAATGTACCTGTTAATGGAGAAACAGCACAACCGGGGGCAAGACGGTGCTGGATTAGCAAGTATAAAATTTAATGTAGAGCCTGGAACAAGATATATAAGCAGAATCCGTTCCAACCAATCACAACCAATCCAGGATATCTTTGGGAAAATTAATCATAGAATCAATGGAGTTTTTGAAGAGAATCCAGATAAGGTTGATGATGTGAAATGGCAAGAAGAAAATGTACCTTACATTGGAAACTTATTTTTAGGGCACGTTCGCTACGGTACTTTTGGTAAAAACTCTATAGAGAGTGTACATCCTTTTTTACGCCAAAGCAACTGGAAACATCAAAGCTTAATTGTTGCTGGTAATTTTAATATGACTAATTCTAAACATTTGTTAAATGATTTAATTGAATTAGGTCAACACCCTAAAGAGTCTACTGATACTGTAACAATTTTAGAAAAAATAGGACACTTTCTGCAGTCGGAAGTTTCAGATTTATATTTGAAAGCTAAAGAAGAAGGATTTAATAAAAAGGATGCTTCTCCTTACATAGAAGATAACCTAGATATTCAACGAATTTTAAAACGTTCGGCTAAAAACTGGGATGGTGGATATGCTATGGCAGGTATGCTGGGGCATGGAGATGCGTTTGTGTTGAGAGACCCATCAGCTATTCGTCCAGCTTTTTTTTATGAAGACGATGAAGTAGTTGTGGTTGCTTCTGAACGTCCAGTTATTCAAACAGTTTTTAACGTTGATATAGAGTCAATAAAAGAGGTTGAAAGAGGACATGCGTTAATAATCAAAAAGAATGGAGAGACAACAATGTCGCCAATTTTAGAGCAGCGTCCCAAAAAAGCATGTTCATTTGAGCGTATTTATTTTTCAAGAGGAAGTGATGCATCAATTTATGAAGAACGTAAAAACTTAGGGAAATATGTGTTTCCTGAAGTTTTAAAATCTATTGATAGTGATATAGAAAATTCAGTGTTTTCTTACATACCAAATACGGCAGAAACATCATTTTTTGGAATGATGGAAGCTGCTGAAGATGTATTAAATCAGCAAAAGACTGATGCAATTTTAGCGGGTGAAGGAAAGCTTTCAAAAGAAAGAGTAATTGAAATTCTTTCTAAAAGACCACGTTTTGAAAAAATAGCGATTAAAGATGCTAAACTACGTACTTTTATTACAGATGATAGTAGTCGTGATGATTTAGTTGCGCATGTTTATGATGTTACTTACGGAGTTGTAAAACCAACAGATAATTTAGTAATTATTGATGATAGTATTGTAAGAGGTACTACCTTGAAGAAAAGTATTATTAAAATCTTGGATCGATTGAATCCTAAGAAAATAGTAGTAGTTTCTTCTGCGCCTCAAATACGTTATCCAGATTGTTATGGTATTGATATGGCTAAGATTAACGATTTTATTGCTTTTAAAGCTGCGTTGGAATTGTTAAAAGAAACAAATCAGTATCATATTGTTGATGAAGTGTATCAAAAATGTAAGCAACAAGAAAACAGTGAAGATAAAGATGTGATAAACTACGTTAAGGAAATTTATGCACCTTTTACAGATGAAGAAGTTTCTGCAAAGATTGCACAAATGTTAAAAACTGCAGAGATAAAAGCTGATGTCGAGGTGATTTTTCAGCCAGTAAGTGGTTTACATAAAGCTTGTCCAGACAATTTAGGAGATTGGTATTTTACTGGAGATTATCCTACTGATGGAGGTCATAGGGTGGTAAATCAGGCATTTATCAATTTTTATGAAGGAAATGATAAGAGGGCTTATTAATAATTAATTAGCCAGTAAATAAAAAAGAGTAATCGTTTGTTCGATTACTCTTTTTTATGTGATAAAATATGTTTAATTACATAGGTACTACAATGGCACCAGAGAATTTTTCTCGGATTTCATTTAGAGCCCTATCAGCATGTAAGCGTGTTTTATAATTTCCTACTTGTATTTTCCATTCAGGTTGTTTATAAATTAGTTTTGTGTAAACATCAGGGTATTCAACTTTAAACCTATTACGGAGGCTTCTAGCGCGTCTTTCAAGTCCATTGTATAGTTGGATTCTGTACCCGTTTCCATTGCTCTTATTGTAGGTTCTTTTCTTTTCTATCAGTGAAATAATGTGCTTGTTGTCAGTAAGTTTTTCCTGAGCATTAGCTTTGAGTGCAAAAGCAGTAACAAGAAATATAAAAGTAATAATTAAGCTATGTTTTTTCATTTTGATGAATCTTTTTACAAAAGTAATGACTTGTGAGTTAATACATTGTTAACGCTAGTTATTTAGAATTGTTATAAATTATAGATTAGGATTCTCTTAACATTTCACAATTTAGACAGAAGTAGTACTTTTGTGCAACTTTCTGTGTGCTAATTTTAAAATTAGTGTAACAGAAAAAATTGTACCAAAATAGATACAAAACTTATATTTTTATAGTATGAAAAGTGTGAATCATCACAGTAGATTAACTAAAACTCTAGCAAAGAGTTTAGCTTTCTTTTTAGTTTTCTTAGTAAGTTTTTCGGCGTTTTCACAAGATATTGATGAGGCGCGTCAAAAAGAAGGGAAAAAATTGTTTAAATCTCTTTGTGCATCTTGTCATAAGTTAGATAAGAAGCTGGTTGGTCCTGCTTTGGCTGGGATTGAAGAGAGAAGAACCAATGAATGGTTGAAAGCATGGATAAAAGATAATGCTGCTTTAAGAGCTTCAGGAGATAAAGAAGCAATTGCGATTTTTGAAGAGTATAATGGTTCTAATATGACTGCTTTTCCGCAGTTATCGGATCAAAACATTGATGATATCCTTTACTATACCACGGTTGGTGAGTTAAAGAAGACTCCAGCAGCAGGAGCTGATATTGAAGGAGTTGGATCTCAAGGTGATCAGGCACCAAAATGGTTGATATATATATTGGCTGCAGCTATTGTTGTGGCATTCTTAATTATTGGTAGTTTGTTAAAAACTATTAGTGAATTAAAAGGCGCTCCAAAAACTCCAGGTTTAATGGGGCAAACTGCTGAGTTGTGGCAAGGAATTAAACAGAATACTTTCTTAAAAGTGTTAACCGTTATTTTTGGAGCTTTAATTGCTGCTTATTTCTTGTTTGGAACTTTGTTTAAAGTTGGTGTTGATGAGGGGTATCAGCCAATTCAACCTATAGCTTTTTCACATAAAATTCACGCAGGAGATAATAAGATAGATTGTCAATACTGTCACTCTGCAGCAAAACATAGTAAGCATTCAGGTATACCATCTGTAAATGTTTGTATGAATTGTCATAAAAATATTTCTGAAGTAGCAGACGATACAAAAGTTGTGATGGATGATCATACATTAGTAAAAGCTGATTTAGATAAAGAAATCGCTAAGATTTATGAAGCAGCTGGTTGGGATGCAGAAAAATTAGAATATACTGGAAATACTAAGCCGGTTAAATGGGTGAGAGTTCATAACTTGCCAGATTTCGCATATTTTAACCATTCGCAGCACGTAACTGTAGGAGGAATTGCATGTCAAAAATGTCATGGTCCAGTAGAGGAAATGGAAGAAGTATATCAATATTCGCCATTAACAATGGGTTGGTGTATTGACTGTCATAAGGAAACTAAGGTTGACTTAAAAGGTAATGAGTACTATGCTAAAATTCATGAAGAACTAGCTAAGAAGTACGGTGTTGAGCAAGTAACTATTGCTCAATTAGGAGGAAAAGAGTGTGGTAAATGCCACTATTAATCAATTTAGAAAGTAGAAAAACACATATATAAATGGCTTCAAACAAAAAATACTGGCAAAGTGTTGAAGAACTAAAGGGTAGTTCTATTGTTGAAACGCTACGTAATAATGAGTTTGTACAAGATATTCCTACAGATGAATTTTTAGGCGACAAAGATACCTTAGAAACATCATCAACTTCACGTAGAGACTTCTTGAAATATGTTGGATTTACCACTGCAGCAGCTTCTTTAGCAGCTTGTGAAGGTCCAGTAAGAAAATCAATTCCTTATGTAGTGCAACCTAATGATATCGTAGTAGGCGTTGCTGATTGGTACGCAACTACAATTGCAGACGGTTTTGATTTCGCAAACGTATTAGTAAAAACACGCGAAGGACGTCCAATTCAAATCATGCCAAATAAAGAGGCAGGAGGTGTAACTAGCGCACGTACTCAAGCGTCAGTTTTATCATTATACGATGAAAAATTACGTTTAAAAGAACCAAGAAAAGGAAGAACTCAAATATCTTGGGCAGATGCAGATAAAGAAATTATCGCAAAATTAAACGAATTAAAGAATGCTAATGAACCAGTAGTATTATTAACAGGAACTTTAGCGAGTCCTTCTACTGAAAAAGTAATAGCAGATTTTATTACAGCTTACCCAAATGTTAAGCATGTGGTATATGACGCAATTTCTGAAAGTGCAACTGCTGATGCTTTTGAAGCCATGTATGGTAAAAGAGCATTGCCAGATTACGATTTTAGTAAGGCGGAAGTTATCGCGTCCATAGGGGCAGATTTTATTGGTGATTGGCAAGGGGGATACGAAAAGTCTTATGCAGAAGGTCGTAGAGTAGAAACTGGTAAAATGTCATACCATGTTCAAATAGAAGCTAACATGTCTTTAGCGGGAGCAAATGCCGATAAAAGAATTGTAGCCAAACCATCTGAGCAAGTTTTCGCTTTAATAAACTTATACAACCAAATAACAGGAAATAGCCTTCCTTCAAAAGCAACAGCTTTTGATGTAGAGGTAAAGCAATTAGCTAAAGACCTTAAAAAAGCAGGTTCAAAAGGGGTTGTTGTTTCAGGTTTAAATGATAAAAACGCACAATTAATTGCATTGGCAATCAATAAAGCGTTAAATAGTGAGGTAATAGATACTGAGGCGGTGAATTTAAAGCGTCAAGGTAACGATACCCAAGTAGCTCAATTGATAGCAGACGTTAAAGGAGGTAAAGTAAAAGGTTTAATTACTTATAATGTAAATCCTTTATACACTTTAGCAAATGCAGTTGATTTAGCAGAAGGAATTAAAAATTTAAAATTATCTATAGCTCTATCTACTCAAGATGATGCTACAGCTAATGCTACACAATATACATTGCCAGCACCTCATAACTTAGAAAGTTGGGGAGATGTTATGGCGAAGCAAGGTGTTTATAGTTTAATGCAACCAACTATACAGCCACTATTTAACACACGTCAAATACAAGACGTTTTGTTAAAATGGTCTGGAAGTACAGTGAACTATTACGATACTTTAAAAGAATTTTGGAGTACAAATGTATTAGGAGGGGCTTCATGGAATCAAGCATTACATGATGGGTTCTTTAAAGTTGAAAAAGTTACTGTAGAAGAAGAAATAGCTTTTGAATCTGCTGTAGATATAAATGTAGTAGCAGCGCAATTAGTGAAAAATGCTAATAATGCTTCAGGATTCGAATTAAGCTTATACTCATCAACAGCGTTAGGAGACGGTAAACAAGCAAATAACCCTTGGTTACAAGAATTACCTGACCCTATTACAAGAGCTTCTTGGGATAACTACTTGACTATTTCGATTTCAGATGCAAAAGAATTAGGTTTTGAAAACCCAGTAAAAGATAATGGTGCTATTGATGGTAATTATGCTAACGTAACAGTAAATGGCATAACAATAAATAAAGTACCAGTACTTATACAACCAGGTCAAGCAAAAGGATCAGTAGGTTTAGCATTAGGATACGGTAGAACTCAAGGATTAAAATCAGAAATGCAAGTAGGTGTCAATGCCTATCCATTCTACCAAAATGGAAACAATGTTCAGTATAATGTTTCTATTGAAAGAACTTCAGGATGGCACAAGTTTGCTTGTATGCAAGTACAAAGTACTTTAGCAGGTCGCCACGATATATTAAAAGAAGCTTCATTAAAAGAAGTAAACGATAAAAAATTAGATCCTAAGCATACTTGGAATAAGCCATTTATGGTCTCTTATGATCATCAAGAAGTTGAAGGAAGTAAAATTGACTTATGGGATGAGCATGACAGAAGTTTAGGACACCACTTTAACTTATCTATCGACTTAACATCTTGTACAGGTTGTGGAGCATGTGTTATTGCATGTCACGCAGAAAACAACGTACCAGTTGTTGGTAAAGATGAAATGAGAGTTGGTAGAGATATGGCTTGGTTACGTATTGATCGTTATTATTCTTCTACTGTGGAAGATAAGCAACATAAGGCTAAAATGACATTGGAGGAGTTCAAAGCTCAAAATCCAAACATAGCTAACCAAGAAATTGAAAGACGTTATACTGAAAAAGTATTAGAGCTAAGCAAAGGAGATTTATTTGATGCTTTAGAAAACCCAGCAGAAAATCCACAGGTTGCTTTCCAACCAATGATGTGTCAGCACTGTAACCACGCACCATGTGAAACAGTATGTCCGGTAGCAGCAACATCTCACGGTCGTCAAGGTCAAAACCAAATGGCATATAATCGTTGTGTAGGTACTCGTTACTGTGCAAATAACTGTCCATATAGAGTTCGTCGTTTCAACTGGTTTAATTATGCTGAAAACAACGAGTTTGATTTTAACATGAATAACGAGTACGGTAAAATGGTGTTAAACCCAGACGTAGTAGTTCGTTCTCGTGGTGTAATGGAAAAGTGTTCTATGTGTATTCAAATGACACAAGCTACTATCTTAAAGGCTAAGAAAGAAGGTAGAGCTGTTAAAAAAGACGAGTTTGAAACAGCATGTTCAGCAGCATGTTCTACTGGTTCTATGGTGTTTGGAGATATAAACAACACTGAAGATACAGTTACAGCATTAAAAGAAGATAAAAGAGCTTTCCACGTTTTAGATTATATTGGTACAAAACCAAACGTAGTGTATCAAGTGAAAGTAAGAAATACAAACGAAGCTTAATAGTAAAATTAATAAGTATATAGATTTATGTCGTCTCATTACGAATCATCTTATAGAGAACCTTTAATACTTGGTGACAAGAGTTACCATGATATTACTGAAGATATTGCTAGACCTATTGAAGGTAAAGCAAACAAAAATTGGTATATAGCATTCTATATCTCTTTAGCAGCAATGTTATGGGGATTTGGATGTATCTTTTACACCGTAGGAACAGGTATTGGTGTATGGGGATTAAGTAAAAACATCGGTTGGGCATGGGATATTACCAACTTCGTATGGTGGGTAGGTATTGGTCACGCAGGAACACTTATTTCTGCAGTACTTTTATTATTCCGTCAAAAATGGAGAATGGCAATTAACCGTTCTGCAGAAGCGATGACAATCTTTGCGGTATTCCAAGCAGGATTATTCCCAATTATTCATATGGGACGTCCATGGAACGGATACTGGGTATTACCAATTCCAAACCAATTTGGATCATTATGGGTTAACTTTAACTCGCCATTATTATGGGATGTATTCGCAATTTCTACGTATTTATCGGTATCATTAGTTTTCTGGTGGACTGGTTTATTACCTGATTTTGCAACGATTCGTGATAGAGCTGTTAAACCTTTCCAAAAGAAAATTTATGCATTATTATCTTTCGGGTGGTCAGGTAGAGCAAAAGACTGGCAACGTTTTGAAGAAGTGTCGTTAGTATTAGCAGGATTAGCAACACCATTAGTACTTTCTGTACACACAATTGTATCGATGGACTTCGCAACTTCTATCAACCCAGGATGGCACTCAACAATTTTCCCTCCTTATTTCGTAGCAGGGGCGATATTCTCTGGATTTGCAATGGTACAAACCTTATTAGGTATTATGCGTAAGGTTACAAATATGGAAGCATATATTACACGTTTACACGTAGAGTATATGAACATCGTAATCATTTTAACAGGAGGTATCGTAGCAGTAGCTTATGCAACAGAGTTCTTTATTGCATGGTATACAGGTTCTCCTTACGAAAACTACACATACTTATCATTTGGAGCAGAAGCAGGAGCTTACGGATGGGCATTTTGGTCGTTATTAATTTGTAACATTTTCACACCGCAGTTATTATGGATCAAAAAGATTAGAAGAAGTTTTATTTGGTCTTTTATTATCTCGATAGTAATTAACATCGGTATGTGGTTTGAGCGTTTTGATATTATTGCAATTGTATTAAGTAAAGGACAGTTACCATCTACATGGTGGCGTTTTGAACCAACGTTCGTAGACGTAGGTATCTTTATAGGAACTATCGGATTCTTCTTTGTATTATTCTTATTATATGCAAGAACTTTCCCAGTAATCCCTACAGCAGAGATTAAGACTATTTTGAAATCATCAGGTGAGAATTTTAAAAAATCAAGAGAAGAGAACAATGAGCACTAATAAAGTAATTCACGCATTATATAATGATGATGATATCTTAATGGATGCCGTTAAGAAAGTAAAAGCAGAAAATCATCATATTGAAGAAGTATTTTGTCCTTTTCCAGTTCATGGATTAGACAAAGCAATGGGATTAGCACCAACACGTTTAGCAATTACCGCTTTTTTATATGGTATTACAGGCTTATCAGTAGCAGTTTGGTTAACATGGTATACTATGATTGCTGATTGGCCTCAAGATATTGGGGGAAAACCAAACTTTTCATGGGCTACCAATATGCCAGCTTTTGTTCCAATATTATTTGAATTAACAGTGTTTTTTGCAGCACACTTAATGGTAATTACTTTTTATATGAGAAGTAAGATATGGCCATTTAAAGAAGCTGAAAACCCTGACCCAAGAACTACAGATGATCACTTTTTAATGGAGATTCCTGTTAAAGGGAGTGAAGAAGAGTTGGTGTCATTATTAGAGAAAACTGGAGCTGTAGAAATTAACGTAGTAGAAACGCACTAATAAAGAGATATGAAGAATTTAAAAATAATTATCGCTTTAGCTGTAGCAGCAACAAGCTTAAGTTCTTGTAACGATAAACGAAAACCACAAGTACAGTTTATGCCAGATATGTATGTATCTGTACCCTACGATGCAAATGGAGCCGAAGGTATTAATAATGAAGAGGTAAATAAATTACCAGTAGCAGGTACTGTAAGCAGAAACGGAGTTGTAGCTTATGATATTCCAGACACTAATGAAGGATATGAAAAAGCAAAAGCTGAATTAAAAAACCCATTACCAACTACTGAGGCTAACTTAGAAAAAGGTAAAGAGTTATATGACATATACTGTGCTTCTTGTCACGGAACAAAAGGGGATGGTAACGGAGTGTTATCGCAAAGAGATAAATTCAATGGTATCCCAAATTACGCAGACAGAGAGTTAACCCCAGGGAATATTTATCATGTAATTATGTATGGTAAGAACTTAATGGGATCTCATGCATCACAGTTAAGATACAATGAGCGATGGCAAGTTGTACAATACGTAGAAAAATTAAGAAGCGAATTAAAATAAGTCTATAATAGATAGTTAAGATATGTACCAGTTTTCAGGAAAATTAAAAATGCTAGCTATTGTTTTAATGGCTGTAGGACTTTTAGGAACAGGTTATAGTTTCTTTTCAGCGCCTAAAACATTAGAAGAAGCAAAAGAAATTTTAGCAAAACAAGATGCACATCATGGAGGTCATGAAGCGAAAGCAGATCATGCCGATGTAGAGCATAAAGAAGAAGCTAAAGTTGAAAATCACGAAGAAGATACAACAACTGAAGAGCATGTTGCAGATAGTACTGCTACACACACTGAAGAAGTAGCACACAACGGTGAACAAAATCATTCGGAAGAAACTACTGAAAATACACAAGCAAAAGATAGTTCGGCAGTACATGTAGCTGAAGATGATCATAAAGAAACAGCAACTGATGAAGCGAATGAAACAACTGAAGCACATACTGAAGTAGCTGCTCATGGTGAAGATCACGGAGATGCTCATGCAGAACACGCTTTACACCAAATGCAAAATAGACCTTGGTCTGCTTTGTATGTTGCTTTATTATTCTCTTTAGGTATTACATTGTTAGTGCTTGCTTTTTATGGTTCACAAATTGTTGCACAAGCAGGATGGTCTGTAGTATTGCACAGAGTAATGGAAGCTATTTCATCAAATTTACATTATGTGAGTTTAATAATGTTAGTATTCTTAATACTTACAGCAATGCATATGAATCACCTGTTTACTTGGATGGGAGAAGGAGTAACTGACCCAACAAGTCCAAATTATGACGCTATAGTAGATGGAAAAAAATGGTGGTTAAATACTCCAGGTTGGCTAATAAGAAGTATTGTTTACTTAGCAGGTTGGAATGTTTATCGTTTTCTAATAAGAAAGTGGTCGTTAGCTCAAGATAACGGAGATTTAAAGCAGCATAAGAAAAATTATAATGCAACAGTTATATTTCTTATATTCTTCATGATTACTGAAAGTATGGCTTCTTGGGACTGGATTATGGCAATAGATCCGCACTGGTTCTCAACATTGTTTGGATGGTACGTATTAGCTACTTTCTTAGTGTCTGCTTTAACAGTCATAGCAATGGTAACTATTTACTTACGTTCAAAAGGAGTATTGCCATTGGTAAATGATAGTCATATTCATGACTTAGCTAAATTTATGTTTGGTTTCTCAGTATTCTGGACATATTTATGGTTCGCACAGTTTATGTTAATTTGGTATGCAGATATGCCAGAAGAAACAACTTATTTCCTATTACGTTTTAACGAATATAAAGTGCCATTTTTAGCAATGGTTGTAATGAACTTTATTTTCCCAGTATTATTATTAATCAACAGTGATTTTAAGAGTAGACCTTGGTTTGTAATTTTAGGAGGAGTTGTAATCTTAGCAGGTCATTATATTGACTTATTTGTAATGGTTATGCCAGGAACAGTAGGTGGTCAATGGGCATTTGGAATTGGAGAGATAAGTGGGGTACTATTCTTCACAGGATTGTTTATTTTTGCTACGTTTAATGCGTTTGCAAAAGCTAATCCAGTGCCAAAAGGTAATCCTTATTTACACGAAAGTGAAACCTATCATTACTACAACATCGAACACACAGGAGAAGATAGTAATCATCATTAATAAAAAGAATTAATAAACAAATAGTTTAGATAATATGCTCGCTTTATTTTATATTTTCATAGCAGTTGCAATCGGAGTAAGTTTTTGGCAAATTACTCGTATAATGAATTTCCGTTCTGTAATTGCTACAGATGAAGACAACGAAAAACAAGCTAAATATTCATTAGCTTTCCTAGCATTCCTTTATGCAATGATGATTTACTGCTTAATTGCCATGAATGTAATTATGTTACCAGAAGCTGCTTCTTTTGAAGGAGAGCATGATGACAACCTTTTTAATATCACTTTTTGGTTAATTGGAATAGTTCAGTTTGGAATGCAGTTTTTAATTTTCTTCTTTACTTACAAGTACAGAGGAAATAAAAACAATAAGGCATTATTTTATGCAGATAGTCATAAGTTAGAATTAATTTGGACAACTATTCCTGCAGTAACAATTGTGTTATTAATTGGATATGGTTTATGGGCTTGGAATAACATTATGTATGTTGGAGACGATGAAAACCCTATTGTAATTGAAGTATATTCTCAACAATTCCGCTGGGATGCACGTTATGCAGGTGAAGACAACCAATTAGGTTTAGGTAATGTAAACTTTATCAAAGGAATTAACACTATGGGGGTTGATATGTCAGACCCAAGTGCACAAGATGATAAGCAAGTAACAGAATTATACTTACCTAAAGGGAAGAAAGTATTATTCAAGTTCCGTTCGCAAGATGTATTGCACTCTGCTTATATGCCACACTTTAGAGCACAAATGAACTGTGTTCCAGGTATGGTTACTCAATTCGCATTTACGCCAAAGTATACCACAGCAGAAATGCGTCAAAATTCTGAGGTAATTGCAAAAACAGAAGGAATTAACAAAATTAGAAGAGCTAAAGGAGAAGACCCATATGAGTTTGATTACTTATTATTATGTAACAAAATTTGTGGAGCATCTCACTACAATATGCAAATGAAAATTACTGTTGTTGAAGAAGAAGAGTACAACAAGTGGTTATCAGAACAAAAAACATTAGCTCAAGTTATTAAATAAGATATTTTTTTAAAGTATATATAGATTATGTCAGATCATCATCACAAAGAAACATTTGTAACTAAATACATCTTTAGTCAAGATCATAAAATGATCTCGAAACAATTCCTTGTTACAGGTATATTTATGGGTATCATAGGAGGTTTCATGTCTATGTTATTTCGTTTACAAATTGCATGGCCAGATACATCGTTTTCAATTGTTGAAGCATTCTTAGGAAACCATCAAACAGATGGAATTATGAACCCAGATATGTACTTAGCGTTAGTTACGATTCATGGTACAATCATGGTATTCTTTGTACTAACGGCAGGTTTAAGTGGTACATTCTCCAACCTATTAATTCCGTTACAAATTGGAGCTCGTGATATGGCTTCTGGATTCTTAAATATGGTATCTTATTGGTTGTTTTTCTTATCATCAGTAATAATGATTATTTCATTATTCGTAGAAGCAGGACCAGCATCAGCAGGATGGACAATTTATCCTCCATTATCTGCATTACCACAAGCAATCCCAGGTTCAGGTACAGGAATGACGTTATGGTTAGTGTCTATGGCAATTTTCATTGCATCGTCATTAATCGGATCGTTAAACTATATCGTAACAGTTTTAAACTTACGTACAAAAGGATTGAAAATGACAAGATTGCCATTAACAATGTGGGCATTCTTTATTACAGCGATTATTGGTGTAATTTCATTCCCGGTATTATTATCAGCAGCCTTATTATTAATCTTTGATAGAAGCTTCGGTACTTCATTCTACTTATCAGACATCTTTATTTCTGGAGAAGTATTACATTACCAAGGAGGGTCACCAGTATTATTCGAACATTTATTCTGGTTCTTAGGTCACCCAGAGGTATATATTATCTTATTACCAGCATTAGGTATTAGTTCAGAAGTAATTTCAACAAACGCACGTAAACCAATTTTTGGTTACCGTGCAATGGTTGGTTCTATTATGGCAATTGCATTCTTATCTACGATTGTATGGGGTCACCACATGTTCGTTTCTGGAATGAATCCATTCTTAGGTTCTGTATTTACATTTACAACAGTATTAATTGCAATTCCATCAGCAGTAAAGGCATTTAACTATGTTACTACACTATGGAAAGGTAACCTACAGTTAAATCCTGCAATGATGTTCTCAATCGGATTAGTTTCTACGTTCGTAACAGGAGGTTTAACAGGACTAGTATTAGGAGATTCAGCTTTAGATATCAATGTTCACGATACATATTTTGTAGTGGCACACTTCCACTTGGTAATGGGTGTATCTGCTTTATTAGGGATGTTTGCTGGTGTTTATCACTGGTTCCCTAAGATGTATGGTAGAATGATGAACAAAACATTAGGATATTGGCACTTTTGGTTAACAATAATCAGTGCTTACGGAGTATTTTTCCCAATGCACTTTATAGGGTTAGCTGGTTTA
This sequence comes from Tenacibaculum sp. SSH1-16, assembly GCF_040104435.1. Lineage (NCBI taxonomy): Bacteria > Pseudomonadati > Bacteroidota > Flavobacteriia > Flavobacteriales > Flavobacteriaceae > Tenacibaculum > Tenacibaculum sp. SSH1-16. Next base: position 112,294 of record NZ_JBECOV010000009.1, read on the forward strand.
CCACGTCGTTATTATACAAATACAAACTTTCCAATGTTCGATGATTTGGCAGATATAAACGTGTTTATGACTATCATGGCTATTCTTGGAGGTTTAGCACAGTTAATCTTCATAGCAAACTTCTTTATTTCTATGTATAGAGGTCAAAAAGCAACACAAAACCCTTGGAATGCAAATACACTTGAGTGGACTACTCCAGTTGAACATATTCATGGAAACTGGCCAGGAGCAATTCCTGAAGTTCACAGATGGGCTTACGATTACAGTAAAACAGATGAAAATGGTGAGTATGTACACGGAAAAGACTTTGTACCACAAAACGTACCACTATTAGATGGCGAAGAGCCTTCTTAAAAAAGATAAATTATAAAGCCTCCCAAAACTGGGAGGCTTTTGTTTTCTATAAGTATTAGTAGATCTTGTAATAATTTTTTAGCATAAAATATTAGTTAAGTAACTTATATTACAATGTGAACATTTTATTTCAAGTATATTTGCAACAATATGAATGAAAACTTAAACCCTGAAAATACAAATTATTCAAATGAAGAACTAGATGTAGAAAAAAAACTACGTCCGCTTTCATTTGATGATTTTACTGGCCAAGATCAGGCAATAGATAATTTAAAGGTTTTTGTAGAGGCAGCGAATCAACGAGATGAAGCGTTAGATCATGCCTTATTTCATGGCCCTCCAGGATTAGGAAAAACAACGTTGGCTCATATTTTAGCTAATGAATTAGGAGTTGGAATAAAAGTAACTTCAGGACCTGTACTAGATAAACCTGGAGATTTAGCGGGTTTACTAACCAATTTAGATGAACGAGATGTTTTATTTATAGATGAAATACATCGATTAAGTCCAATAGTTGAAGAATACCTGTATTCAGCAATGGAAGATTATAAAATCGATATCATGATTGAATCTGGTCCAAATGCACGTACAGTTCAAATTAACTTAGAGCCATTTACTTTAGTAGGAGCAACTACTCGTTCAGGATTGCTCACAGCGCCTATGCGAGCTCGTTTTGGTATCAGTAGTCGATTACATTACTACTCTACAGAATTATTAACAACCATCATACAACGAAGTGCATTTATTTTAAAAGTGCCTATTTCTATGGAAGCAGCAATTGAAATTGCAGGTAGAAGTAGAGGAACCCCACGTATTGCTAACGCATTATTACGTAGAGTACGCGATTTTGCACAGATTAAAGGAGATGGTACAATTACCATAGAAATAGCCAAATATGCTTTAAAAGCTTTAAATGTAGATGCACATGGTTTGGATGAAATGGATAATAAAATTTTATCCACCATTATCGATAAGTTTAAGGGTGGCCCAGTAGGAATTACTACGTTAGCTACTGCTGTAGCAGAAAATTCAGAAACAATAGAAGAAGTTTATGAACCTTTTTTAATTCAGCAAGGGTTTATTATGCGTACGCCAAGAGGAAGAGAAGTAACTGATTTGGCATATAAACATTTAGGAAGAATTAAAGGAACTAGTCAAGGAGAGCTCTTTTAAATAAATGAAACTATTAAAAAAACTCATACCTATATTAGAATGGATACCTAACTATAAAAAGTCACAGTTAAAAGGTGATGTAGTTGCAGGTATAACTGTTGCTATTGTGCTAATTCCTCAAGGTATAGCGTATGCACTTATTGCAGGTTTACCACCAATTTATGGGTTGTATGCTGCGTTAGTGCCTCAATTACTATATGCTATTTTTGGTACGTCACGTCAAGTAGCAATTGGTCCTGTAGCAATGGACTCATTAATTGTAGCAACAGGAGTATCTACCTTAGCATTAACAGGTTCTGAAAGTTATATAGCTATAGCAATATTACTCGCGCTAGTAGTAGGGACTATTCAGTTTTTAATGGGAATTTTCCGTTTAGGATTTATTGTTAACTTTTTATCAAGACCTGTAATAACTGGGTTTACCTCTGCAGTAGCTTTAATTATTGGATTGAATCAATTTAGGAATTTATTCGGAGTAGATTTTGTACAAAGTGATCAAATCCATGTATTATTAGAAGATATTCTCTTCAGACTTAAATATTTTAAAACAAATACAACAATAATAGGTTTAATAGCTTGTGCTATTATTATAATTTTTAGAAGAATTAATAGAAAAATACCCAATGCATTAATCGTTGTTATATTGGGTATAATAAGTATCCGTTTTTTTGGAACAGAATTTTCAGATGTAGCCATTGTAAAAGATATTCCATCAGGCTTACCTAAACTTTCAATGCCAGTAATTGATGTAGCTTTAATACGTGAATTAATGCCGATAGCGGCTACTTTGGTTATGGTAGGATATTTAGAAACTATTTCTATCGGAAAAACCTTGGAAGCTAAGCAAGATGAGTATAGAGTAAGACCCAATCAAGAATTAGTAGCTTTGGGTTTAAGTAATATGGTTGGGTCATTATTTCAATCATATCCGTCAGCATCAAGTTTTTCTCGTTCGGCAATTAATGCAGAATCGGGAGGAACTACAGGAGTTTCCGCAATAGTTTCCGCAATTTTGGTAGTGTTTACCTTACTTTTTTTAACCCCAGTTTTTTATCACTTGCCAAAAACTATTTTATCAGCAATTATTATAGTTGCAGTTTTTAACTTAATAAATTTAAAAGAAGCAAGAAGGCTATGGAAAGCAAATAATTTAGATTTCTGGCTACTCTTAGCTACTTTCTTAGCTACTATTTTCTTCGGAATTGAATATGGAATTTTAATCGGGGTAGTTTTATCATTAATTGTTTTAATTTTTAGAACTTCAAGACCCTATGTAGCGGAGTTAGGAAAAGTACCAAATTCAGATTTCTATCGTAATAAAAGCAGGTTTAAGGAAGTCATTCTAGATGATGAAATTTTAGTATTTCGCTTTGATGCACAACTTTTTTATGCTAATTCAAATTACTTTAGAGATAAGTTAGATGAAATGGCATCAGAAAAAGGAAAAGCATTAAAGTTGATTGTTTTAGATGCTGAAAGCATAAACAGAGTTGATAGTACAGGAATTGATATGTTAAAAGAACGTATTATTTATTTTAACAAGCATAACATTCAATTTTACTTTGCAGGAGTAAAAGGACCTGTAAGAGATGCCTTTTTTAGAGGAGGCTTATTAGACGTTGTGAGTTTAGACCACTTTTTTATGCGTGCCAATGGTGCCGTAAATTTTTATAAAACAGGAGATAATCAAAATCAGAAAAAATACGCACAGTATATACATCAAGCGTATAAATAATATATAATATCATGAAAATAGAGCAAATTTATACAGGTTGTTTAGCACAAGGAGCCTATTATATTGAAAGTAATGGAGAAGTAGCAATTATAGATCCATTACGTGAAGTTGATCCTTATATAAACAGAGCTGAAAAAGATGGCGCTAAAATCAAATATATTTTCGAAACTCACTTCCATGCAGATTTTGTAAGTGGTCATGTTACACTAGCTGAAAAAACAGGAGCAACAATTGTATACGGACCAACAGCAAAAACAAATTATGAAGCTCATATAGCAACAGATGGAGAAGTATTTAGATTAGGAGAAATTACAATTACTGTATTACATACTCCAGGACATACAATGGAAAGTACTTCTTATTTGTTAAAAGATAAAGACGGAAAAAATCATGCAGTTTTCAGTGGAGATACTTTGTTTTTAGGTGATGTTGGACGTCCAGATTTAGCACAAAAAGCAGCAAACTTAACGCAAGATGAATTAGCAGGATTATTGTACGATAGTTTACGTACAAAAATTATGACATTGGAAGATGAAGTAATTGTATATCCGGCACATGGAGCAGGATCGGCTTGTGGTAAAAACTTAAGCAAAGAAACAGTAGGCACAATTGGCGATCAAAAGAAAACCAATTACGCATTGCGTGCAGACATGACCAAAGAGGAGTTTGTAAAAGAAGTAACAGACGGGTTACTACCTCCACCTGAATATTTTCCTTTAAATGTAAAAATGAATAAGGAAGGATACCAATCTATCGATGAAGTTATCAAAAATGGAGCAAGAGCTTTATCAGTAATAGATTTTGAAAAAATAGCAAACGAAACAGATGCGTTGATTTTAGATGTACGTCATCAATCAGAATTTATTAAAGGATTTATTCCTCAATCAATTTTTATTGGTTTAGGAGGAACATTTGCTCCATGGGTAGGAGCATTGATTAAAGATGTTACTCAACCAATTTTATTAGTTACTCCTAAAGGAGAAGAAGAAACTACGATTACACGTTTATCTCGTGTTGGTTTTGATAATGTGTTAGGGTATTTAGATGGAAGCTTTGCAGCTTGGAAAGAAGCAGGAAAAGAAGTAGATACGTTACGTTCTGTTTCTGCAACTATTTTAGCAGAAGCAATTACGGAAAAAGCACCTGTTTTTGATGTTAGAAAACCAGGAGAATATGCAAATGAACATATTGTAGATGTACCAAGTACACCGTTAGATTTCTTAAACGAGCATGTTGAAGAGTTTCCAACAAAAGAAGACTTTTATGTACATTGTGCTGGAGGATACCGTTCAGTAATTGCAGCGTCTATTTTAAAAGCCAGAGGATTTCATAACATCATTGATGTTGCTGGAGGATATAAGGCTATTAAAGAAACTGATATTCCAAGGACAGCAACGGTATGTCCATCAACTTTAAAATAAGCAAGATGAACAAAGGTATTTTTTTAATAGGTTTAATTTTAACAGTGATATTGTCGTGTAAACAACAAAAGACAGAGGTAAATAACATTACTATAGATAACTTACAAGTAGTTTTACAGAATGAAAATAATGCACAGTTATTAGACGTCAGAACCCCAGAAGAGTGGTCAAGAGGAGTTATTGAAAATCCAATTAAAATAGATGTTACAGGTAATGATTTTGAAGGAAAAGCTCTGGAGAAATTAGATAAAACAAAACCGGTATACCTTTATTGCCGTTCAGGCGGAAGAAGTTTAAAAGCAAGTGAGTTACTTGCTCAAAAAGGTTTTAAAGTATACAATGTTTTAGGAGGTTATCTAGAATGGACAGAGAAAAATAAAGAATAAAGAAAATCCCGAGTAGTATACTCGGGATTTTCTTTATTCATCTTAGCTTACTCTTCAAACATTGTTTTAGTTAATAATTCAGTTTCAGTGCTATTATTAATTATAATGATTTTTTCAAATTTACCATCAAAATTACTGTCAATAAACTTTAATTCTTTTTTTGAATCGTAAATTAAAACGAATTCTTCTGGAACTCCATCTTCATCATTATCGAGAGAATAACCAACCTTATTTCCAGCCGAATTATAACAGTCAGTTTTTTCATAAACGCCATTTTCATCCCTGTCAAAACAAGTTTGATATACTTTTCCATAAGTAGTATAAACTCTAGCAATCTCATAATTGGAGTCAAAGTTTACATCAAAAAATTGATTAGCTATTTTATTATTTTCTTTCCAATAACTAGTCAAGATTTCATGATTGTTTATCCATTTGAAAGTAAAGTTTTTAGCATCCATTAATAGAGAAATTTCTTTATTTAATTTAAAAGAATAAATCCCAAGTCCGATGCTTGTTATAGAAAGTAATATTATTAAGGTTTCTTTCAATTTCATAGTTAAATAATCTTTTGGCGAATTTAGTCTTTTAAGTCAAGCTTTAAAAAACAAAAAACCGAGACAATTAATTGTCTCGGTTTTTTGTTTTTCTAGCATTTTCCCAATTAAAACTTTAACGTTGCACCTACTAAAAAGTTTCTAGTAGCTTGCGGAAAGTATCCTTGTACTTCAAAAGAAGTTCCAGGAGTATCCCAAGTATTTAAATAGGTATATCCCCTATCAACATATTCTTTATCAAAAAGATTGTTTACCAATCCTGTAAACACAATAGATTTAAAAATTTTGTTCATTTTTAATTCATAACTAACATTAAAATCACTAACGTAATAGCTATCTAGTTTAGAGGCTTCTGTGTTTGTGTTACTTAAATATTGTTCACCAACAAATTTAGATAATAAAGAAAGCTGTAACCCTTGTGTAGGCTTATAAATCAAAGCATTTCCAGCGATAATATTAGGGGAAAAAGCAATGTTCGTAGTTCCAATATTGCGTTGAACACCATCACGATCTAATATGAAATTGTTGATTTTATTACTACTTACGGTAAGATTTTGGTTAATGCTAAACTTGTCTGTAACGTTAATATTAGCATCAATTTCTACTCCTAAACGATAGCTGTCTTTTACATTTTCACGTAAATATTCTCCAACATCATTCAGCCCTCCAGTTTGAATTAATTGATTGTCGTACGACATGTAATAGATGTTGGTGTTCAATTGAACCGTTTTATTATGTAAACGCCATCCTAATTCAAAATCATCTAAGGTTTCATGTTGTACATTCGGGCCATTTTGAAAATCATCACGGTTCGGTTCTCTATTCGCACGAGCATACGAAGCATAAATGCTATTTTCTTTATTAATACTGTAAGTAAAACCTAACTTAGGATTAAAGAAGCTAAATGAAGTGTCAATATTTAAAGGATTTAAATCAGAAGTAAAGCCTCCGGTTGTATAATCAATAAACCTACCTTGTACATCAACAAAAGCTTTTAAATTATCAAAAACATTAAAAGTAGCTTTAGAAAAAACGCTAATATCATTTTTCTTAGCATCACTAAAATAGTAACGATCTCTAATGCTAGCACCATCTGCAAATTGTGTAGCCCAAATAACTTCACCAAAATGATCTCCTTTATAATTACTATAAGAAGCACCAGAAATTAACTCGAATTTTTCAGTTTTATAAGTAACGTTAGCATTAGCTACATAAAAATCATTATCTAACCAACGACGAACAATAACATCGCTTCCGTCAACAATTACATTACCATAATCAACAGCATCTTTGTCCTCTTTAAACTGTTCAAAATATCCTTCTCCTTTGGTATAATTTAATCCAATATTGGTAGACCAGTTATCAGAGAGTTTCTCATTCCAATGTAATTGGTAATGATCTTGCCAATAATTATCGGTTTCATTATCGTAGGTATACGGGTTCTGGCGACGATTTTCTTGTAACTCCTCAGCACTTAAGCCATACCAAGCTTGATAGGTTTGTTGCTTTCCTCCAAAAGCTAAGGCTTTAATCAACGTATTGTCATCAGTATAACTACCTTGTAAGAAATACGATTTTAAATCGGTAAAAGCTCGGTCAACATATCCATCAGAGTAAATGTTAGACAAACGTCCTGCAAACTCAAATCCATTATTTAATTTTCCAGTGGTAAACTTTACGGTGTGTTTTCTAGTTCCATAAGAACCAAAAGCATTTGAAATTTCTCCACTAGCTTCATCCGAAACAGCATCGGTTAAAATATTTAAACTAGCTCCAAATGCTCCAGAACCGTTCGTAGACGTTCCTACACCACGTTGTAACTGTAAACTTTGTGTAGACGAAGCAAAATCTCCCATATTTACCCAAAAAGTTCCATGACTTTCAGAGTCGTTGTATGGAATTCCGTTAATCGTAACATTCACACGAGAAGCATCCGAACCACGTACACGAATATAAGTATAACCAACACCAGCCCCAGCATCTGACGAGGATGTTACAGAAGGTAAGTAGTTTAGTAACACAGGAATATCCTGTCCTAAATTACGTTTTTCAATTTCTTGTTTGCCAAGGTTAGAGTGTGTTACGGGTGCATCTGCTTTTACACGAACAGCAGATACCAACACTTCATCTAACACAGTTTCATTAGAAATTAATTGAAACGTAATCTGTTGGTTATTGGTAATTTTAACTTCTTGTGAAAGGCTTTTAAACCCCACATAAGAAACATCAATAACATGTGTTCCTTTTGGTAAGTTTAATTTGAATTTACCTTCAAAGTCGGTAGAAGTTCCTTTGTTTTGAGCTTTAATTGCTACGGTAGCACCCACTAAAGGTTCTTGGTTTGCATCAACTATTTTACCAGATAGAATAAACGTTTGTGCGGTTGTTGTTAATGTTGTGAATACAACGAGTAAAAAAGCTACTATCTTCACTTTTTTACGAAAAGACATCGGTCTCATTTTATAAAAACAAAATCGAATAAAAAGAGGTAATTATTCTTTAGTTAAACATTGAATAATTAAAATTTGTCATTACGAGGAGTTAGTTTACGACGACGTAATCTTTTCTTCAATAAACAGATTGCCACAGTAATTTTCCAAATTACTTCGCAATGACGATAAAATCCCTAAACAGCATTACCTGTTCCAGGTTCGTTGGGTATGATCTCAGCCTGAATTTAATTATGAATTATAAATGATTAATTACAAATTATTTTAATAATCAAAATTCGTAATTCCACAATTCGTAATTCAAATAAGGCACCCCTTTATGAGAACAGTGCAAAGGTAAATATGAAATATGAATTAAGCGGGATAAATAGCGGGTTTTTCTGAGGTTGTTAGTAAATGGATAGGAAGTAATCAAGGAAGTAAAAAAACATTCTAGCCAATTTATAGATTTAACTCAATGCATTCCGTTGTAATTTTAATATTTTAGTGGTGAAAATATCAGATATTTATGAGTAAATCTTTTAAAACGAGCGTTAATAAAACGCATGATTTTGACTTTACTGAAGCGCAAATAGAGGCGTTAGACATAGTAGAAAAATCACAAAATAACTACCACGTACTTGAAGGGAACCAATCGTATCAAGCTACCATACTCCAAACAAATTTCAACAAAAAAACATACACCATTCAAATCAACGGAAACACCTATGAGGTGAATATTTCTAACGAATTAGATATGTTGATTGATGAATTAGGTTTAGAAGTAGCTACAGAGAAAAAAGAAAACGATATCAAGGCACCAATGCCTGGGTTAATTGTTTCTGTAGATGTTGAAATTGGTCAAGAAGTAAAAGAAGGTGATGGAATTTTAGTATTAGAAGCCATGAAAATGGAGAATACCTTACAAGCACCAAGAGACGGAGTCGTAAAATCGGTAGCTATTCAGGCAGGTGATAAAGTAGAAAAGAATACGGTTTTAATAGAAATGGAATAATATGAAAAAGATATTAGTAGCAAACAGAGGAGAAATTGCCTTACGTGTAATGCGTACTGCAAAAAAGATGGGAATTAAAACCGTAGCTGTTTTTTCTGAAGCAGATAGAAATTCGCCACACGTAACTTTTGCAGACGAAGCGGTATGTATTGGTCCTGCACCTTCGAATCAATCCTATTTATTAGGAGATAAAATTATTGAAGTAGCCAAAGAGTTAGATGTAGACGGAATTCACCCAGGATACGGATTTTTAAGTGAAAATGCAGCCTTTGGAGAAGCCGTAGCAAAATCAGGAATTGTGTTTATAGGACCAAAAACCCACGCTATTGAAGTGATGGGAAGTAAATTGGCTGCAAAAGATGCAGTAAAAGCCTATGATATTCCGATGGTTCCGGGTATTGACGAAGCGGTAACCGATGTAGAATATGCATCGAAAGTAGCAAATGAAATTGGGTATCCGATTTTAATAAAAGCTTCAGCAGGTGGTGGAGGAAAAGGAATGCGTGTTGTTGAAAAAGAAGCAGATATTAAAGAACAAATGCAGCGTGCAATTTCAGAAGCAGAATCAGCTTTTGGAGATGGTTCTGTATTTATAGAAAAATATGTAGGCTCACCACGCCATATCGAAATCCAAGTATTGGCAGATGCTCACGGAAACGTAGTACACTTATTTGAACGCGAATGTTCGGTACAACGTCGCCACCAAAAAGTAGTAGAAGAAGCACCATCGAGTGTGTTGACTCCTGAAATTAGAGAAGCCATGGGAGCAGCAGCCGTAAGAGTTGCGAAAGCCTGTGATTATTTAGGAGCAGGAACGGTTGAGTTTTTACTAGACGAAAACAAGAATTTCTACTTTTTAGAAATGAACACACGCTTGCAAGTAGAGCATCCAGTTACCGAAATGATTACGGGTATTGACTTGGTAGAGCAACAAATAAAAATAGCAAGAGGAGAGGAGCTATCATTCACCCAAGAAGACTTACAAATTAAAGGGCACGCATTAGAATTACGTGTATACGCCGAAGATCCGTTAGACAATTTTGCACCGAGTATTGGAGTGTTGGAAACCTACCAACATCCGAAAGGAGAAAACATTCGTGTAGATGATGGTTTTGAAGAGGGAATGGAAATTCCTATTTATTACGATCCGATGATTTCTAAATTGATTACCTACGGAAATACGCGTGAAGAAGCCATTGAGTTAATGAAACAAGCAATTAGTAATTACAAGGTAAAAGGAATAGAAACTACGTTGCCGTTTGGAAAGTTCGTATGCGAACACGAGGCTTTCACATCAGGGAATTTTGATACTCATTTTGTAAAGAAATATTACACACCTGAGTTGTTAGAAGCAGGATACGAAAAAGAAGCGAAGATTGCTGCACAAGTTGCTTTACAGCAGTATTTAAAAGAGCAACGTATTTTAAAAACTTGTTAAAAACAATTTGCGTTAGGGATTGCAGCGGCATCCTTTTGTTGTCAGTTCGAGTTTGCGAAGCAAGTATCGAGAACCAACAAAAGATATAGCGGAAAGCCCGACCCTTGGGGAACGCCCAAAAAAAGAATATAGATGAAATCTAAAATAGAAGAATTACAACATAAACTTACAGAAGCAAAGTTAGGAGGCGGACAACAACGCATCGACCGTCATCATCAAAAAGGAAAATTAACCGCACGTGAGCGTATCGATTATTTCTTAGATGAAGGTTCTTTTGAAGAAGTAGGCATTTTAGTAACGCATAGAACGACCGATTTCGGGATGGAAAATCAAAAGTTTTATGGTGACGGAGTGGTAACTGGATACGGAACTGTAAACGAACGTTTAGTATACGTATTTGCACAAGACTTTACGGTATTTGGAGGTTCGTTATCGGAAACACATGCCGAAAAAATCTGCAAGATTATGGATTTGGCAGTAAAAGTGGGAGCACCATTAATCGGATTGAACGATTCTGGTGGAGCACGTATTCAAGAAGGAGTACGTTCGTTAGGTGGTTATGCCGATATTTTTTATAGAAACGTACAAGCATCAGGGGTAATTCCACAAATCTCAGCAATTATGGGACCTTGTGCAGGTGGAGCAGTGTATTCTCCAGCCATGACCGATTTTACCGTTATGGTAGAAAATTCAAGTTATATGTTTGTTACGGGACCTAACGTAGTAAAAACAGTAACCAATGAAGAAGTAACTTCAGAAGAGTTAGGAGGAGCAAGTACGCATGCAGCCAAATCGGGAGTAACGCATTTAACGGCTGCAAATGATGTACAATGTTTGGAAGATATCAAAACATTGTTGAGTTATATGCCACAGAACAATCAAGAAACTACAGCGAAATTACCGTTTGAATTAGGCGATGAAACTAGAGAAGAATTAGCCAATATAGTTCCAGATAATGCAAACAAACCGTACGATATGCGTGCCGTAATTGATGGTATTGCTGATGCGGATTCGTTTTTTGAAATCCATAAAGATTATGCCGATAATATCGTGGTCGGATTTGCGCGTTTAGGGGGAAGAAGTGTTGGAATCGTTGCCAATCAACCGATGAGTTTAGCAGGATGTTTGGATGTAAACAGTTCTAAAAAAGCAGCACGATTTACCCGTTTTTGCGATTGTTTTAATATTCCGTTATTGGTATTGGTAGATGTACCAGGATTTTTACCAGGAACCGACCAAGAATGGAATGCTATTATTACCAACGGAGCAAAGTTATTATATGCGTTGAGCGAAGCTACCGTACCAAGAGTAAGTGTAATTACCCGTAAAGCTTATGGTGGAGCCTATGACGTAATGAACTCAAAACATATTGGTGCTGATATGAACTTTGCATGGCCTAGTGCAGAAATTGCGGTAATGGGAGCAAAAGGAGCGAGTGAAATTATCTTTAAAAAGGAAATTGCTGAAGCAGACGATCACGAAGCAAAACTAGCAGAGAAAGAAGCGGAGTATGCTGATAAATTTGCAAATCCATACCGTGCAGCAGAACGTGGATTTGTAGATGAGGTTATTTTACCACAAGACACGCGTAGAAAACTAATCAAAGCTTTTGCGATGTTAGAAGGTAAAAAGGTAGAAAGACCTAATAGAAAACACGGGAACATACCGTTGTAATAAAATACATATCAATATTTTTAAGAGGCGCTTCTTTTTAGGAGCGTCTTTTTTTTATTAGGCTTTGACCGTGATTGATTTAATACTAAATTAATGAGATTTTTAGAAAAGAGTAAGGGTGTATAAATCATTACTAGTCCCATATTTATTAAATTGGGTGTTCAAACTATATAGCTAAGCTTATATAAGATGTTAGTATAACTATGAATTGGAAAATAATTACAGAAAATAAAAGAAGGTATGCTGATACATCCTACTATTTAAAAGCTGAAAGAGATTGTTTAGAAGGAACTATTGTATTAGAGATATGTTGGATTGAGAATTTTATGTATGGCTTAACGGTTTATTTATATAGAAAAGAACCAAAACGAAAATTCTTATTTTTTAAAAGTACAAAGCCTGAAACACTTTATAGTTGTTTAGTTTTTTATAATGGGCGTATTGAAAAATATGGGCATCAAATAATGAGAATGACAGAAGATGCTCCATTAGAAAAATTAAGGAGATTAGATTCCTTTCAAAAAGATGGAGTTCTTAACTATAAGATAGGAGAAAAATATGGTTTAGATTTTACAACTACTTTGCCAGAGAAAAACTGAGCTACTACACATCCTAAAAAGTAACCACTTAAAAAACGTCATTACTGTAAAGGTTAACTAATTCGTTGACAAAATCTTATATTTTGTTATGCGTATAAATACAGATGATTTAACTCTAGTTCGAAGCTATTTACAGAAGTATCAATTTTTGATAAGTGAGTACGAACAAGT